>PGYV01000002.1:0-62595 GCA_002839855.1 Candidatus Goldiibacteriota bacterium HGW-Goldbacteria-1
GTGACAGGTAGCAAGTGACAGGTAGCAAGTGACAGGTAGCAAGTGACAGGTAGCAAGTGACAGGTAACAAGTGACAGGTGACAGGTAGCAAGTGACAGGTAACAAGTGACAGGTGACAGGTGACAGGTAGCAAGTGACAGGTGACAGGTAGCAAGTGACAGGTGACAGGTAGCAAGTGACAGGTGACAGGTGACAGGTGAGTTGTAAGCTGTAAGCTGTAACTTGTAACTTGTAACTTGTCAGCTGTAACTTGTCAGCTGTAACTTGTCAGCTGTAACTTCTCAGCTTCTATAATAATACAATTCAGGAGGATAAAAGTGAAAAGTGCGGAAGAACAGCTTAAGATAATAAAGCGCGGTATAGTTGATATCGTGACAGAAGAGGACCTTTTAAAGAAACTGCAGAAATCCGTTAAGACAGGCAAACCGTTAAATATTAAATATGGAATTGACCCCACGGCTACCGATATTCACGTTGGCCATACTGTGGGCTTAAATAAATTAAGGCAGTTTCAGGATTTGGGTCACACAGCCATTCTTATTATCGGCGATTACACGGCAATGATTGGCGACCCTTCCGGCAGAATGGCGGAACGGCCGCAGCTTGACCGTGAGACTATTATGAAAAATGTGGCCACATATAAGGAACAGGCGTTTAGGATTCTTGATAAAGATAAAGTGAAAGTTGTTTTTAACGGCGACTGGTTCGGTAAAATGAATTTTATGGATGTCATAACAATGGTGTCCAAGTTTACCGTTGCCCAGATGATGGAACACGACTATTTTGACAAGCGGTTTAAAGAAGGCGTGCCGCTTTCCATACACGAACTTTTTTACCCTATAATGCAGGGGTATGATTCCGTAATGGTGGAAGCGGATATAGAACTTGGCGGAACAGACCAGCGCTTTAACGTAATTGCCGGCAGATACCTTCAGAAAGAAAGCGGCAAAGAGCCGCAGGTAGGGCTGTTTAACCCCATACTTCTTGGCCTTGACGGAAAGAATAAAATGAGTAAGTCGCTGGGAAACTATATAGGTTTAAATTTTACCCCCGAAGACATGTTCGGCAAGGTGATGTCAATTCCGGACAGTTTAATAATTCAGTATTTTGAACTGCTGACGGATGAATCATTTGAAATTATTGAAGCGATGAAAGAAGCAATGGCAAAAGGCGAAAATCCGAGAGATTTTAAGGTTAAACTTGGCGAAGCAATTGTAAGAAAGTATCACAATGAAGAGGCGGCAGCCAAAGCAAGGCTTGCTTTTGACAGCATGTTCAGCAAAAAAGAGATTCCGTATGAAGATAATGTAATGGATTGGAATGATGTTTTTGAAAATGAAGCGGAAGTTTCCTGCGTGACGTTCATGAAAAAAACAGCAAAGAAATTACTGTCAATTGAACTGTCAGGGGCGGACGCCAAAGGGATGCTGCCCGGGCTGTTAATTGATGAAAAAAAATATGACAAACCCATGATATTAAAAAGTGATTTCACCGCAAAGCAGCTTAAATTCAAGTTCGGCAAAGCAAAACCGGTTTACGGTGTCATTTATATTAAATAACCGGAGCTGTAAATGAGAAAAAAATTAAAATACTGCCCGTATTGTTCCGCAAGGTTTGAAGATAAAAAAGAACACGGGTTTAAACGGCATTACTGCCCAAAGTGCGGCGATTTTTTTTATGATAATCCGCTTGTTGGCACCGCGGTCGTTGTAGTACAGGGCGGTCAATTATTGCTTGTTAAAAGAAATATTCATCCCGGCCGCGGAATGTGGGCGCTTCCGGGCGGTTTCGCGGAACAGGGCGAAACCGTGCAGGCAGCCGCAAAAAGGGAGCTGTTTGAAGAAACGGGTTTAAAAGCAAAAAAAGCTGAAATAGTAAGCGTGCTGACAGAAAACTCTTTTATGTACGGAACTGTAATAGTACCTGTCATAAAAGTTGAAGGTTATACCGGAAAATTAAAACCCGGCAAAGACGAACTTGAAGCAAAGTTTTTTAACATCAATAAACTGCCTCTTCTGGCATTTACCAGTCACAGGAAGGCGGTTAAAAAGATTAGAAGGTCGGAAGGTTAGAGGGTTGGAAGGTCAGAAGGTTTAACCGACCATCTGACCTTCTGATCTTCTGACCATCGGTTTTTAATAATTTATGAGGTGTTTCTTTGCGAATAATAGCGGATTTTCATGTTCACTCTAAATATTCCCGCGCTACAAGCGCGTCCATGAACCCGGTGGAAATATGCGGGTGGGCGGATAAAAAAGGCATTTCTGTTATAGGTACCGGTGATTTTCAGCATCCGGCTTATCTTGGTGAGCTAAAAAACAAGCTTGAAGAAGCTGAACCGGGTTTGTACAAAGTTAAAAAAAGCAAATTCAAGTCAAGAATGGTGCTTTCAACAGAGATATCCCACATTTATAAGCAGGGTGATAAAGTCCGCAAGGTGCACATGCTTGTGATAATGCCGGATATGTTATCTGCCGAGAAGTTTTCTAAAAAGCTTGCCACTCTTGGCAATACCGGGTCAGACGGCAGGCCCATACTTGGGTTTCCCGCAAAAGACCTTGTAAAGCTTACCCTTGATATCGCGCCTGACGCCATGGTTATACCGGCGCATGTATGGACGCCGTGGTTCTCTGTTTTTGGCAGCAAGTCCGGCTTTGACAGTATAGAAGAGTGTTTTGAAGATCAGGCAAAACACATACACGCCATAGAAACCGGGCTGTCATCAGATGCTGCCATGAACCACAGAATATCCGCGCTTGATAATATCACGCTTATATCCAATTCAGACGCGCATTCGCCCCGCAAGATAGGCAGGGAAGCAAATGTTTTTGAATGCAGCCTTGAATATAAAACCATTAAAAATGCCATATATAAGAAAGACAAAAAGAAATTCCTTTATACAATAGAGTTTTTCCCGGAAGAGGGAAAATACCATAACGACGGACACCGGCTGTGCGGTATAAATTACCACCCCAAAGAGTCAATAAAAAACAAAAACATATGCCCTGTATGTAATAAAACGCTGGTTCTTGGCGTGCTGCACCGTGTGGAAGAACTTGCGGACAGGCCGTGGGATTATATATCAAAAGACGCCATACCGCAGAAGCATGTAATACCGCTGGAAGAGATAATTGCGGATGTAAAGGAAGTATCCCCGTCAAGCAAGAAGGTTCAGGAAGCATATGAAAAGATGCTTGTAAAAGGCGGCACCGAATTTGAAATACTTCTGGACAGGACGCCGGAACAGTTAATAAATATCTGCGATGAAAAAACCGCGGAAGCAATAATGCTTGTAAGACAGGAAAAAGTAAATCTGGTTCCGGGTTTTGACGGGGAATTCGGTAAAATATCAATATTCAAAAGACCGGACACCGCAAATACGAAAAAGAAAAAACCGCAGTTGGATCTTTTTTAAGTAACAAGTTTCAAGTTACAGCTTACAGGTGACAAGTAACAGGTGACAAGTAACAAGTAACAAGTAACAAGTGACAGGTGACAGGTGACAGGTGACAGGTGACAGGTGACAAGTAACAGGTGACAGGTGACAGGTGACAAGTAACAGGTGACAGGTGACAAGTAACAGGTGACAGGTGACAGGTGACAACTTGTCAGCTGAAACTTGTAACCTGAAACTTGTAACCTGAAACGTGTAACCTGTAACCTGTAACCTGTAACTTGTAACCTGTAACCTGTAACCTGTAACCTGTAACCTGTAACCTGTAACCTGACTCGTGGAGGAGCTATTATGAAACGTAATGTGCGCGGGATTTTAATGCTTATGGCGGTTATTTTTACAGGATACAACCTTATCCTGAATGTATATATTAAGGACGCGCTTAAGGTAATTGACAGGTCTTCGGGATATGCTTTCTGCGTAAGTGTCATACCTGACAGAATAACGTTTTTTGACGTGAAAATAAGAGATAACGCAAGGATAAAAAGGCTTACCCTGGATGTGCGTGTCCGTAACATCATAAAGAAGGACATTTTTAAGGCGCTGGACGGGGCGATATTAAACGGCCTTACGGTAATATATTCGGCTGATGATGTCTATGAAAAAGAAAAGGCAAAAACGGCTCCGTTTATAATGCCTTATTTTAATTACCTTTCAGTTAAGAACTCCGAAATTGTTTATCTGGATACGGCCTCTTTTACGGAAGTGAAGGTTTCCGGTATTTCGGGCAAAAGCAGGTTTATAAACACCGGAGCACAAAGCGGGCAGAAACTTATTTTTCAGGGTAACGGCAATTTTCAGGGGGATACATCGCAGAAAATAAATATAAGGTTTGATTTCTTTCCTAATTACCGCAACAGGCTTTCGGTATCTGTATTTGGAAAGGGGATAAGCGCGGAAGAACTGGCGCCGCTGTTTGCCCGCAGCAATGCGGTTATTCAAGGCGGTAAAATAGATTTTATTGTGCAGTTTAAGAATGAACTGCGGCAGGTGAGTTTTAATAACATCATGCGTTTTAAAAATGTTAAAATAAAAGAGAAAACAGACCTTGATATTAAATCGCTGTTTGGTGTCTCTTATTCGCAGATGACGGATTTTTTAAAGGACGCCAGCGGGGTGTTTGACGTTAATTTCACTTTTAACACGCCGGAAGCACAACCGGATGAGTTTTTTAAAATTTATAAGTCAAAGTTTGCCGAAGCGCTTGCCGGCAGGGTGGCGATAGGAATTGCGATAGCGCCCATACGGCAGATACACGGGCTTATCTGGGCTATAACAGGAATTGGATCTGACAAAGCGGATAAGGACGTAATTGGAATATATCCGGAAATCAGATAAAAAATATTTTAAGGAGAGATTAAATGAGCACAAGAGAGCGTTATGTACTTGAAGATATAGCCGACGACAGCTGGAGAATGTTCCGTATAATTTCAGAATTTGTGGACGGGTTTGAAGACCTGGGAGATATTACAAAAGGCGTGACAATCTTTGGTTCTGCAAGGGAAGCGGCGGGAAGCAAGTATTATGAAGCGGCCAGAAAGACTGCAAACATCCTTGCGAAAAAAAATTATACCGTAATTACAGGCGGCGGCGGCGGAATCATGGAAGCAGCAAACCGGGGAGCTTTTGACGCCGGCAAAAGAAGCGTAGGGCTGAATATAGAGCTTCCTTTTGAACAGAAGCCGAACAAATACGCGCAGACCCAGGTTGGGTTTCGGTACTTTTTTGCCCGAAAAGTTATGTTTCTGAAATATGCAACAGGGTTTGTGGTATTCCCGGGGGGGTTCGGCACGCTGGATGAACTTTTTGAAGCTGTCACGCTTATTCAGACGCATAAAGTTAAACCGTTTCCCGTGGCGCTTTACGGCAGAAAATACTGGAGCGGGCTTATAGACTGGCTGAAAGATTCGCTTATGGAACACGGCGCCATATCGCCGGGAGATATGAACCTTTTTAAAGTGGTGGACACGCCTGAAGACGCGGTAAAACACATAACCCGGAAACTGGAAAAATGAAAGTAAAAGCGGTTTTTTTTGACGCGGGAGAGACGCTTATACACAGAAATCCCTCCCTGGCGACTATTACCCACAGGTATCTTTTAAAAGCCGGAAAAAAAGTAAACCGCGCTAAGCTTAATGCCGTGCTTTTACAGTCCGCTCACGATATGAAAGAGATAGTTCAAAAGGCGGAATTAAATGACACCGAAAAATGGCACGTTTATATGGACTCTGTCCTGAAAAAACTTGGGATAAAAGATAATAATTTAAAAAATGAAGTAATAGCAAGGCTTAAACGCGGTACAAGTTTCAGGGTGTATGATGAAGTTTGGGGAGTAATAAAAGGGTTAAAAAAAGCGGGAATAAAGGCGGGCATAATTTCAAACGCCCCGCGTGATTTAAAAAAAGTTTTTGACCGGCTGGGGCTTACAAAGCAGTTTGACTGGATAGTGGTGTCAGAAGATGCCGGTGTTGAAAAACCCGATAAAAAAATATATGAACTTGCCTTAAAAAAATGCGGTTTTGACAGAGAAAATGTGATATATATAGGCGATAATTATCTGGCGGATATTATGGGCTCTGTTGCCGCGGGTATAAAGCCTGTATGGCTGCTGCGTGAAACCAAGGACGCGCAGTTTACTTTTAAGGCAGGAAAAGCACCTGATGGAGTAGCGGTTATAAAGTCGCTGCGCGAAATTCCCAATGTCATCAGGCAATATGGAGGGTTAAAGTGATAACGGCGGTTGTGGCGGTACGTTCGCTGGAAGAGGAAGAAAAAGTAATTACTAATTTACAAGCGTACCCTTTTGAAGAGATAATCCTTGCGCAGGGACAGAATCCGTCGCTTCAGAGAAACATGGCGGTTAAAGAGGCGCAGGGGGATATAATATATTTTTTTGATGACGATTCTGTGTTACAGCCGGGCGGTGTTGAATCTGTCCTGGAAGCCTTTCAAAGCGATGCTTCTGCCGCTGTATGCGGGGGGCCCGCGCTGACACCGGATACTGACAGCAGGATTCAAAAATCATTCGGCGCCGTATTATCAAGTTCCTGGGCTTCCGCTAAAAGCAGCGCAAGGTATAAAAAAGCGGGTAATAAAAGATATACAGGCGAGCATGAAATGATTCTTTGCAACATGGCGGTCAAGAAAGATGTTTTTAATAATATGAACGGCTTCAGGGAAGACCTGTATCCCAATGAAGAAAATGAATTCCTGACGCGTGTAAGTTCTTCCGGGGCAAAGATAGTATATGAACCCAAAGCCGCGGTGCAGCGCAGCGCAAGGCATGACTATACGGCGTTTGTAAAGCAGTGTTTTAATTACGGAAGGGGCAGGGGCGAGCAGGCCGTTATCTCTTTTGATAACTCCGCGATGATGAACTTTGTCCCGGCTTTATTTGTGCTGTATCTGCTTTTTGCGGCGGTTACCGGCGGCGGTATTTTTATATCCATTCCATTCTTTGTATATCTGGCGCTTACATTAGCTTTCTCCTATGAAGCCGCTGTACAGCTAAATGACATTCCGTTTATACCTTTTATATTTTTATGTTTTTTCACACTGCATCTGTGTTATGGCGCGGGGACTATATTCGGGCTTGCAAGGGCTATAACAGGCAATAAGCCGGAGATAGTCAGTGAAGTAAAACTTAAAACAATAAGGAAAGCGTAATTGAAGGTTCTTGTCTTATCCTCTCAGGCGTCAAACACGGGTTCCACGTTAAGGGCTTTTTACATCTATAAATACCTTAAAAAACACGCTGACGCGGATTACATTGCGCCCCCGTTCAAAAGTATGCCCTTTATGCTGGATTTTCTTTTCACCCTTTTTTATTATTTCTTTATGACGCTTAACAGAAAATATAACGCGGTAATAATAGTCAAACCATATCCCAATACTGTCCTGCCGGCGCTTATTTTAAAGGCAGGCGGCGCAAAGCTTATAATAGATATAGATGACATGGATTACGGCTACCGCGGCGGATTTTTATCGGGGTTAATAAAAAATATTCAGCATGTATTAACTGAAAAAGCGGATTATCTGACCAGCCATAACGAAACGCTTATCAAGCTTATTGAAAAAGAGCACCCGCGGTTTAAAGGAAATGTGTACATGCTTAAACAGTGTGTGGATTTATCTTTGTATAAAAAAACTTCTGCTGCGGCAGTGCTTTCGCGCAGAATAAAAAGTGTTTATAACGGCAAAAAAATTCTGTTTTACACGGCGCACCTTAATATTGCATCTTATCTTGATGATATTTTTGATGCTGTAAAGGGTTTAAAAGAAGATTTTGTATTGATAGTCGGCGGCGGCGGGCCTATGCTTAATTACTATAAAAAGAGAGCGGCAAAAATGGGGTTATCCGATAAAGTGGTTTTTACCGGGCAGCTGACCCAGCAGGAAATTGTACCGTATATAATGGCAGCTGATTTGTGCCTGGTGTACTATAAAAATGAACCGGTAAACCTGCACAGGGCATCCATGAAATTAAGGGAATACCTTGCGCTTGGTGCGGAAGTGGCGGCTAACAGCGTGGGCGAGATTAAAGATTTTAAGGGGTATGTGCATTTAAGCGGGGTTTCGGCGAAGGCATATTCGCAGATGATTTCCAAATGTCTGAAAAAAATGAATAAACTTGGGGCCGGGGGCAAAACTTATATATATGGATATTACGACTGGAACAAAGGTATAAAGGGATTTGTGCTAAAACTAAAAGAAATAATAGGTGTTAAATTTAAAGCTTAATTCAGCATTTCATATATAAATGCTGATATAAATTCTTATGTTTTTAAAACTGCAAAAATACTTGACATAAATTATTGAAGGGTATATAAATATAGTGTAAATATAAATTTAGCGGGAGGGCGTATGAAAAAAAATCTTTTGTTTTTTATAATGTTATTATCACTTTGTCATTCTGTGTTTGCATGGAATTATGTGACCGGATCAGGTTATGAATTCAATGCTGTTGATTATATGGGCAAAAACACTTCATCTGCATATACTTTTTATGCCGCAGGATGGGGCAACGAATATGGGGTGTGGAGAATAGAAAAACTTGGTGCGCAAACATCAATGGTAAAAGTATATAATCTGAGGGATTTTCTGGATTTTAAAATCGATCCGGCAAATCCAACCATAGCGCTTGCGGGTAACTGGAACGGGCAGCTTTATAAATTTGAAAATTTTGCGGCAGTGCCTACAGTGACGGCAGTAAAAGCTTTTGGAGCGCCGGTTTATAATATTATTTTTGACCCGCGGGCTAATGGTAAAGTCTTAATCGCGGCGATTAACGGGACATACAGGTCAGTTGATTATGGCGCAACGTGGTCATTGGTTGACGCTTCAAGCCCGTACAGGACAGAAGCGGTTGTAGAGATAGAACAAAGCCCGTGGAATGAAGACGAGTATTTTATTGCCGCTATAAGGCAGGAAGAGGCTGACGTTACAAGCGGGCTTTATGTTTATAATTTTGTCCAGGATACACTTGTTCAACTTGGGCTGGTAGGTGATGATACTGTAGATTTAGCGTGTGATTATGACAGCAATACCACGCTTGTATATGTCCTTACCCGTCAGGGCAAAGTGTTTGTTTATGACGGCGCTTCTTTTGTTCAAAAAACAACGGTTCCGGGAACAACAGGGTTAAGAAAAATTGACATAGTAAATGCTCCATGCCTGTCTAAAATGCTTTATGTTTGCGGCGATACAGCGGCAACAAAAGTTTACCGCAGTTCGGACTTGGGCAATACCTGGCAGCAGTATTCCACAGGGCTCCCGGGAGGCGTAAATAAACTTGTTTTCTCTGATGATTTTTCAATCGCGATGTCAGCGGGTAATTATAGCGGAACCGGTGTATATATTGATGAAACGTGTCAGAGCTTTTATACAGCAACAAGTACTTTTACGCCAACCGCCACAGCAACGAAAACTGACACACCCACCGCCACAAAAACCAGCACCCCTATTATGACGCAGCAGCCTTATTCCTGTTCAACCTGGCAGCCATATATGCAGGCAGGGGTGGCGATAAATGCGGCTGCATATCTTGGTGAAAATAACGGAAAAAGTGTCATATATACATCAAGCTGGGGAAGCGATTATGGTGTTTACAGGATTGAATATGATAACAGTTCAAAGGTTATGACAAAAGTCTATGATTTAAGGGATTTTACTGATTTTGTGTCCAAGCCCGGTGATAATAACGTAATGTTTGCGGGTAATTGGAATGGAAAAATTTACAGGTTTGAAAATGTAATGTCAGTGCCTACTGTGACGGTATTAAAGCAGTTTACAAGCGGATATATTATTGTTTCTCTTGAAACTGACAGGGAAGGCAGCGGGAAAATGATTTCTGCAAATTATACCGGTATTTACAGAAGTCCGGATTATGGAATTAATTGGGAGCTGGTAGATTCAGGAAATTCATTAAATCTGGAATCCTGCTGGCAGGTTAAGCAGAGCCCATGGAATTCCGATGTTTATTATATTGTGGCCACGAAATTTGATTCATCTGACCCTAAAGGCGGTATTTATAGATATACATGGAGCACAGATACACTTGAACTTTTAGGGCTGGAATCCGAGGATACTTCCGAAATTGCTTTTGACAGGCTTTCCACGGCGGAAAAAATTTATGTTGCCTGCAGAGACGGAAAGTTTTATGAATACAGCAGCGGGTTATTTACCAGAAAGACTAATACTCAGGCGGCAGGCGTAAGCGGAAGAAACGGCATATCAACGGTACTTTGTTCCGGAAGCCAGTTGATATATGAATGGAGCCCTGCCGGGCTGGTTCATATCAGCACGGATTCCGGTTCATCCTGGGTTGCGGCAAATTCAGGGCTTACAAATGGTGTTATAAAAATGCATTTTAATGAAGCAAGGAATATTGCAATGGCTATGCAGGCATCATCTCAGGGTGGTGTTTATATAAACGGTATATGCTGCATTCCTGAAGTAACTGTTACAAATACTCCTACGGCGACCAATACTGTTACGCGCACGTACACTCCTGTATTAAATGCCACATTTACTCCCACGTACACTTCTACTGTAATCCATACCGCGACCATAGCGCCTGAATTTACCGCTACGCAGACGCCTTATGATCCGGTGCCAAGGCCTACTGTGGAAGAAGGCGACAGCGTCCCTTGCCCTAATGTGGGTAAGGACAGCGTAAAAATTGTATTTAATGTAAACAAGAAAGCGCAGTGCAGGGTATACATTTACGATTTCTCCGGAAAATTGGTTGATGATTATGATATAACCGTGGGAGACACCCCCAACGAAAAACTGTATCAGCTTAAGATTGATACCAGCAAATACGTATCCGGAGTCTATTATTATGTTATTCAGGGAAAGGATATGGAAGGTAATAAAATTGATTTTAAATCAAAGAAGTTTATGATTAAAAAATGAAAGAACTAATATTAGCTGTATATTTATCTGTCATTCCGGTTATGGTTCTTGCCGACAGCACCGGTTCATTGTTCAGTGAACTTGACATAGGAAAAGGGGCAAGGGCTTCTGCAATGGGAATGGCCAACACATCTATTTCGGATGACAGTTCCGGCATTTACTGGAATCCCGCAGGGCTGGGAAGAATAAGTGAAAACCAGATAAGTTTTTCCTACAATAAATGGTTTCTTGATTCGTCAGTAAAAACCGCTGAAACCGCCTTAAAACTGGGATCCGGCAGCCTTGGGCTGGGTTTTGTTCATGTTGATATGGGCGAATTTGATTACATTGACCCCGACGGTTTTCTTACAGGTCAGACCATAAGGCCTTATACAATAGCATTTTCAGCGGGATATGCCAATCAGACCCTTGCTTATTATGATGATTACAACGTAAGCATTGCCACTTTTAAATTGTTTACCGGTTTGTCTTTTAAGTTTATCAGTAATAATGACGGTTATGAAAACAGCACCGCGCTTGTTGCGGATGCCGGAGCTATATTTGTATTTACCGGAATTGCGGACGCGGGGATAGCTGTTAAAAATTTAAAAATTGCCACGAATCAGGATGTTACGCCTTCATTAAACCTGGGAATTTCAAGAATGCTGTTTAATGACAGCCTGAACAAGGTAAAAGCTGCTGTTGATCTGCACGCCTGGCTGGATGGCAGGCAGGAAATATGCGGCGGGGCGGAATACTCCATTTCAGATTACATCTTTCTGCGCGCAGGCTATGTGTTTGTGCCGGGTTATATGTCTTCAGAAGGCACAATAAGCGGCCTTAACGGCGGGCTGGGCGTAAGGATGGAAAGTTTCAGGTTTGATTATGCGTTTACCACGCACGGCGGCCTTGGCGCCAATCATTCG
Source organism: Candidatus Goldiibacteriota bacterium HGW-Goldbacteria-1 (assembly GCA_002839855.1). Classification (NCBI taxonomy): domain Bacteria; phylum Candidatus Goldiibacteriota; species Candidatus Goldiibacteriota bacterium HGW-Goldbacteria-1. Next base: position 11,776 of record PGYV01000002.1, read on the forward strand.
GTGACAGTAATTTTTTATCCCGGGTTTTAACACTTTTTATTCAAAGTGATTCCTTTGCCGCTGTTTTTCTGCTATAATAAAACTTATATTCAACGGGATAGTTATTATTTTTAGCAGCGGGGGTTATTTTGCTTCACGAAGCAAGGTATTACCAGAAAGTACCGGTATTAAAGACAAGGTGCGTGCTTTGCCCGCACAGATGCCTTATTTCCAAGGGAAAGACGGGTATCTGCGGGGTAAGGTCAAACATAGACGGGGTGCTGTACTCCAAAATATACGGGGAAGTTACATCTTATTCGGACGATCCTATAGAGAAAAAACCGCTTTATCATTTTATGCCGGGCAAAAATATATTTTCCATTGGCTCGTGGGGGTGTAATTTTAAATGCACCTTCTGTCAGAACTGGTCAATTTCGCAGCGCATGGATGTGGACACAGAGCACTTTGAAAAAGAAGACATTGTCAACATCGCGGTCAGCCATAATTCTTCAGGCATAGCGTATACTTATAACGAACCTTCCATATGGTATGAATTTGTGTATGACACTGCCGTTCATGCCCGGGAAAAAGGGTTAAGGAATGTACTTGTAACAAACGGATTTATCAGTGAAGAGCCGCTTAAAGAGCTGCTTCCCCATATTGATGCGATGAATATAGACCTAAAAGCCGGGTCAGAGATGTTTTACAGGGAAGTCTGCAACGGGCAGATAGAACCTGTAATGAGAACAATAAAAATGGCATATGAAGCCGGTGTGCATGTTGAACTTACCACGCTTGTTATTCCCGCGTTAAATGACAGGGATGATATTGACCAGATTGTGGAATGGGTAGAGTCTATATCGCCGGAAATTCCGATTCATTTTTCGCGCTATTATCCGCAGTATAAAATGGACATAGACCCAACATCAATAGAATCGCTTCAGGAAGTCTATCAAAGGGCAAAACAGAAATTAAAACATGTTTATATCGGCAATGTCCCAAAAGACGCGGGCGGCTGCGACACGTTCTGCGCCAACTGCGGCGAGAAACTTATTGAACGTGATTTGTATGAAGTAAAAGTATTAAAACTGACACCGGAAGGCAATTGCGGAAAATGCGGAACGAAGCTTAAGGGCGTGTTTTAAGGCGCAGCTGGGCGGCTGGGCAGCTAAGCGGCTGGGCAACCTTTTAAAGACGCGGCTGGGCGGCTGGGCAGCTAAGCGGCTGGGCAACCTTTTTAAGGCGCAGCTGGGCAGCTGGGCAGCTAAGCGGCTGGGCAACCTTTTAAAACCGCAGCTGGGCGGCTGGGCGGCTAAGCGGCTGGGCAACCTTTTAAAATGGACAAATCAGTATTAAAAACATAGGGGGGGAAATGAGTACTTATAGGGATTTAACCATATGGCGTGATAGTGTTGCGCTTATTAAGAATGTTTATGCAATTGCAGAAAATTTTCCTAAATCAGAAGAATTCAATTTAAAACAACAGCTTAAACGTGCTGTTGTCTCTGTCTCGTTGAATATTGCAGAAGGTAAAAGCAGAAAAACAGGCAAAGATTTTGCTAATTTTCTGTCAATGGCAAACGCTTCTTTGTCAGAAGTTGAAGCTGTTCTTATTATAAGCGGGGAATTAGGTTATATTAAGTTTGATGGTAAACTTCCGGATGATATAGCGATTCTTGGCAGAAAAATAGACTCGTTAAGAAATAAAATTAAGTAGTCTTTTCTGTTCCGGGGGCTAAATTCTGTCCCATAACTTAAGCGTGGTAATCAGCTTTTCTATCGGAAGCCCCACAATGTTATAGTAGCTGCCCGTTGTTTTTCTAACAAAAGGGTCGGAGTTTTCCTGTATGGCGTACGCCCCTGCCTTATCCAGCACGTGGTTTTCATCTATGTATTTCTTAACCGCGGCCGGGCTCATCTTTTTAAAATAAATCCGTGACTCATCGTAAGTTACAATAGATTTGCCTGTCTGCGCGTCAATTAAAGCGATTGATGTAATAACAGAATGGGTATTTGAACTGAGTTTTGACAGTATACTGATTGCATCTTTTTTATTCTTTGGCTTGCCCAGAATCTCGCCTTTAAGCACTACAATTGTATCAGAACCAAGTATAATTCCTTTTTTAACTTTAGGCAGAACAGATTTTGCCTTTTCATAAGCTATAATATTGGCAATTTCATAAGGGTTATTTGTTTTTAAAGACTTTTTTACGGCTTCTTCATCTGAATCCGGCGCAATAACCTTAAACTTAATTCCAAATTGTTTTAAAATATCTTTACGCCTTGGGGATGTTGAAGCAAGAATTAAAGTCTGCATTATGACTCCTGATGATTTATCGCCAAACCGCGTTCTTAAAGTGTTGTCCGGCTGCGGTTTTAGGGTTGCCCAGCTGCCCAGCTGCCCAGCCGCCCAGCTGCTCAGCTGCTCAGCTGCTCAGCTGCTTAGCTGCCTAGCTGCCTAGCCGCCCAGCCTCCCAGCTGCGTTTTTTAAAGTTTGCCCAGCCGCCCAGCTGCCTAGCTGCTCAGCTGCGGTCCTTAAAGATTTCCCTCGAAGTACTTCACCTTCGCTTCCGTTTTTAACGCTTCAACTGTGTCTTTGTATAATTGTTCAAACTTAATTTCTTTATATTTTGTATCAAGTTCGTTATACTCTTTCCTGAATTTTGTTTCGTCAAGCGCGGACTGTTTTTCCGATACCAGTTTAATTACATAATATGCGGCCTCGCCGGTAATCATGCCGGACGTATCGCCGACTGTCATGTTAAGCGCTTCGTCTTTAAAACTTTCGGTGTCAATGCCGGAAAGTTTGCTGTCTTTGTTAAAGCCGGATGCCTGTTTTATTACCGCGCTGTTTTTTGCTGCCGCTGTCTTAAAATCAGCGCCTGTTTTTATATCCAAAAGGAAACTGCTGCAGTGTGCCTGTGCGGCTTTCATGCCTTCCTGTTTTTCAAGTTCTGCTTTAATTTTATTACGTTCTTTATCAAATGTGGGTTCGTATCCGGTTTCTCTGCCTGTTACCTTTATTATATGGTAGCCAAACTGTGATTTTACAACACCGCTTATTTCGCCTGTTTTTAAAGCAAAAGCGGCTTTTTCAAATTCCGCCACCATCTGGCCGCGTTCAAAATATCCCAGGTCGCCGCCTTTTGCGCCGGAACCGGGGTCCTGTGAATACTGTTTTGCAAGGTCAGAAAAAGAAGCGCCGCCGCGGGCTTTTACAACAAGTTCATCCGCAAGCTTTTTTGCGGCTTCATCGGTGCGCCCGGTAGGGGAAGTGGGGGAAGAATCCGCCATTATAAGTATGTGTGATGCTTTCACGCGCTCGGGTTTCGCGTAATTCTTTTTGTTAACGGCATAATAGTCCTTCATTTTTTCTTCTGTTATGGCCAGCTCTTTAAGGTAGTTTTTATACCCAAAGTAAGCATAGTCCGCGGTTAATGTCCTGTTTCTTTTTGCGGCATACATTCTAAGTTCGTCATCTGTGGCTTTAACATCCATCCACATAAGGTTGCGAAGTTTCTGCATTATAATCTGTTTGCGCTGGCTTTCTTCAAAATCCTGAATGCTTATGCGCTGGCTTGTAAGTATCTGATAATAGCGGTTTCTGTCAAAGCGCCCGTCCTGGCCGGCAAAAGCGCGTATCTGCATGATAGATTCGCCCACTTCCGCATCGCTTGCCATAATGCGCATTTTCTTTGCGTAATTAAGCAGGACCTTGCTTTCTATAAGCTGTTCCAGCAGTTCTTTCTTCATGGTTTTTTCTTCGGCTTCAGAAACCGTGCGCCCGCTTGCGTATATTTCATCCCTTTTATTGGACCACGCCTGTGACAGTTCCGTATAGGTGACAGGCTGCTTTCCTATAAGAGCCAGCACATCCGGATTGCCGTTGCCGCTGTCAAAAGACGACTTTGCCCCCCAGACCGCGAAAATAGCGATCATAAAGGAGATAATGATGGCAGGCACCACCCAGACTAAAATGGCCTTTGCCTTGTAACGTAATGTATTCATCATGATATATCCACCTCGTAAAATGTTTTTTGGAAATATGCGATATATTATATAGAAAACAGGAAAATATGCAAATTAAAAATTTCAGGGCATGCCTGTTTAGTGCCGGGGGATAGGGTTTTTATGATTGTTTAGTTTGTAATTTTCGTTTATAATATTAAAAAAATATGCATTTTTAAAAGGAAAATCGGAGGGATTAATAATGAAAGTAGTTATTCTTGCGGGCGGGTATGGAACCAGGATTAGCGAAGAAAGCCATTTAAAACCCAAACCAATGGTGGAAATAGGCGACAGGCCCATGCTTTGGCATATTATGAAACATTACTCTCACTATGGTTTCAATGAATTTATCATCTGCTGCGGATATAAGGGTTATATGATAAAAGAGTATTTTGCGAATTATTACCTTCACCGCTCGGATATTACTTTTGATTTCTCCGAAAACAATAAAATGATTGTGCACAGCAATGTGGCGGAGCCGTGGAAAGTGACGCTTGTTGATACGGGTAAGGACACAATGACAGGCGGCAGGATAAAGCGTATAGAAAAATACACTGGGGATGAACCGTTTCTGCTTACATATGGCGACGGGGTAAGCGATGTAAACTTAAATTCGCTGGTAAAACACCATAAAAAATATAAAAAAAGCATAACAATAACCGCCGTAAGGCCCACCGGCAGGTTTGGGACAGTGGAAATATCCAAAAATAAAACTGTAAAAGGTTTCCATGAGAAGAACAAGATAGATGAAGGGTGGATAAACGGCGGATTTATGGTTGTGGAACCGGCAGTATTTAAGATGATAAAAAATGACAGTACTGTTTTTGAAAAAGACATACTTGAAAAGCTTTCGGTAAAAGGCGGCCTTTCGGCTTTTGAACACAGCGGTTTCTGGCAGTGTATGGATAATGTAAGGGATAAAAAGCTTCTTGATGAAATGTATAATTCGGGGAAAGCCCCGTGGATGGTGTGGGATGACAGCAGCTGGGCAGCTGGGCGGCTGGGCAGCTCGGCTGGAATAAAGCCAAGGCGGAAAAAATAAGGTATGTTAAAATTTTATGAAAATAGAAAAGTTTTAATTACCGGCTGTACCGGTTTTAAAGGGACGTGGTTGTCGCGGATTCTAATCAATACGGGAGCCGTGGTTACAGGATATGCTCTGGAACCGCCCACAGAACCCAGTCTTTTTAAATTGATAAAACTTAATAAACAAATGAAATCAATAACCGGGGATATACGTGATATTGAAAAACTTTCAAAAACTATAATAAAAGAAAAACCGGAGATTGTTATCCATATGGCGGCACAGCCGCTTGTACGGGAATCCTATAAAGACCCTGTAACAACTTATGAAACCAACGTGATGGGCACGGTTAATATCCTGGAAGCGTGCAGAAAAGCGCCTTCTGTAAGGTCGATAGTTAATGTTACCACGGATAAAGTGTACGAGAATAAGGAATGGGACAGGGGATATAATGAAGACGACGTTTTAAACGGGCATGACCCGTATTCCAATTCAAAATCGTGTTCAGAACTTGTTACAAGCAGCTACAAAAAGGCGTTTTATAACGAAATAGATAATCCGGCGCTTTCTTCCGCGCGTTCCGGAAATGTAATAGGCGGAGGGGATTTTTCGCAGGACAGGCTTATTCCGGATTGTTTTAGGGGTGCAAAAGCGGGCCAAAACGCGGTAATACGCAATCCGCAGTCCACAAGGCCTTACCAGCATGTGCTTGACTGCCTGTCGGGTTATCTTTTGCTTGCCGAAAAACAGTATAATAAAAAATTATGCGGAAGTTATAATTTTGGACCTGCAGAAGGCGACTTTGTAAATAATGAAGAACTGGTAAAAATGTTCTGTGACGCGTGGGGTAATAATTTAAAGTATGAAAACAGGCCTGATAACGGCCCGCATGAAGCGCACTTTTTAAAGCTTGATATAACAAAAGCAAAACAGGAATTAGGGTGGAAACCAAAGTTAAATGTGAAAACTGCTGTTGAAATGACCGCGCAGTGGTATAAGGCGTATTTGAATAAAGAAGATGTTGTTAAAATTATGGATCAGCAGATAAAGGATTATTTTGAAATAGCGGATTAAGCTATAGGCAATTAAGCAGAAGCGGAAGATTAAAACATAGCGATTTAAGCTATAGGCAATTAAGCAAAAGCGAGAAAAATAACGTATTAAGCTATAAGCAATTAAACATAAGCGAAAGATTTAAGATAGGTTTCGCTATAGCTTAAATGCTTAAACTGCTAAAGTGCTATGTTTAACGGTTTCGCTATAGCTTAAATGCTTAAACCGCTAAGGTGCTATTATTATATGATTGGAGTTGTTTATGTCTAAAAACACAGAAAAACAGGGCCGCGCGCGGATACTTAAACAGGTTGAAGGTTACTATAAATCCTTTCATGTAAAGAAACCTTTTATTGAAGGGGAACGCATTCCTTATGCGTCGCGCGTTTATAATGAAAAAGAGATGACCAATCTTGTGGACTCATCGTTGGAATTCTGGCTTACCGCAGGCAGATATACCGCGCAGTTTGAAAAACAGTTTGCCGCGTTTCTGGGTATTAAGTACAGTCTTCTTGTAAACTCCGGCTCTTCGGCGAACCTTCTGGCGTTTATGGCGCTTACATCGCCGTTGTTAAAAGACAGGGCCATAAAAAGGGGCGATGAGATTATAACAGTTGCGGCGGGTTTTCCCACAACTGTCGCGCCTATAATTCAATATGGAGCTGTTCCTGTTTTTGTCGATGTTACTATTCCGCAGTATAATATAGACGTTAAGATGTTAAAAAACGCATTAACTAAAAAGACAAAAGCGGTTATGGCCGCGCATACCCTGGGCAACCCGTTTGACTTAAAAGCTGTCAAGAAATTCTGCAGGGACAATAACCTGTGGCTTATAGAAGATAACTGCGATTCACTGGGCTCCAAATATACAATAGACAGCAAAGAAAAATATACCGGAACAATAGGCGATATCGGCACATCAAGTTTCTACCCGCCGCACCATATGACAATGGGTGAAGGCGGCGCGGTTTATACGGATAATCCGCTGTTAAAAAAAATAGCCGCGTCAATGCGCGACTGGGGCCGCGACTGCGTATGCGCGTCCGGCCAGGACAACCTGTGCGGGCACCGTTTTGATAAACAGTTTGGTCAATTACCCAAAGGGTATGACCACAAGTATGTTTATTCACATTTTGGTTATAACCTGAAAGCCACGGATATGCAGGCGGCAATAGGGTGCGCCCAGCTTGAAAAAATGCCCGATTTTATTAAAAAACGCGCGCATAACTGGGAATATTTAAGAAAAAATCTGGAATGCCTGAATGATATGCTGATTCTTCCGGAACCTGCAATAAATTCCAAACCTTCATGGTTTGGTTTTTTAATTACAATAAAAGAAAACGCGGGTATAAGCAGGGATGCAATTGTGCGCCATCTTGAATTTAAAAAGATTCAGACAAGGATGCTTTTCGCGGGAAATTTAATAAAGCACCCGTGTTTTGATGAAATGCGTAAGGCGAAAAAAGGGTACAAAACGGCGGGCAGGCTTGAAAACACGGACAGGATAATGAATGACACATTCTGGATAGGCGTATATCCCGGAATGACGGATAAAATGCTTAATGTGATGATAAAAGAACTTAAAACCGCGTGCGGAAAATGAAACAGTTCTGTGATAAAATATTTTCAGACAGGAAAATAAGGTTTTTGTTTGTGGGAGTTTTAAATACAATTTTTGGATATCTTGTGTATGCATTATTTATTCATCTGGGCATGCATTATCTGCTGGCGCAGTTTTTTGGAAGCATACTGGCAATAGCGCACAGTTACCTGTGGAACAAATATTTTACATTTAAAAGCCCGGACAAATCATGGGCTGAAGTAATGCGGTTTATCTTTGTGTATGCTGTCAGCTATGTTTTGAATATGGCATTGCTTTACGTCATGATAGATATTTACGGAATCAGCGCGTATATAGCGGGCGCAATAGGGATTTTTATAACAACATTAATAAGCTATTTTGGCCATAAAAAAATAAGTTTCAGGAGAGTTGTGACTGATGGCAGAAAAAGCGAAATATAGGGTTTCTGATTTTATTGTAGAAACACTTTATAGTAAAGGGATTTCGGATGTGTTTCTGTTATCCGGTGGGGGCGTCATGCACTTGATAGACGCTGTAGGCAGGTCAGAAAAGGTTAATTTTATTGCAAACTTACATGAACAAGCATGCGGTTATGCAGCCGAAGGTTATGCAAGGATAAGAAATAATCTTGCGGCATGTATTGTTACAACCGGTCCGGGCGGGACAAATGCTCTTACCCCTTTAATCAATTGTTGGCTTGATTCTGTTCCGGTGGTTTTCATATCGGGTCAGGTTAAACTTGAAAATACAATATATAAAAATCCGGGTTTGCGCCAATTTGGGGATCAGGAAATTAATATTGTTGATATGGCAAAACCTGTAAGCAAATATGCGGTTATGATAACAGAAATTTCAAAGGTAAAATATGAACTGCAGAAAGCTATTTATTTCGCCAGGGAAGGCCGTCCGGGGCCGGTATGGATAGATGTGCCGCTTGATATACAGGCAGCTGAATATAATCCGGATTTATATGAATCCTTTGTACCTCCGCAGTCTGTGAAAAAAGGGGACTTGAAAATAGTTGTAGGGAAGGTTATTGAAAAAATAGCTGCTTCAAAAAGGCCGCTTATTATCGCAGGGCAGGGAATAAGACTTGCCGGGGCAATAGCAGAATTTGAAAAACTTAATAAAATACTAAATATTCCTGTTGTCACATCCATACTGGGAAAAGATATTTTGCCTTACGAAGACGAATTATGCACGGGTTTACCGGGGATAGCAGGACAGCGTGGTGCTAATTTTGCGTGCGCAAACTGCGATGTTATTTTGTCGATAGGTTCAAGGCTTATGCTGCGTCAGATTGGTTTTAATTATAATTTGTTTGCGCGTAATGCGTACAAGATTGTAGTTGATATAGACGGTAATGAGGCTAAGAAAACTTCTGTGGCGGCTGATATGCCGCTTGAATATGATGCCGGTGATTTTATTAAAGAAATGCTGAAGCAGATTGAAGAAAAGAAAGGATTAAATAATGATATTTCTGACTGGCGTGGTAAGTGTTCTTCGTGGCACATCGAATATAATGTAGTTGAAAAAGAATTCCGCGAGCAGAAAAAATTCATAAATTCACACTTTTTTGCTGAAAAATTCTCGCAAATGTCGCAGGAAGACGATGTTGTTGTTACTTCAAACGGAACTGCCTATATTGCCGCGCTTCAGGGATACAGGGTTAAAAAGGGACAAAGGCTTATATACAATAAAGCTTCAGCTCCAATGGGATTCGGATTGCCGGCGGCGATAGGTGCCTGTGTGGCTAACGGGAAAAAAACTGTGTATTGTTTTGAAAATGACGGTTCTCTTCAGATGAACATTCAGGAGCTTCAGACGATTAAACACTATGAATTACCCGTGAAAATGGTTGTTTTCAACAATGACGGGTATCTTTCAATTAAACTTACACAAAAAACTTTCTTCCCGGATAACTATACAGCGTGCGACCCATCGTGTGGAGTAACGGCTCCTGATTTGAAGAAGATATGCCGCGCTTATGAATTGCCATATTTGCGGTTAGAGAATAGAAAAGATATGGATAAAATTATAAAGAAATTCATGAAGTATAAAGGACAGGTTATTCTTGAGGTTATTATGGATCCATGGCAGGAATTTCTTCCGAAAGTGACATCTGTCATGCGTGCAGACGGAACAATGCTTTCCAAACCTTTAGAAGATATGTATCCCTTTCTTGACAGGGAAGAATTCAAACGAAATATGATAGTTGATATTATAGAATAAAAGGAGGCTTGAAAATGCTGCACAGTGAAAAGCTAATGTTTGAAACGTTGAAAAAGTTAAGAGATGAATTTGGAGTGGAAGCAATTAAAGCGGAGTTTGAAGCTGAAGGTTCAAGAACGGATGAACTTGTTAAACTTAATGAAATTGTATTCAGGGCTAATCTGGATATGTTTATCAAGATTGGCGGCTGCGAAGCTGTAAGGGATATTGACCAGTGCATGCTTTTGGGTGCAAAAGGAATAATGGCGCCTATGATAGAGACTCCTTTTGCCATGTCAAAGTTTAAAGCTGCTGCATGCAAAGTTTATACTGCAGAAGAAAGGAAAGATATTGAATTTATAATAAATGCAGAGACAAAAACAATGCATCAGAATATAAATGAGATATATGATGAAGGAAAAGGTTTTATTAATACTGTTGTAATCGGCAGGGTTGACCTTTCCGGTTCTATGGGAATACCAAGAGACCAAATAAACAATGATGAGATGTTTAAAGCTACCAAAGATATACTTGAAGTCTCCCGCAAGTACGGTTTTATTTGCGCGGTCGGTGGCGATATATCAAATATAGAAGCAGTTCCTTTTATACTGAAACTTGAAGACTATATAGAAAGGATAGAAACCAGGAAGGTGATATTTAATCTCAAGAATGTAAAAAACAAGTTAAAGGAAGCAGTTCTTACTGCAATACAATTTGAATACTATTATCTAAAAAATAAAGAATCATTTTATGAACGAATGGCCAGAGAAGACAAGGATAGAATACAAAAATTTGAAAAAAGACTGGCTATTGCAAAAACAGAATGCGAAGGGCTAAAAGATGTTTGAAAATATTAAGGCAGTTGCATTTGATTTGGATGGGACAATATACGTAGGTGACAGCCTTGTTCCGGGAGCATCGGAATTGACGGGTTATTTGAAAAACAAAGGTATTGATGTTTTTTATTTTACAAATAATTCTACAAAGACAAGAAATCAGATATTTGAAAAGTTACAGAAACTTGGTTTGTCCGTTGAAATCAACGTAGTTTATAGTTCAGCTTACGCGGCAGGGTTATACCTTAAAGAAAAAGGGTACAGTGCTGTATACTGCTGTGGTTCAAAAGGCCTGCGTAATGAAATAGAAGCTAATGGTACGGAATGTGTAAACGACGGTTCTAAAAAAATTCAAGCTGTGGTTGTGGGCCTTGATAACACGTTTGATTATCAAAAAATGACAAATGGTTTGAATTTATTAAGAGGTGATGATTGCAAATTTATCGTTTGCAATAAAGACAGGACATACCCGGTTGAGGGTGGCGTTTTAATGCCGGGATGCGGTCCGATAGTTGCCGCATTGGAAAACGCTTCAGGCAGAACCCCGGATGTAATTATAGGCAAACCGGAAACTTATATGCTTGAACTTCTTTGCCGGGACTGGAAAATGGAACCCAAACAGGTGCTTGTTGTAGGCGATACATATGACAGTGATATAGCGATGGCAAAAAAAGCCGGCGCAGAAGCAGTTTTTATAACTGGGAATGATGGAAGGGATGATGTAATAAGCATAACCTCAATATCTGGTTTAAAAGCAATTATATAAGAAATTTTAAATTAACAGGACGAGTATACTTTATATTAAAGTAAAAATAATAATGGAAACGTTAGGAGAGAAAGAATGAAAAAGCATCTTTTACGTTCGTGTCCGGTATGCAATAACATAAATGAGGGTGAAGTTTTGCATACGCAATCTTTTACATTCCCACAGGGACATATTTTATCTGAAGTAAAAGAATACGATATTGTATCCTGTATGGAATGCGGTTTTGTTTTTGCAGATACTGGAGCACCGCAGGAATTGTATGATAAGTATTACGCTGAAATGTCTAAATACGAAATGAATTATAGTAATGTTGAATTAGACAGGTTTATGTCTACGGCTAAGTTAATAAAGTCATTAATTCAAGATGATAAAATTAAAGTAATTGATGTGGGGGCCGGCAATGGAGGGTTGCTAATGGCGTTAAAAAGTCTGGGGAATACAAATCTGAATGCGTTGGATCCTTCTGAAAAATGTATTAATATTATAAAGAAAAATGGCATGAATGGTTTTTTAGGCACAATATTTAAGCATGAAATCAAAGAAAAATACGATTTAATTATTCTAAGTCATGTTTTGGAACACATAAAAGATGTTAATGATGCGATAGATAAATTATCATTATTACTCAATGATGATGGGATGCTGTATATAGAAACTCCTGATGCTGCCTCGTATTATAATAATTATTTTGTTCCTTATCATTATTTTGATATGGAACATATTAATCACTTTGAAGAAACATCACTGATAAACCTTGGCTTTAATAAAGGATTTGGTGTGATAAGTCTTGGAAAAAAGTTAATCGAACTAAGTGTTCAGGTAAAATATCCCGCGATCTATGTGTTGTATAAAAAAACAGGCATTAATAGTACTTGGAATAATCATGCTAGAATTTGTGTAAATAAATACATAAAGTTGTCAGAAGAAGAAAAAAAAGTTTATGTTGTTATCGAGGAATTAATGAAAGAAAAAAAGAAAATCATAATCTGGGGAGCCGGCAGCTATACTATGAGGCTTTTAAAGAATAGTGCATTAGAAAATTGTAACATCATAGCGTATGTGGATAATGATCCTAAAAAACAAGGATTGATAATGAATGGCAAACCTATCGTGTCGCCTGACGAAATCCGCCAGATGGATGAAGGGGCGATAATTGCAATATGTTCAGCTATTTATAAAGCTGAAATATCCGAAGAAATTAAAAATATGAAATTAAGCAATAAGACAGTGTTAATTTAGCGCTTTTATAAAACGGAGCTTAAATTTGAAAAGTGTAATTGTTACAGGTGCAACAGGCGCTATTGGTAATGCCCTCATTGAATTTCTAAAAAATGCGGGTATGGATATTAATGTTGTTGTCAGAAAAGGTTCGTCAAGAAACAGCGGCATACTTTCAGATAAAAACATAAAAGTGATTGAATGCGGGCTGGAAAATATAAAAACAATAAAAGATTCCGTTGGGAAATGTGATGTTTTTTTTCATCTTGGATGGGCAGATACCGATAAAGAAGGGCGTAATTCTGCTGAAAAACAAAGAAAGAATATAGATTATACTCTTGCCGCGGTTGAGGCGGCATCATCAGTGGGATGCACTGTTTTTGTAGGCGCGGGCTCACAGGCAGAGTATGGAAGATACAACGTACCGATATGCGAAGATTTTGCACTTAAACCGGAAACTGAATATGGACGGGCAAAAGCCGAAGCATGCGTGAAAAGCAGGGAACTTTGCTTAAAAACCGGCATCAGGCATGTCTGGACAAGGATATTCAGCGTTTATGGGCCGCATGACGCGGAAAGTACTCTGATTATGTACCTTATAAAGACGCTTTTAAAGGATGAAAAACCCGCGCTGTCTGCCTGCACGCAGACCTGGGATTATCTATATTCGGCAGACTGTGCCAGGGCGCTGTTTCTTCTTGCGGAAAAAGGTATTAATGGGGAAGTCTATAATATTGGTGGCGGCGAATGCCGTAAATTGATAGAATATGTCAAAATATTAAGGGATGTTATAAATCCTAAAGCGCAGCTTGGGTTAGGCGAAGTTAAAACGCCGCCAGAGGGCTTAATGAATTTATGTGCGGATATTTCAAAGTTGAAGCGTGATACGGGTTTTATGCCGCAATTAAATTTTGAAGATGGAATAAAAGAGACAATAAAATGGGTGAAGGGAGTATAAAGTGAAAAAAATAAGTGTAATGATACCTGCGTATAATGAACAGGATAATATTAAACCTTTATGTGAAGAAATAAAGAAAGTTTTTACGCAGAAAATGACAGGTTATGAATACAAAATTCTTATAATAGACAATTTTTCCGGCGATAATACAAAAAAAATTGTGGAAGATATATGTCAAACGGATAAAAATATTAAAGCGATTTTTAATGCCAAAAATTTCGGCGCTATACGTTCTTCTTATTATGGTTTATTGCAGGCCTCCGGTGATTGTGTTATATCCATGTGCGCGGATTTTCAGGATCCGCCGGAAATGATAGAACAGTTTGTAAAGGAATGGGAAAAGGGCTATAAAATAGTAATTGGCATCAAAAGAAAAAGCAAAGAAAATCCTGTTATGTATATGTTCAGGACCGCTTATTATAAGTTAATACGTAAAATTGCCGATGTGGATCAGATAGAGCATTTTACCGGTTTTGGGCTTTATGATAAAGAATTCATTAAAGTCCTGCGTAAACTGGACGACCCTATGCCTTATTTAAGGGGAATTGTGGCGGAACTTGGATTTGAAAGAAAAGAAATTGAATACGAACAGCAGAAAAGGCGTTTTGGAAAGACTAAAAACAATTTTTTTACATTATATGATATAGCAATGCTTGGAATCACTTCTTATTCAAAGGTTGTAATGCGCCTTGCCACGCTTGCCGGATTTGCAATTGCCGGGCTGTCTTTTTTGATAGCGCTGACATATCTTATTATGAAACTTGTATTCTGGGACAGGTTCCCAATGGGTACCGCGCCTATAATAATATCCATATTTTTTCTTGGCTCTGTCCAGTTATTTTTTATCGGATTTTTAGGGGAATACATTTTAAATATAAATACCCGTGTCATGAAACGCCCTCTTGTGGTGGAGGAAAAAAGAATTAATTTTTAAAATAGATCAGGGGTGAAACGTTGTCAAAAAATAAAAAAGAAAAAAATAATTTTTCCGAAGAAAAGATAGTTTTTAAGAATGGCTCCGGCAGGAATTATTCTTTTCTTTTGCCAGGATTACTTAAAGGTATTCATATCCCGCAGGTCTTACCTGCTGATATGTTAAAAGGTATTGGTATCTTGTTTTCGGTTTTTTTATTGATTGCCGCTATGTTTTCTTTTTCTAACAGATTATACAATTATGCTTTTTGGCTTTTTATTATTCCTGTTTTAATTCTACTTATCTTTTTTACACCGAAGAATCTCGCAAATGCGGATAAACAAGAAAAGCTGCTGAATTTCACCGTTACTGTCGGTTCCCGTCTTTTTCTGATACTTAAAATGGCAATAGCGCTTTGCTTAACCCTGTTAGGACAATATTTTTTATTTAAAGGCAATATTTCATTTTCTTTATTATCCTATGCGGGGGCGCTTGTACAGTTGGGATTTATATTTGAAATTAGTAATTATAATAATGACAATGCGGTAGCTGAAAGGTTTTCTGAAACGAAACGGGAATTTGCATATGGAATTAAAGAATACTTGCTTTGGGGTGGTGTACTTTTTTCGCTTTTAGGTTCACTTTTTTCAGCTATTTCAGATAATGCCGGTTTGACTTTGATTTATTTTATTCTGACTGTATTTTTTATGTCTTTTCTTTATGTTAAAAAAGATGATGTGAAAATACCCGTTTTGGGTGGAATTACAAAAGTTGATTGGTTAATAGCCGCCGTGCTATTCTTTTTGGCTTTAATATTAAGGTTATATAATATACTTGATGTTCCCCCGGGTTTCAGTAAGGATGAATTAAATGCATTTAGTCTTTTTGAGCAGGCGAAAAAAAATGTACCGTTACCTATGTACATAGAGTCATTAGGCGCTGCCACTTTAGGTGCGGTATTTATAGGAAAACTTGGAACTTTGTTTGGTCTTGATATGTTTACCGTAAGATTTTTTCATGCTGCCGCAAGTTCTTTTAATGTAGTTTTTATATTTCTTCTTGGAAGAGAATTGTTTGGAAGGAGAACAGGGGTAATAGCCGGTTTGATTCTGGCATTAATTTCCCAGCATCTCATATTTAGCAGCAAATTAGAGTCAATGAATTTAACAATGCTTGCAGTAACAGTTTCTTTTTTCTTTTATTTCGCAGCTTTAAGAAATGCCAATAAATTTTTTATGGTGGTTTCCGGAATTTTCCTTGGATTTGGGATATATCTTTATACACCCGGAAGGGTAGCACCGGTCATTTTGGTTCTATATTGGATAATTCTGTTTATCTTAAATTTAAAAGTGAAAGGTAAAAAGGATTTTCTGATTTTTAGCGTGATAATGGTTTTCGCTGCTCTTATTGTTTTTGCGCCTATGCTGGATTATGTTATGAAAAATACAGGTACATACTTTAAACGTGCTTCCTCTTTTAATATTCTGCCTTTATTATTTTCAAAGGACATGGGAAGTGCGGTGGTTTTGTGGGTGCATCAGTTTGGTATTCTATTCAGGCTGTTTTTTTCTGAAGGCTGTGCTAATGGGGTGCATAATTTCCCGGGAAGGGCTGCGTTTGATTATCTGACAGGTTTCTTTTTTCTTGGCGGCTTGGGGTATATGATTTATTACTGGAAATCAAGAAATAATTTATTCGTCTTGTTATGGTTTACTGTCGGGATGGGGATAGCAATAATATCTTTTGGGGCGGATTTATATCCGGCAAGGATAATTCTTGCAATACCCGCGGTCGCTCTGATTGCCGCAGTGGGATTGGATAAACTTACTTCGGTTCTTCAGGGTATTAAAATTAAAAAGTATTCTGCCGCATTACCTGTGATAATAATATTGCTGGCATTTATTGCGGTGCTTAATATGAACAGGTTTTTTGTAATTTATCCGCAGGACGCTTCTGTAAGGTTCATGTACGGCGCCTCTGCAGTGGAAATAAGGAAACTGGCAGAGAAACATAAAAACAGCAATGTCTTCTGTTCGCGGTACTTTTATGATACAAACCGCATAGAGTCACAGCTGTCAATGCACCTTGATTACCTTAAAATGAAATATTCGTTTATTGATGTTTCGGATGCGGACCTTTCCGCATACTATAATGCCGAAGGTAAAGATGTACTTATAGTGACAGAAGGTGTGTACACTTTTTCAAGGGACTATTTTCTGCGCTATTATCCCAATGCTAAAGTGTATTACATTTATGATAATATAGATTATTTATTTTCCGGCATCCGCTTCTTGACTGATGCTTATGGGTGGAAAAATCCGGGGGTTGTTACATCATTTATTAAAGAAAGGTACTTTGTGAATAACGCTTTTGACCACTCTGTCCCGCAGGTTAAGGCCGTAGTTGTTTATATTCCTAATTCTGATATTCTTGCGCTGCACGGGTTTAATGTTGATTTTAAAGGCAATAAAGGGGAAAAGATAAATAAAAAATTAAGCGCAAATATGCTTGCGCCTGAAGCGGCAATGACGTCAGCGGTTATTTCAACGCTTATTGAAATTCCGGATTACGCCAAATATGATTTTTATGTTGAAGGATGTAAGTCTTATACAGCCGTTATTGATGGAAAATCCGCTTCTTCCGCGGAAATGCTTTACAAAGGATTACATATTTTAAAATTAGAGATATCAGGTATTCAAAATCTGGGTGCTGTAATTAAATGGAGAAAAAATGGTGTGCGGTGGGAAGAAATACCTGTCAAATACTTTATTGATTCAACAAATATAAGCGGGCTTATGGCTTCGTATTACGCGGATAGCAGGAAGGTTTATCAGCAGCTTGAACCTTTGATGCAGTACAGCAACTATTTTTATTCTCCGCGCATGGGTGTTAATTTGGCAAAAGGGAACGCCGGGGTTGTTTATAAAGGGCGCTTACTTGTAACAAAACAGGATAAGTATTCTATTATTTTTGAGAATACTTCCGGTGGTGATGTGTATGTTGATGGGGTGAAAATTTCCGGACTTGATAGAGACGGAAGAATAAAAACAAGTGAGGTTGTGCTGGACTACGGATGGCATGATATAGAAATTAAGACCTATATTGGTCATAGTAATTCGGTAAACCGTTTATTGTGGAAACGAAATGAAGAATCAGTTTATAGGCATGTGCTTTCAGGAAATCTAAAACCATAAGTAAGATATTAATGGAGGAATAAATGAAAGATATATTAATTTGGGTAATAGCGGGCGTATTACTTGTACTTTCCCAGGCAATGATATTAGCGGAAAAAATGCCTGTTGCTGTTTTACTGCTTTCATTGGATGTAATGATAGTGCTGTTTATGTTCCTAAAGTCAAACAGGGAAATAAGAGACAAATTTGATTTCAGAAGCATAGCGGCAATTATCTCTGTTTTGCTTGCAATAACTGCCACGATGCTGGTAAGGACAGCGTCTGTAATGTCATTATATGTTTATATAGCGGCTGCTTTATTCCTGCTTTTTTCCAGGCCGGCGGGGCATAGAATTTTTGAAGAAGCGGAAATAAAGACAGAGCCTGCTAAAATGGAAAAATGGGAACCGGTATTTTTTATGGTTCTATTAACCCTTACGTTTTTAAGCCGTGTAATAGCGCTTGGCGATATTCCCGCGGGTGTTGAAGGCGGGGAAATAGTATGGATGGGCGATGCCATGCGCCTTGCCAATGATAAGGCAAGGTATTTCTGGCACCTTGGTTCCGGCGCTGAATGGCCTTCAATGACAACTTATCAGAGTATTATCTTTGGTAAGATATTTGGATGGAATCTTGGAAACCTTAGGCTTGAAGGGGCGTTCTGGGGAATAGCAATGGTAATTACTTTATATTTTCTTATAAGAAGGATGTTTTCGCCGTTAACTGCGGCAT
Organism: Candidatus Goldiibacteriota bacterium HGW-Goldbacteria-1; assembly: GCA_002839855.1. Classification (NCBI taxonomy): domain Bacteria; phylum Candidatus Goldiibacteriota; species Candidatus Goldiibacteriota bacterium HGW-Goldbacteria-1. The sequence goes on from PGYV01000002.1 coordinate 30,229, forward strand.
TTGCAGCGGTTATTTTTTCGTTCAGCGAAAGCCAGATAATGATATCAAGATATATTAATCCCATTCACATCATGTACACATGTATTATAGTTGCCACATGGCTTTTTATTGAAGCGCTAAGAAATAAAAAATGGTATATGTTTGCACTTTCCGGCCTTTTTACCGGTTTATCCATACACGGATATCTGCCCGGAAGGATATTGCCTGCAATACTTGCGATGCTGTGTATTTATGTATGGCTCTTTGACAGAAAACACGGCCTTAAATTTAAACATTTAATGATAATGTTTGCCGGTGTTCTTGTAAGCGCCGGGCCTATCGCGTTTTTTGCATGGAAAGAACCGGAACTTTATTGGGGATATCTGCGCAGTGTCAACCCTAACGCGCATACCGGAGCATCAGCTTATATTCAGACATTTTTTAACAATATAAAAGATTATGCCGGCGCTTTTCATATCAGGGGCGGCGCAAATCCTTCGCTTGCTGTTGCGTGCAAACCTTTATTAGACCCCGTGGCACAGGTATTATTCCCGTTAGGTTTATTCCTCTCTGTTTTAATGATATTTAAACCGTATGGTATTTTCTTCGTTGTTTTTTTTATCTTTACGTTATTGCCTGCAATGCTTGGGCAGGGAAATTCAGGGCACCCCGCAATGACAAGAATCATGGGGGTATTTCCGGCTGTTTACCTGATGATAGCGTTCGCGTATGAAAGGCTTAAAAATGTTTTTGTAGTCCCTGGGAAAAAGTTTGTTTCAGCTGTATTTATAGCGGTATCTTTAATGGCCGCGGTTTTTGCGTCATATAACGGTTTTGCTGATTACTTTGAAATGCAGTCAAAAAGGGATTATAAAATAGGAACTGCTCATTCTGATTATATAGTGGGTAAAGAAGTGGATAAAACAAAAAATGCAAATGTGATTATATCAGCACATCTGCGTTACTGGGGATTTGTAAATTCAGACAGGGTTTTCAGAAGGGTGTTATGGCCGGATGAAATGCTTATTCTTGACCCTGACAGGGAAAACCTGCTTATAATTGACCCTATATATAAAGGAACATCAAAATTTTTCAGTGATAATTTCCCAAACGCCTCAATAAAGCAGCTTGATTTTAAACCCGATACTCCCGAATATGCCTGCGGCGGAACTTTGATATATGACATTCACGCGCCTGATACAAGCAATTTTACTGTAAGAATACCTGCGGAAGATGTTAAAAGGTTTCAGCAGTTTGTGGATTCGTCAACAGGAGAAAAAGTTGATGTTGCATCAGAAGAATTTATTGCCAAATATGCAGGTAAAAGCGTGACCCTTTTGGGCGCTGTTATTATTACGGAACGCGAAAAAAATGCGGTTATTAAATCCGGAAAAAAAGGGTGGCAGGTTTCTTTGAGCAGCGCGGGTTTTAAGGAATCGGCAGAAATTCCTTACCCCGGGGTGCATTATTTTAAGATTAAAGGTAATGTGGATAAAAGCATGAATCAGGATGAACTTGTAAGTGTTATGGCAGATGGGGTTATGGCAAGTAATAGAATTTTTGGTATTAAAGAAAAATATGGGCTTAGAATGGACTTCTATAAGTCAGAAGATCCGGACAAGCTTGGCAGGCCGGTGTTTTCAAAAAATATTCTTCTTCCGGCTTATAGGGTATATGACGGTTACGCAGCCCCGATGGGGGTGCCGTTTTTTGTGGTGTATTCTGCATTTTTGAATGTACAGGATAAAGCAAGTATTTCAATTTCCACTCTGAAGCCGTCAGAATCAAAAATTACCGTAAATGGAAGGGTAATTTACAGCAGCCTGAACTCTGCCGAAAAAATGGATAATATATTATCATTTAACAATAAAGACGGCATATATGGCTTTAAATGTTATAACCTTGCAGCAGGCGGCCCTACCGGCAGGACGGCTATATTTATGAAAAAAGAATCCGGGAAATTAAATTTTGAATACATGAATTATGACCAATTTCTGATAAATAAATAAAGGAATTGATTTTATGATAATATAATGCGGATTAAACAGATAATATGAGAGGTATTGATGATGCGAAAAAGTAAGCTTGATATTAAAAGTGAAATGGCGGCAGAAAAAAGGCTATTACCAGTTGGAAAACCTATATTTAAATATGCAGGTAATCTGATAATTTCTTTAATTTTAGCAGCGGTAGCTTTGATTTCTGTAACTTCTTTTAAAACTTCAGCAGGTTCGGCGCTGATATTTTTCTTTGTTTCTGTATGCGCGTATCTTTTTATGGCGGGAATAAAGACTGAAACGTCAGAATTTTATCAGCAGACAGATTTCATTATTGGTAATAAATTGATTTTCACGGGTAAAGTATTAATAATGATATTGCTTGCTTTGCTGGGTGTCTATTTTATACGTTTGGGGAAGACGGCAGAGGGAATAACTGCTATAACTTTTTCTGTTATTCAGGCGATGCTGTTGTTTAGAGTGAATGCGGTTAAAGCTGCCGGTGCAGGCGAATTGAATGAAGCGAATAAGGAAGGCGTAATTGTCAATATACTTAATCTACTCATAATTACTGTTTCTTTTTATCTTTCGCTAAGATATTTTAATAAATACAATTATGCTTTGGCGTTTTTCTTTTTTGTGTTTGGTTCTTTTTATAGCGGTATAGTTTTGAATAACCGTTCTTTTGCAGGTATTAAGTGGAATGTACGTGTTGATTACCTGATACTCGCGGTTCTTGCGGTATTATCTTACCTTATAAGAAGTCACATGATTATGGATATTCCGCCCGGGGTAAGTTATGACGAATGGCTTGCGCGTCCTGTTGCAGAAACTATTCTTGCCGGGAAAAATGTTCCGTTATTTCTATCGGATATTCCGTATCTTGTAGGTACTATGTATTATTTTTGGCTTGCTGTATGGGGTAAAATGACGGGCGGGCTTACCTTTGAAAATATGAGGATGTTTTCTGTTTTTGCGGGGACGCTTAACGTTGTAATGATATATTTTCTTGTAAGGGAAATGTTTGGCAGAAGAACAGCGCTTGTTTCTGCTGTTGTGATGACGTTCTTTTATTATCATGTTATTTATAGCCGGTTGTCATGGCTGTGGGTGTTTGTCCCCCTTCTTGCAACTTTTTCTTTTTGGTTCTATTTTAAAGCAGAAAATACGGGTAAAATAGTATATTATGCCTTATCCGGTTTATTTGTTGGATTGGGGTTATACTTCTATAACGCTTCTAAAATGGTTCCTATTATTCTGGTTTTATATTGGCTGTATCTTTTACTTTTTAAAAGTTACAGAGAATGGCTTAAATTAAATATATGGTCTATGTTTATTCTTATTGCCGCTGCGTTGGCGGTCTTTGGCCCGATGATAGGGTATATAACCGAACATTCTTTTGAATATTTTATGCGGATAAAAGGCGAAGCGGCTGCCAAAACAGGGACAAATATCTTTTCTGTTCAGTTTCTGAAATTTCTGGCTGAAAATAGCGTGAATAATTTTCAGCTTTTTCTTACAAAGTCCGGTGTGGGCGGTTATTTTAACCTGCCGCTGGTTCCTTTACTTGACAGGATAAGCGCGTTTTTCTTTTTGGCAGGGATGGGAATATCATTATTTAACTTTAAAAAACGGCATTATGCGTTTCTTCTGATTCTTTTTATATGCTCTCTTGCGGCCGCAATATTTGCGGTAAGCCCCTGGGATCCAAACAGTCAAAGGGCTATTTTAAGTATTGTACCTCTTATAATTTTTATTTCTATTGGTGTGACAAAGTTATGGGAATTTGCTGTGAATTTAAATAAACGTATAATGATAATTATTTTGCCTGTTATATTTGCGGTGTTTATTTCTTTTACGGCGTATACCTATTATGATATGTATTTTGTACAATATCCGGCAAATGACAGCGTAAAGAGTGATTTTTTCAGTTACGCAGCCAAAACGGTAAGATATGCCGACAGGATGAATGACAAAGGCAATAAAGTTTTTGTGTCGCATTTTTTTACTCTGCAGACATGTTTTTCAACAAAAAAAGAGATATTTTACATAGATCCCGGAATTCCTGAATACGACAAACTTTTCAACATAAAGAAAAATTCTGTAATAATAATGGAAAGTTTATATGATAAGCAGGCAGGTTATTACGCCGGTTTATTTGATAATACGCGTGTTATAAGAGATTATGAATTGTATTCCCGGAATGCAGGCAGAAATAGCGATATATTTGGCCCGCGGCTTTATCACACAGGAATCGAAATTCCGGCCGATTCTATGAATACTACCTATGGCCTTAGCGCGAAGTATGATACTAATGGTGAACAATACAGAATAAAGTTATCAAATACCGCAATTCCATTAGTTCCCGAAGCAAAAAGTATAGAAATAAATGGATTAATATATGCGCCTCAGTATGGCCTATATGAATTCAAAATGAATAACAGTAATAATTATACTCTTATTATTGATAATCAGCTTGTACGCGGGAAGTTAAATTTGTATAAGGGACTGCACAGTATAAAACTTCGGATTTCTGATCCGGGAAGCATGCAGGAACTTATGTGGAAAAACCCGCAGTCTTCGGACTACAGTATAATTTCGCAGGAATATTTATTGAACAAAACAATAATTAATGGCTTGTTAGCGGAATATACAACTGTTGGGCCGGAAACTTATACGCAACTTGAAATATCACCAACGCATAGATACTATTTTTATAGCCCAAGAATTCCATTAAATTCAAAACGGATGGGGTATGACGTAAAATGGACAGGGTATTTTAATGCTGAAAAAAACGGTAAATATAGTTTTAAGCTTGATTCCACAAAAGATTCATCTGTATATATTGATGGTGTAAAAATGTATTCGCAGATAGGTTCTGCAAAATATGAAAAGTCATCTGTTTTAAGCAAAGGCTGGCATAAAATAGAGATTAAGTATAATTTTGACTGTAATTCAATTGTTTATGGAAGGGAATCAGTATTAAGATTATTATATCTATCTGATGCAAATGAATATGCGGTTGTTCCGTATAATTTGTTAAAACCATACTAAGTAAGGGGTTGTGAATCGTGACAAAATGCCTTGTACTGCTTACATGGAACGAAATTGAAGCTGTAAAAGCTCTGTATGATAAAATACCTAAAAATTATGATGAAGTATTTGTAATTGACCCCGGCTCTAAAGACGGCACACTTGAGTTTTTTAAAGAAAAAGGAATGCCCGTGCATATTCAGGAAAAAAAGGGCAGGGGTGTTGCTTTTATGATGGCGGCCAATATAAGCAAATCTGATCTTATATTATTTTATAGCCCCGATGGCAACGAAGACTATAATGATATAGATAAAGTTTTTGCCCTTCTGGAACAGGGTTCGGATATAGCTATAGCGTCGCGGTTTGCAAAGGGTTCAAGAAACGAAGAAGACGGGCAGTTGTTTCCGTTGCGTAAATGGGCTAATCAGGTATTTACATGGATGGTAAATGTGTCCTTTAACAGGTCGGGTTATTATGTGACAGACACAATAAACGGATTCAGGGGTTTTAAAAGGCAGGTGCTGCTGGATTTGGGCTTAACTGCAGAGGGTTTTGCAATAGAGTTTCAAAGCTCCATAAAGGCATTTAAAAAAGGCCTTACCATAAAAGAAATACCAACTGCCGAAGGCGACAGGATAGGCGGCGAAAGCAAGGCCAAATCTATCCCCACGGGAATTAAATTTGTAAAGTTGTACATTCAGGAATTATTCAGTAAAAAATAAAAATAAAAGGCGGTTGAATTTGAGCCAGAAAATTATAGAACAAAGATATGGGGATTGGATTCCGGGCGATTTAGAGCGTGTTAAGGCAATTGTAAAAATGACAGAACCGGGCGGAAAAATTCTGGACATTGGCTGTGGGACGGGTTTTATAGGGGAACAGCTGATAAAAAAAGGTTGTAAAGTATATGGTGTTGATTATTCTTTAGAAGCGGTAAAAAAGGCAAAACAAAAAGGTATTATAGCTGTTGCAGGTGATATAACAAAAAAAGCCGTTTTCCAGGGGATTAAATTTGATGGGATAATACTTGGCGAGATTATAGAACATATAATAGATACGGATGCTTTTCTTCAGGATTTAAAGAAAAAACTTAAAAGCGGCGGATATGTAATTATTACAACGCCAAACCTTGCCACTTTGGGCAGGCGCCTGCTTCTTCTTTTTGGTAAAAATCCGCATATTGAATATTATTACAGGGCAGATTCAGCAGGCCACGTTAAATACTTTGTCCGTGACACGCTTTTTGACCTGTTGAAATACAATGGTTTTAAAATAGAAAAATTTACGTCAGATATTGTGAATTTTAACGGCAGCGGGTCGGTTAAGTCATCAGTTCTTGCCGGGCTGTGGCCGGGCATAGGCAGGACTCTAATAGTTAAAGCTGTAAAGAATGCAGTTTAAGTTATAAAAAGACGGAAAATGGCGGGGGCTAAATGAAAAAGTTCTTTGAAGGGTTTGAATTAAGCGGCGGCTGGCAGGCACGCGCAATATTCGCGCTTGCCGGATTTGTGATGCTTGCTATTGCATATCTGAATTTTACCGGGTTTAAAGGGTTATTTGTACCGGTAATGATATTCTTGGGGCTTGTTTGTGTATTTGTATATTTTTTTCTTTACGCTAAAAATGAAGTGATAAATAGTTATATATATGAATTTAAACCGCAGCCTATATGGCGAGGCGTATTAAAGGTATTAAACGCATTTGCGCTTGCGGCTGCAGGGTTATATCTTGATATAAAAAAAGTTCCTCTTATTCCTTATATGCTTTTTTTCTTTTCTCTGCTTCAGGTTATGCTTGCGGCAAGAATGAAAGGAATGAGAATTATAACGTATTTTTCTGAGTTATTACCAATGAAAGATGATAAATATCTTATAAAAAAAATGGTGTTGAATTTTGTTCTTGCTGTTGTTGTCCTTATATTTTTATCAAAGGGAATGTTATTTTTTTCTTTTGTAACTCTTTTTGTTATGGCTGTAATTACAGGGGATTTTTTTAACAACCGTGAATTTGCGGGGCAGGACAGAGATAAAACTTTGGATTATATTCTTTTGGGAATTATATTACTTGCTGCGTTATTTTTCAGGTTTTACCGCCTTGACCAGGTTCCCCCCGGTTTTACATACGACGTCAGAAGGGCTTATGATATCCTGCTTTCAATGAAAAGGGGAGAGCATTTTGGCGTCTTTCTTCCGCAGGGTGATATTAATGCGGCGTCTATGACAGTTTACCTGTTATATTATTATTTGAATGTATTTGGTTTTGATATCTTTAACATTAGGGTTCTAAGTGTCATTTCATCAATGGCGGCCATACCGTTCTTTTATCTGCTTATAAAAGAGATATATAACCGTAAAACTGCTGTATTTGCGGTTTTGTTTTATTCGCTGATGTTTAATTGCATCCTTTTTTCAAGGCTTGATAACTTATTATATTTCCCTGTGCTTATACTTGCCGCAGGCCTTTATTTTCTGCTTGCCGGGATAAAAAGGGGAAATATATTTTTTTTAGTACTTGCAGGCGTAATGGCGGGCTTAAACATGTACACATATCATTCCGGCAAAATGCAAATAATAATATTATTTATTGGCTTTTTTATTTACGGTGTTGATTTTAAACGAATAAAAGATTCCTGGAAAAATACTGCCAATCTGTTTGTTATATGTTTTGCCGCTCTTGTTGTTTTCCTTCCGCTGCTGTACTTTATTGTGACGCAGTACGGTACTTTTATGGCAAGTGCAAATAACTTTATGCCGAAAGTTGACACGGGTATTTTTAAATACTTCTTTGGAAACATTACGGATATATTATTTGCCTTAACCGTAAAAGGGTCAAATTACGGATATCTAAACCTGCCTTTCAGGCCTGTTTTTACAGGAATTCAGCAGTTTTTATTTGTTCTTGGAAGTGCTTACCTTTTATTTGGGATGAAAAAGAAAGAAAATATGCTTCTTATTATATGGATGTTTGCAGCTGTATTACCGGAGATATTTTTTACGCACCATGCAAATCCTTATTACTTTAGAATGATACTGGCGTTCCCGGTGTTTGCTGTTATTGCTGCCCTGGGATGTAATGTAATTTATAGGTATGCATCTGTAATCTGGCAGGGTAAACAGAAAATAATTTATATCTTAATATTTTTTGTCGTATTTGTTTCTTCTGTCGGATCATCCTACATTGATTACTTTATTAAATATCCAAAACACTCAAAAGTAATGGATCAGTTTGACTATGTGGCAAGTGAAATAGAGAAGATTGTAATGGAAAACAAAGGCAATATAGTCTACTATTCGGGATATATTCAGAATATAAGGTCTTTGTTTTGTGTTTACTGTGGCGACATGGGTCATATTATAAAAAAAGACGTTTCCTCTTTAACAATCTCGGACTTTTATACGGAAGATGATAAAGATGTTGTTATTATTGCGGAAAATATTTATGCTTACTACTTTGATTACCTTAAAGAATACTTTCCGGATATCGTTATTAATAAAGTTGAAAATAAGGAAGGTTTGGAGCTATGGGTCGATCCCATGAGGCCTGAATTTAAATACATTGTTGTTAAAATACCTAATGAGGACATAAAAAAACTTTACGGATTAAAGGCGGAATTTTATACTGAAGGCAGATTAATTACAGAAAAAATTGTGCATGGGTCATTTTTATTACCTGAAAAGGCTGACAGGGTTGTTATAAAAGGGCTGTTGGATATGCCTGATTATGACCGTCTAAAACTTTCTTTTAATCGCGGAGTCAGTGCGATTATCAGAATAGACAATGCACCCTATGATGGCAGGAAAATTTACAAAGGGCTTCATTATTTCACGGCGGAAATAAATACCGGTAATTTAGGTGCCGTTGATATGTCTTGGGAAATTAAAGGTAATAAAACTGTTGTTTCTGTTAAAAACCTTATAAACACGGAGAAAATCTTTGGCATTCAGGCTTCTTATACGTTTAATTTTCTTGATAAGAAATTTGTAGAGTTGGAACCTATAGTGGAAAACAGGTATCTTGAGTACATGCCAAAATTTGAAACCGGAGGGGACAGTTATTTTAATGTCAGGTGGGACGGATACTTTTATGCCGCTGTGGAAGGGTTGTATACTTTCGGGATTAAAACGCCTGCCAATTACTGTAACTCTATTTCTGTCAATGAGCATGAAATATATGCATACAGCGGGGAGAAAGAACAGACAGCTGTGTACCTTAAAAAAGGGTGGCACAAACTGAATATAATATCTTATTCGCAGGTGATAGCTTTCATGAATATGGTTTACAGGCTTCAGGTAAAGGGGCCGGAAGATAAGGCGGAGAGGACAGTCTATTATAATGAGCTCTCTCCGTTTTATCATTGATTATTAAGTGTAATTCTGATATTTTATATCAATTGGCGGTTTGAACAAAAAAACAATAAAGATAAAATAAGGAGGATTTATGGCTAAAAAGAAGACAGGGGTAAAGGCAAAAGCAAAAAAAAGTTTAAAGACAGCGGCTGTTCAGCCGGCTGCGGCGCCGCAGGTTGCGCCCAAAACCGCGCCAAAGAAGAATCTGGTAATAATAATTGCCGCTGCAGTTATTCTGTTTCTGGCGGTAGAAATGACTTTTGTCGTTAAAAAACAGGCACAGTCAAACAAAAAACCGGTTCTTGTCACCACGTGGGATGTTAAATATGGCGGGCAGATAGGCATGCCTGTTTCCGGCAAAAGCCTCTTTGTAATTGATAACAATTTCAACCAGATAAAAAGATACGGAAAAATGGACGGCAAGGTAATTGAAGTGCTTCAGTTTGAAGTGTCGCCTGAATGGGCTGCCGAAGATTCCAAAGGTAATGTGTATGTAACGTTAAAAGGCGACCCTGTGGTATATCTTATGAAAAAAGGCAAACCTGTAGAGTTTATAAAAGAAGGGTTTAATGATCCTACTAATATTGTAATTGATAATCAGGATAACATTTATATCAGTGATGGTGGCGCAGGAAAGATATATAAATATGACATTGTCGGAACTAAGCTTATGGAATTTGGCGGCCGTGGAACAGGCAAGGGGCAGTTTATAAGGCTTGGTAAAGTATCTGTTGACAGCAAAGGCAATGTTTATGCCATAGCTATGGCCAACCCTATAATGGTAAAAGTTTTTTCACCGGAAGGAAAATTTGTAAAGGAATGGAAACTGCCTTTGACAGCGCTTACCGGGCTGGAATCACTTGCTATAACTGATGATGGTAATGTTTATATTAATGATATGCGCGAAGCTGCCATTAAGGTATTCACTAATAACGGAAAACCGCTTGGTAAGTTTGTAAATGACGCGGGAATGACATATAAAATAGGTGTTCCGGGTTCGTTTTCCGGCGGGCAGGATAATTATCTGTATGTGGGCAGCTTTAACGTGGCTGTTTTTGAACCCATACTTTATTAATACTAAAAAAAATATCAGGGAGAAATTGCGTGTCTAAGAAAGCCGAAATGTACTTATTTATAGTAATAGCCGCGGTTCTGTTTGCTGTGGGACAGGTAATGTTTATAGTTAATTCGGCTTTTGTTACGGGCGGGATATTTATGGGCCTTGCTATTCTTGTCGCGATACTCTATTTTTCCGGAGTGTATGAAAAATTAAAAGTATCTTCTGTAGGTTTGTTTGTTAAACTGCGTGAAAGCATAAAACAGCAGCAGTTAAATCCCGGTGTTTTACCGCGTGATAATGCTGTGAAGAAAAGTTCTGTAAATATTACCCCGCAGAAGAAAGAGATTATTGCTAAGGCGGGGAATCCTGTTCCAAAGGATAATCAGCAGAAACAGGTTTTTAAAATAGCTTTTTCCAGAAACTGGCTGCTGGCCGCTGCGGGATTGTGTTTTGCGGGGGCTCAGGTTTTTCTTATGATGCAGAAGTATGTTCCCGCTGCCGCGCTTCTTGGGGCAGCCCTTGTTATATTATTATATTTTGTAATAAATAAAAACAGTGTGATAGGGCTTGATCTTGAATTTGAGAATACAACAAAAATACTGTTTGCCCTGTCAGGGTTTATTCTGCTTGTTGCCGGCTGGGTATTGCTTATAAACAGGGGCAATATGATTCAGAACATCGGCGTTGGCGTCACTACGGTCGGCATATTCCTTTTGTTCTGGGGGCTGCCTGAAAACAAAATGGCGTATGAAGACAGGGAAGGCGGGCAGGAAATTCTTTTTACCGGCAACAGGTTTCTTGACAATATCTGGGTAAAACTGGCGCTGCTTGGAATAATGGTTCTGGCGCTTATTGTGGGAAACAAAATTGCTTTTCATACATCGCTTGGCCTTTATTCAATGGTCTTTTACGCAGCTGCTATAGCTTCTTTCTTTTTTGCGATGCCTTTAATACCGTATAAAGAAGTAATAAATGACAATAAGTTTATGAATTACCTTAAAGTTGTTGCTGTAATTGCGGCAGTATTTTTAGCTTACCTGGGGCAAAAACAATTTCTTGCGGAAAAAGTAAACGACGCTGTTATTTATTATATTATTGCTGCCGCTGTTTTAATAACATTTTTTCCGGTATCACTTAAAACAGGCGATAAACAGCCTTTTTCACTGAAAACGGAATATATTTTTGTTATTGGCGTTACATTGCTTGCGTTGTTTTTAAGGGTTTATGAACTTGATAAAAGGCCGTTTGGGCTGGAAAATGATGAATCCGGCGGCATGATATCTGTGGTGAAAAATTTCTGGGTGGGTCAGCACCCTATATACGCGTACATCTGGGAATTATGTTATAACGTTTTTGGGCTTACCAGAGTGGGGTTAAGGATGTATGGCGTTCTGCTTGGTACATTATCAATACCTATAATGTATTTTGCGGTAAGAAGTATATTTAATGTTAGGACCGCGATGTTTGCCTCGGTTTTGTTCGCGTTTCTGCGCTGGAATCTGCATTATGGCAGGTCCGGCCACGGGACTGTGATGGCAATAGTGGCAATTACTCTTGCTGTTTTCTTTATATTTAAAGCGATTCAGAAAAGGGATAAATTTACTTATTTTATGGCGGGGGCAATGAGCGGCCTTTGCTGGTATGGTATCTTAACAGGGTGGTTTGTTGTACTTGCGCCTTTGTTATATTTTGTCTTTGAAAGTTTCAGCAAAAAGAATTATTTTAAAAGGAATATGGTGGGCCTGCTTGTTTTTATGCTTGGTTTCTGGCTGTTTGCATCACAGCACATAAAAAACTATTTTATTTCCACCAACACTTATTTCAGCCGTATAAGCGAAGTTTCCGTATTCAGCCAGGACCCCAATGCGCCGGTTAAAAATCCCGCTATCGGTATTATTGAAAATACCCAGCGTGTGCTTTTAATGTTTAACCACCACGGCGACAGCAGGCAGCGTAACAGCGGCGGAAATCCTTATGAACCCGCAGTGGATTTTGTAACGGCAATGCTTTTTGGGCTGGGTTTCTTTTATTGTATTTATTACAGTAAATTTAACGCTTTCTTTATACTGGTCATGCTGTTTTTCTCGCAGGCGGCAGGGTCTATCTTTGCCATAGAAGCCCCCAGCGCAATGAGGGCGGTAGGGACAATGATACCTATGATATTTTTTGCGTCTGTTGTGTTTGATAAAGTGTGGTACGCTTTTTCAAATGTATTCAAAGGAAAATTCAGGGACGTAATAGTATTTCCGCTTCTGCTTGCGTGCTTTCTTGTACCTATTATAATTGCCAACTATAATCAGTATTTTAAACGCTGGGTGGGCGGTATGGACGAACTTTCAACCGCAACCGGCACCTATGCGCAGAAGCTTGGAAAAGATTACAGGGTTTTTCTATACACAGGCCTTTATTATCCGGGGCACCCGCCGTTCAGGATTCAAAGATGGGATTACAAAGTGGATGCTTCTATAGAACCTGCTGACAATGATTCTGTCCTTGCCAAGGTTGACAGCGAAAATTACGCGATATTTTTTCATTACGATGTATGGCAGACCGAAGATATCTGGAAACAGATGTACCCGAATGCCGCTTTTGACACTTTCAGCCACCCCGGTTTTGGAAAGATGTTTGATGTATTAATGATACAGAATGCTGATATCGCGGCAATGCGCGGCCTTAGCGGCCGGGTGGCAGGTAATAGTGTTAATAACGCGCTGCCTGTTTTCAACGCTGAAGATAACGGCAAAGTTCCATATAACATAACGCTTGAAGGTAAGGTGCTTATACCTTATTATGCAGACTGTTATTTTGGCAATACAGGAACGGCAAAAGTGTCTTATACCATTGACGGAATATCGGTTAATGACAGTAATCAGAAAATAAGGCTTGCGAAAGGTTTTCACAATATCAGAATAACCGGTTCAAGAAAGTCTGTAAGTGACACGTTATACCCTGTAATGTCGCTTTTTAGGGTAGTTGGAAATTCAAGGGGCGGCAGGGAAATATATACGCTGAATGAAAGGTACCTTTACTCTATAAAGGATAACGGATTAAGAGCTGTTTTTTACGCCGGCGAAAAGTGGGAAGGCGCTGTAAATAATGAAGTTATTACGCCTGCGGCGCTTTTTGCCAGGGCTAATGACGCTGTAAAATTAAGCGGGTATTTAAATGTGCCGGACGGGGCTGAATATAAATTTATCCCTTCAAATAATGGTTTTCTGGCAATAGTGGTAGATGGCAGGCAGTATTGGGACAATATGGCGGGTAGTATAATAAAAGAAGCCATTTATAAACCCGGGATGAAAAAAGTATCAACGTTCAGGCTTGAAAGCGGAAAGCACAAAATAGAGGTTTATACGCTTGGTGCGTCATTCTTATCTCTGCGGTTGTCAGTCAATGGCGGGGAAGAACGCGGTTTTAATTTTGGTGAACTTGAACCGGACTATTCAAGGATTAGCTATAATTAATAAGTATTTGTTTGCGTAGGGATAGCGCTCCTGCGCTGTCCGCGGTTTTAGGCTTGCGTAGTTGCAGTAAGTTTTTTGATTTTAGATATAAATTTGTATGTTTTAGTTTCTTGACACAAGACTGCGTTCCGATATATAATAAATTATACAATAATAATAAAGGAGCGGCATAATATGGGAAAAAAATCATTGTACGTTCTGTCAATTATCGCGATAATCTTTTTAGTTTTTTTCGTTGATTTTAAAAGCAAAAATTTAGGTGTTAATTTTGTAGATGCATATACTGCGGGATTTGCTGACTACGGCCCCGGTCTTGTTAATGGATTTGAAGGCGGCTCTATAGCTGGTAATCCACCTTATCCACCGTTTGGACCAAGAAATGATATCATTGAATGGAAAGGAACAGCTCCCGTAGGTGTTCCAACTCCTGTGTATTTTCTAATAAGCGGGACTTATCCCGGAGATGGTGGATTTCCTGATTGCGCTCCCGGTGTTGGGATAATGCGAATAGAATGGAAGGGGAATAGTACGGGAAGCAGGCAGTATATTGAGCTTCCTGCAGAAAAATTTGAAAATGTAGGGTGCACAAGCCCTGTTTACCAGACCTACGAGGCAAAAGACTGGTCCTGTTATGATTACGTTGATTTAATGTTTTATTTAAACGGCCTTCCAAACGGTGGTATTGGAACGGAAGGTGCTTTTCAGACAGTGTCTTTATTTGACGGGCAAATAACAGTAACATCAAACGCAGTATCAACTCCGGTCAAACATCCAACTATAGATGGTGTTATTGTCGAACACATATCCGTTTCATTAAAATATCTGGCAAATCATTACGATGTTTCCGCAGGAAGGTATTTTGATATTTCTAATATTAGAAGTTATTCGATAAATGCACCTATTGCGGATTATTCCATTATGGACTCTGAATCCATAGTGATGTATTATGATAATGTTTCGCTAAGTGCAAAAGATATCACTAACCCGCCTCCTGTCACAACGGGTATTAGTACAACGAACCTGCCGGGTTCTATTGGTGTTAACCTTTCATGGACTATTTCGCCTGCGGGCGTGGGAAAAAGCCCCGTATCCGCGTATCACATTTACAGGGCAACAGCTGCTGCCGGCCCGTATATATCAGCCGGATATCAGTCAGCCACAACTAACGCTTATGTGGACACGTCTGTTCCTTATGGTAATGCCACGTTCTGTTATAAAATTCTTACATGCGATAACGGTCCTGTGTTAAATCCTGCTGATGAAAAATATAATACAATAAATGCAACATATAATGAAGCTTTGCTGACGGACGCAAATTCTCAGTGTATTTTTGTTCCTGAATTCCCGACACCGACAGCCACTCGAACACCTATGGTTTCACCGACAGTTACACCCACGTTTGACCCCAATATGACTCCAACGGCTGTGGTTGGGGAGGATATTAAAGAAGCGCACGTTTATCCCAATCCTTTCAACCCCAACGCAGGAACAGGTAAATTTAAAGTTGATAACGTTCCTGTTGATACCAAAATACAGATTTTTTCCATGGATGGCTCGCTTGTAATGGAGGGTGTTACTTCAGGGACAGCCGGGTTTACATGGGACGGAAGAAATAAAAACGGTACATTAGTTGTATCAGGGCTTTATTACCTTGTGCTAAAAGATAAAAAAGGCAAGACAGACGTAAAGCGCATAATTGTATGTTATAAATGCGACCCGATAGATAATGAATAAAATGAGCGGGGAGACTACTATGAAAAAACTGACAATACTTGCGGTTGCATTATTAGTTTCGGCATCTGTTTACGCGGCGGAATACGGCGGCGTTACAGCTTCGCCATATTTAAATCTTGGTGTGGGCGCGCGCGCCTGCGGTATGGGTGAGGCCTATACCTCTGTTGTCGCGGACGTGGATGCCGTGTTCTGGAACCCCGGCGCGCTTGTAAAAGTGGAAGACCCGCAGTTTTCATTTATGCACAATCAGGCATTCGGCGGAACCGCGTATGAATACCTTGGTGTGGGTTTTCCGGCAGAACAGCTGGGCTTAGATATCTGGGGTTCTATAGGTATTATGGCTCTGCTTGTAAGGGTTGAAGATATAGATCAGACAAAAGAAACGCTTACCGGCACTTATGATGAAGCGTTTGCGGAAAAAGGCCGTACATACGGCGCCGGCGGCACGGTAATCGGCGTTGCTTACAGCTGGCAGGCCGCAAAGATGTTTTCGCCCGGCATAACTTTAAAACTTATTAATCAGAAAATAGCCCTTGAAGAAGGGTGGATACCGGCAATTGATATTGGTATTATTGCAAATACAAATTTTCCGGGATTTGACGTGGGCCTTGTATTCCAGAATATCTCTTTTATGCAGATGAATCAGGTTGATGGCGCGCCTGACGCGCCATTGCCTTTAAACTTAAAATTCGGTGTCAGCCAGAAACTTAACAGGCTTTTTTCCGCTGAAAATGACCCCAAAGATTTTATAACCGTTGCGGTTGACGGCATTCTTCCGATATCGCCGGCAAATATGCCTTTCAGGCTTCACTTTGGCGTGGAATACGGCGGCGACCTTGACCACCACATATTAAAAGGCAGGCTTGGCTACCGCTTAAACGGGCAGGATTTAATTTCCGACCTTGGAGCGCTTGCGGGTTTAACAGCGGGTTTTGGTTACAGCAGAAACTTTGACGGTGTTGACCTGGCGCTTGATTACGCTTTTGTGCCTTACGGCGAACTTGGTATGTCAAACAGGATAGGCATGACAATAAAGATAGGGCAGCCCACACCAACGCCCACGCCGGTTGCCGTAAAACCGCCAAAAGTGGTTAAACTTACCGCGCAGTCAAAAAAGATAACAGTAACATGGAGCACTGAATCACTTAAAGATATTAAAGGTTACAACGTTTATATGAGCTACAAGCCGGGCGGAAAATATTACAAACTTACCAAAGAAGCAATACAGAAATATTATATGGTGGTAGGCCCGTTAAAGAGCGGCCTAAGATGTTACTTTATAGTAAGGGCTGTAGGTAAAGACGGAAAAGAGAGCGTTAATTCAAAGGAAATATCAGCAGTCCCAAGATAATGCAGGTAACAGGTAGCAGGTAACAGGTAACAGGTAACAGGTAACAGGTAACAGGTAGCAGGTAGCAGGTAACAAGTAACAGGTAACAAGTAACAGGTAACAGGTAACAGGTAACAGGTAACAGGTAACAGGTAACAGGTAGCAGGTAACAGGTAACAGGTAGCAGGTAACAGGTAACAGGTAACAGGTAACAGGTAACAGGTAACAGGTAACAAGTAACAGGTAACAGGTAACAGGTAACAGGTAACAGGTAAGTTCTAACTTGTAAGCTGTAACTTGTAACTTGTTAGTTAGAATACTCGTGGAGGTAGAAATTATGGCTTTATCATTAAAAACAGAAAAAGAAGCAAGGGAATATTTTGAACGTGCGCTTCATACCTGCCAGCCCGGCGAAATAATACTTTACCATAATCAAAGACGGACTGTTCATTCTGTCCTTAAAGACGCGGCAGAAAAAAATAACCATAAATTTATTGATAAGGATATTTCTGCAATTGACGACAGCGATCTTGGCGGCGTAAAAATAGAAAATAAGGTTCCTGTCTGGCTTAAGGAAGTTTTTGACAACTGTGATAAATGCAAATTTTTAATCTATCTGCGTGAATTTCATATGGCTACGGATAAGGTTAAAACAGAAGTGTTAAACCTTATGGCAAAAAGGGAATTTGAAGGTATTAAACTTCCCGAGAGTACTATAATTGTGCTTGGAGTCCTTGATGTGGACGATATCGTTGACCCGATATCCAGCACACACACGGTAAGGTTTTACAGGGAAGTTTAGTTTTAGATGTTTTGATGCTTAGAAGATTAGAGGCTTGGTTTTATAATGTAGAGACGCAACATGTTGCGTCTCTTTTTTTATTTTTATGTATTGTATTTATGTGATTTGGTAGACGCGGGTCTTTAGCCCGCGGGTTTTGGTATTTGATTTTGATCCGGTAGCCGCGTCCCTTTAGGGCGCGTTGTTTGGAACTGCTCTTTGGGATAAGGCGCAATAGATTACTTAGCGGACAGCATCTTCTTAATAATCAAAAACTCGTGCTGTGCGATATCGGACCAGTAAAACTGCGAAATGAATTTGGTGTTGGTTTTCAGTGTGCGTCCGGATTCGAATGTTTTTAACAATTCTTCCGCGTACACGTCGTGGTTAAAGCAGGGGATTTTGGTTATCTGGTTTTTAAACACTTTAAAAGCCGGAAGGTCATACACCACAGGCATGCATCCGTGCTGCAGCGCTTCCAGTATGGAAATTCCCCAGCCTTCCTCGCGCGAGGGAAGGAAAAATACCGCGGCTTTTGCAAGCAGGGCATTTAACTTTTTAGCGTCAACATAACCCGCAATTGTGACAACGCCTGCCAGCCCGTTTTTTTCAATAGAATCTTTAAGAAAAGCCATATCCCTGTCAGAACCACGTCCAATAACGGTAAGTTTAAGTTTTGGATTTTTTTGCGACACTTTTTTCCAGACAGGGACTATATCATATAATCCTTTAGACGGCCTTAATCCGCCTAAAAAAACCGCCATTGATTTATCTTTTTTTATTTTAATAGTTGAAATTTTATTTATTCCGTTTTTTACCCTGTGAATCTGACCTTTATATCCGTATTTTAAAAGTGTTTTGGCTATCTGCTCTCCGGCATCTGTATCAAGTACAAATACACAATCCGCGCGTTTTGCAATCATCTTAAAACTGTGAAGCTGAAGAAGATATAACACCGCGTTCACCGGGAAAAAACCCGCCCTTTTGAAAGGGGAGTCATATTTGTGATGCAGCATGCAGAACCATTTTGATGCAGGATTACGAAATTTGTACTTGTAGGCGGGATATATGTCGCTGTAGCAGTCGGAACTTGTATATAGGGCATCATATTTTTCAGTTTCAAGTTTTTTATCAGCGTCAAACGCGGAAATAAAATAACCCATAAGGCGCTGAAAGCCGAAGGACTCCCGGATGCCCATAAATCTGTTCTTTGCTGTTATGATATCCTGAAAATATCCGCTCATTCTATATGCGGCTGCCGCGTTAACGCCGCCTAAGGTTGTAAGAAAATCGGGTGTTATTTTTCCAAAAAGGTGTTTAACAATATTAAAAAGCCGCACTTCGCCGCCGCTAATAACGGGGCTGTCGCCATATCCTGTGGCGATAAACAGAATTTTAACCTGTTTTTTCAAAGGTTGTAATCCGCATGTATGCTATAAAACGTTGTTTCAAACATCCCGAAAAGCCCCTTTAATATTGTGACGTAACGGCTAAGACAGTTAAATTTACTATAAACAGCCGTATTTATCAATATAATTGTATCTAAACGCACCAAGTATTCTTTATTGACAATTGTAATAGGCAGTTATATAATCAAATAACTTATTTTAACTATTAAAAAAAGTATATTTTAAAGGCGAAAAACGGAATTATGCGTTTTTATAAACGTTATAATTCTGTGTTTTACGCGTTTATATTTACAGGAGAGGTTCACATGGCAAAAGACACGGTTAAAGCCGGGCTTATTGGTTTTGGTACCATTGGCACCGGGGTTGTGAAATTGTTTAAGAATTCAGCAGAGCTTATTAACACGAAATCAGGTATTAAAGTTGAACTTGTTAAGGTATGCGACCTTGACATAAAGCGCGACAGGGGCGTTAAACTTGCTCCCGGAATGCTTACCACAAACGTAAATGACATAATAGAAAACCCCGAAATTGACATTGTGATAGAACTTATGGGCGGATATAAACCGGCGCTTGATTTTGTAACCCGCGCGTTAAAAAACGGCAAGCGCGTTGTAACCGCTAATAAAGCTTTAATCTCCAAATACTGGGAAGAAATAAGCGCGGCTTCCAAAGAAGGCGACGCTGAAATTATGGCTGAAGCATCGGTAGGCGGCGGCATTCCCATACTGCGCGGCCTTGATAAAGGCCTTGCGGCAAATAAAATTGAAAAAATAATGGCTATCTTAAACGGCACCTGCAACTATATCCTTACCAAGATGACAGTTGATAAAATGTCATTTGACGCGGCGTTAAAAGAAGCGCAGCAGAAAGGGTTTGCGGAAGCTGACCCCACCCTTGATATTGAAGGGTTTGATACCATGCACAAGATTACAGTTCTTTCCAGGATGAGTTTTGGAAAAGGCATAAAACATGAAGACATTCACGTTGAAGGTATTAAAGGCATAGATTACACCGACATCAAATACGGCCAGGAAATGGGCTATGTGATGAAGCTTCTTGCCATCGCGCAGCGCTGTAAAGAAGGTATTAACGTGCGCGTGCATCCGGTGTTTGTGCCGCAGATGAACCTTTTGGCTTCGGTTAATTACGAATACAACGCCATCTTTGTCCGCGGCGACGCGGTAGGCGACACTTTATTTTACGGCAAGGGCGCGGGCGAACTGCCCACCGCATCCGCGGTATTGTCAGACGTTATTTATATCGCAAGGAATATGGCGTCAGGCGCAAAGCATGTAAGATACGCTTCAAAAGCAAAAACTGAAAAAATAAAAGTTCTGCCCATAGGCGAAACCGTTAACAGATATTACATAAGATTTAATGTTGTGGACAAAGCCGGAGTAATGGGCGAAATCACAGGCGTTCTTGGAAAACATAACATAAGCATTGCTTCCGTAATTCAGAAAGAACAGAACCAGCACTCTAAAGTGCCTGTGGTGTTTATGACTTACGCGGCAAAAGAAGCGGATGTAATTAAGGCATTAAAAGCAATTGATAAACTTGCGATAGTAAAAGAAAAGACTGTAATGTACAGAGTTATAGAGTAATAAAAAAACACTGCGAAAATGGAGAGCTGAATAAAATGGAGCGCTACACGGGACTTATCAATAAATACGGAAAATATCTGCCGGTTTCAAGGAAGACACCGGTTATCACATTAAACGAAGGCAACACGCCGCTTATACGCTTTTACAGGCTTGAAAAAATGATTGGCGAAAATATAGAATTATACGGCAAATACGAAGGCTTAAACCCCACCGGTTCTTTTAAAGACCGCGGTATGACAATGGCCATTTCCAAAGCTGTTGAAAAAGGGGCGCGCGCCACTATCTGCGCGTCCACGGGCAACACTTCGGCTTCAGCCGCGGCTTATTCAACGCGCGCGGGCATTACAAGTTATGTTGTAATTCCAAACGGATACATCGCGCTGGGCAAACTTTCACAGGCGCTTATACATGGCGCAAAAGTTATTGCCGTTGAAGGCAATTTTGATGACGCGCTTAGGATTGTCTGCGAAGTCTGCGAAGAGCTTCCGATAGAACTTGTAAATTCGCTTAACCCTTTCAGGATACAGGGGCAGAAGACGGCCGCGTTTGAAGTTGTGGATTTTCTTGGCGACGCGCCGGATTACCACTGCATACCTGTGGGCAACGCGGGAAACATAACCGCTTACTGGATGGGTTACAAAGAGTATAAAGCCGATAAAAAATCAAAAAAGCTGCCGCAGATGTGGGGCTTTCAGGCGGCGGGTTCCGCGCCTATTGTACTTGGAAAACCGGTGGAAAAACCGGACACTATTGCAACCGCAATAAGAATAGGAAATCCCGCAAGCTGGAAACAGGCGCTTGCGGCGCGCGACGAGTCGGGCGGAATGATAGACATGGTAACCGATGCCGAAATAATAAACGCGTATAAACTGCTTGCACAGAAAGAAGGCGTGTTTGTGGAACCGGCATCCGCGGCGTCTTTTGCGGGGTTGTTAAAATTTGGAAAGAAAAACCTTCCTAAAAAGAAAAAATTAAAAATAGTCTGCACGCTTACGGGCAACGGAATCAAAGACCCGGACTGCGCCATTAAAAATGTGGAATTCAAACCGATAGTTGTAAAAGCGGAATTAAAGCAGATAATGAAGATAATAAAATAAGAAATACTGCACACTTATAGGAGGATTATGATGAAAAAAGTATTGTTTATCGCGGGGATTATATTAACCTTTTGTGTTTCTGTTTTTGCGGCGCAGGCACCGGAGGGCGGCGGAACAGAAGCCGCAGGCGGAAAAAGCCCGCAGCTTCAGGGCGGCGAAAAAAAATCAGCCGCGGCGTTTAAGGCTTACAACGCCGGATATACAAAGTACCTTGCGCATAACTATAAGGACGCGCTTAAGGATTTTAAAAAGGCGATTAAGCTAAAACCGGAATACGCCAAATCCTATAATTTTGCCGGGCTTGCTTACGCGGCAATGAAGCAGAATAATCACGCTATTCACATGTATAAAAGGGCAATTAAAGCGGATGAAGATTATTCCGAAGCTTATCACAACATGGGTATCGCGTTTGAAATAAAAAAAGACAGGGCTGCTGCTGAAAGTTTTTACCGCAAAGCAATAGAACTTGATAATGACAATCACATTTTTGTAAGGGCTTCCTTGAACCTTGCGGAAATGCTTCGCGAAGATAAAAAGTTCGATGAAGCGCTGCAGTTATTAAGAAAGGCCATGATTTACGAGCCGAACTTTGCGGAACTGCATAACGCCACGGGCCTTATTTATCTTGACAGCCGCGATGTAGTTGAAGACGATGAAGCTTACAACTATGCGGTTAAATTTTTTAAAAAAGCGCTTGAATTTGACCAGCATTACGTGGAAGCCGCCACCAACCTTGGCGTTGCATATCTTAGAAAGGGAATGCTTGATAAAGCCCTGAACCAGTTTGAAGCGGCGATAAAAATAAATAAGAATTTCGCCGGAGCCCATTACAATTACGCGGGCGCCCTTGTTATAAAAGGTTATTACAAAAAAGCAATCGCGCATTTTAAGAGGGCTGTTGAATTAAAACCGGATTTTTATGAAGCTTACTACGGCATGGGCAAGGCTCAGGAAAAAATCAACCTGTTTAAGGAAGCTGAAGATTCTTACAAGAAAGCCATTGCGATAAATAAGGAATACGAACCGGCGGTTCAGGCAAAGGCCGACGTCAGGGAGATAAGAAAAAGTTTCATAAGCCATATAGAGTTTAAGAAAAAGGCTGTTGAAGGCGAAGAGGGCGAAGAAGAAGAGGAAGAAACAACTGAAGGTGAAGAAGATGAAGAAGGCGAAACAGTAAAGAAAAAAGCTGTTGAAGAAGAAGACGTGGAAGATTTAAGGCTTGAAGAGGAAAAAGTAAAATCAGAAGAAGATGAGGAAGAGGAAGAGTAAGGCGGCAGCTAGGCAGCTAGGCAGCTAGGCAGCTAGGCAGCTCGGTTTGGTAGGCGCACCCTTTAGGGTGCGGCAGTTGAAGTTTATTTAAGGTTTTATTTATGGGATATTGGTTAATAGTTTATGGGATAATTTTTGATTCTCTACTAAATGGATGGTAAATATATGAAATATATAATTCTCCTTGCCGACGGAATGGCAGACAGGCCGGTTAAGGAACTTAACGGCAAGACCCCGCTTGAAGCTGCTTTTAAACCCAGTATGGATTCCGTTTTCAGGCGGTCAAAATGCGGTATGGTAAAAACACTGGTGGATGGTTATCCGCTGGGTTCTGATATTGGAAATATGTCTGTTCTTGGAAATAATCCCGTTTTGCATTATACGGGGCGCGCCCCTATGGAAGCTTCAAGCATGGGCCTTAATCTTGAACCCGACGATGTGGCTTTCAGGTGCAACCTGGTAAGCGTAGATAACGGCTTAATGAAAGATTATTCTTCCGGGCATATCACCACCGCGGAAGCCGATGAACTTATTAAATCCGTTGAAGCGCAGCTTGGCGGCGGCGCTTTTAAATTTTATACCGGAAAAAGTTACAGGCACATAATGGTGACAAAAGGCGGCGAAGATATTATTGGTGTTCCGCCGCATGATATAACCGGTAAAAAGATAAACGATAACATGCCAAAGGGGTCATTGGCAAAAGAACTTATTTCCCTGATGGAACGTTCCCGTGAAATACTAAAAAATCATCCCGTAAACGCCGCAAGGCGTGCCGCGGGAAAAAACACAGCTGATATGATATGGCTGTGGGGGCAGGGCAGGCGTATGGAAATTCCGGGGCTTAAGGAAAAATACGGAATTTCAGGCGCGGTAATTTCGGCTGTGGACCTTGTAAACGGCATCGGCATGGCAATGGGGCTTAAAGTAATAAACGTGCCCGGCGTTACAGGCTTTATAGACACAAATTTCAAAGGCAAAGCGCAGTACGCGCTTATGGCGCTTAAAGAATGTGATTTTGTTTATGTGCACGTGGAAGCAACCGATGAGATGGGCCATATTGGCGATTATAAAGGCAAAGTGCTTGCGATAGAAAAGTTTGATTCTGAAGTGGTAAAGACGGTTATGGACGGCATAAATGAAATCGGGGACTGCAGGCTTATGATAACGTCGGACCACGCAACCCCCATTTCGGAACGCACACATACGGCAGAAGCGGTTCCGTTTGTAATTTATGACACAAGAAACGATTTTAATAATACGGTGCCGGCATATTCCGAAAAGCAGATAAATGAAAAAAGCGGATGCCATTATGAAAAGGCGTGGGAACTGTTTGAAGATTTTATAAAGGAAAAAATATAAGGTTTTATATTTAATATACAGGAGGAGCATATGCCTTTAGTGGTTCAGAAATACGGCGGCGCATCGCTTGCCACGCCGGAAAAAATGCTTCACGTTGCCGACAGGATTATAAAAATGAAAAAAAAGGGCAACGACATGGTTGTTGTGGTTTCGGCCCCCGGCGACACAACAGATGACCTTGTGACGTTCGCGGAAAAATTATCAGACAATCCGCCGGAACGCGAAATGGATATGCTTTTATCCACGGGCGAACAGCAGTCAATTGCTTTAATGAGTATGGCGCTTAATCATAAAGGGTGCCCCGCGATTTCTTTTACAGGACA
The DNA here is from genome assembly GCA_002839855.1 of Candidatus Goldiibacteriota bacterium HGW-Goldbacteria-1. Taxonomy (NCBI): domain Bacteria; phylum Candidatus Goldiibacteriota; species Candidatus Goldiibacteriota bacterium HGW-Goldbacteria-1. The sequence goes on from PGYV01000002.1 coordinate 55,014, forward strand.
GCAGGTGGGAATAATAACTGACAGGTCTCACACACAGGCAAGGATTAAAGCGATTGAGGGTATTAATAAAATAAAGAAAGCTTTAAAAGAAGGCAAAGTTGTGGTTGTGGCGGGTTTTCAGGGAATTACAGAAGAAGAAAATATCACCACTCTTGGCCGCGGCGGATCGGACTTAACTGCTGTAGCTTTGGCGCACGCTTTAAAGGCGGACGTGGCGGAATTTTTAAAGGACGTACCCGGAGTTTTAACCACAAATCCGGCAGTATGCCCGGATGCTTCTAAAATAGATTTTCTTTCATACGATGAGATGCTTGAACTTGCAAGCAGCGGCGCCCAGGTGCTTTATAACCGCTCCGTTGAATTTGCAAAGAATTACAACGTGGTGCTTCATGTAAGGGGGACATTCACCGAAACAAACGGGACAATAATTAAAAAGGAGGAATCCAAAATGGAAAAAATAGTTGTAAGCGGAATAACATACAGCAAGAATGAAGCAAAGGTGACTTTAAAGGGTGTTCCTGACAGGCCGGGTGTGGCGTCAAAGATATTTTCAACGCTTGCGGATGCTGGCGTAAATGTTGATATTATAATTCAGAACGTAAGTGATAAAGGGACAACCGACGTTTCTTTTACCACAATACGCAAAGACATCAAAAAAACAATAAAAGTTGTGGAAGGTATTGTCAAAAAAACCAACGCGGCCGGATATTCAGTTGATGAAAAAGTGGGCAAGGTTTCCGCGGTGGGCGTGGGAATGAGGACACATACCGGAATTGCCTCCAAGATGTTCGGCGCGCTTGCTGACGCCAAAGTGAACATAAACATGATTTCCACTTCGGAAATAAAGATATCCTGTGTTGTGGCTGAAGAAGATACGGAAAAAGCGGTAAAGGCGCTTCACGCTGCTTTTGGCCTTGGCAAAAAAAGCGGGTCAAAAAAATAAGGGGTGTATTATGGAAGATAATATAAAGCAGGAAGTTCCGGCGCCTGCAGAGCCAAAACAGGCGCCTGTAGAACCGAAAAAAGAGAAAAAAGAAGCTGAATTTTCTGTAGCCTGGCACTTAAAAGTGCTTGCGGTAATATATGTCCTGCTGGCAGTTTTTTACATTATTTTAAAAATTGTACTGAAATAACGGTATTTACTGACCGCAGTACACCGGACATAAAACTGATTTTACATTTAAATTTTTTCAGGAGAATACAATGGCGGCAAAAAAGATATCTGTTTATGATACAACTTTAAGGGACGGGTCTCAGAGCGCAAGGATAAACTATTCGCTTGAGGACAAGCTGACCATTGCAAAAAAACTTGATGAACTTGGCGTGGATTATATAGAAGGCGGCTGGCCCATGAAGGGCGTAAATAACAAGGATTTTGAGTTTTTCAAGAAGGCAAAAAAGCTTGAATTAAAGCACGCTAAACTTACGGCTTTTGGATCCACAAGGCGCGCTAAAAATAAAGTTCAGGATGATGCCACGTTAAATTCGCTTCTTGAAGCCGGCACAAAGGTAATAACTATTTTTGGAAAAACATGGTCGCTTCATGCGGAAAAAATACTTGGAATATCGCTTGAAGAAAACCTTAAAGTCATCTATGAATCCGTGGCGTACCTTAAGGAAAAAAAGAAAGAAGTTATATTTGACGCGGAACACTTTTTTGACGGGTATAAGGACAACCCGGAATACGCGATTAAATGCCTTTTAGCCGCGCAGAACGCGGGGGCAGACTGCCTGTGCCTGTGTGAAACTAACGGCGGAGCCCTGCCGCACGAAATAGAATTAATAACAAAGGCGGTTGTTGATTCAGTAAAAATAAAAGTGGGCATTCACACGCATAATGACTGCGAACTTGCTGCGGCAAATTCCATAATGGCGGTAAAAAGCGGCGCGGTGCAGGTGCAGGGGACAATGAACGGATTTGGGGAAAGGGCGGGCAACGCCAACCTTATGTCCATAATCCCCATTCTGTCGCTTAAAATGGGATATGAAACAATTCCCGCCAGAAACTTAAAAAAACTTACGGAGACTTCTCACTTTCTTTTTGAAGTGGCAAATATTCCGCCGGATGACAGGCAGCCTTTTACAGGCAAGAACGCTTTTGCGCATAAAGCCGGCGTTCACGCGAACGCGGTTTTAAAAGAGGCAAGCGCGTATGAACACATGAATCCGGAACTTGTGGGAAACACAAGGCAGATACTGATATCGGACCAGGCAGGCGCAAGCTCGCTTATGTTTAAAGCAAAACAGTGGGGTATTGACCTTCCTAAAGATGACCCGCGTACAAAAGACTTTATTGTTCAGATAAAAAAGATGGAAGAAGAAGGGTATGAATTCAAGGATGCGGACGCGTCGCTTGAAATGTTTTTAAAGAAGAGTATGTTAAAGCATCATAAATTCTTTGAACTTGAAGGGCTTAAAGTGATAGTTGAAGATAAAAGCGGGGTAATGGTATCCGAAGCGACGGTAAAGTTAAAGGTTAAAGGCCAGATTGAACACACGGTTGCGGACGCGATAGGCCCGGTGGGCGCGCTTGACAGCGCCTTGCGGAAAGCGCTTATAAAGTTTTACCCTAAGATAAAAGACATGCACCTTGTGGATTTTAAGGTAAGGGTGCTTGAAGGGTCCGCGGGTACAAGCGCAAAGGTGCGCGTTTTAATTGAAAGTTCCGACAAAAACGATGTCTGGACAACGGTAGGCGTATCGGAAAATATAATAGAAGCAAGCTGGCTTGCGCTTGTGGATTCCGTGGAATATAAGCTGTTAAAAAAATAATAAGTTTTCGTATTTGAATTTGTAGGGATAGCGCTCCCGCGCTGTCCGGCTCTTCTGTTTTAATGTTTTGTACCTGTAATTGCCCGGTTGTATGAGTTTTTTTTCATCATATTTTTGATAACAGGAGTTTAAAATGAAGTCAGAAGTTTACTTTACGCCGTTTGGAGCGGAACATTTCAATGACAGTATTCTGTCGCGCCTTGAAAAGATGTTTGACCGGTCAGGGGCGGGCAGTATTATAAAGGAAGGCGATTTGGTTGCCGTGAAAGCACACTTTGGTGAACACGGGAATGTGTCGTTTGTTTCACCTGTTTATTACAGGGCAATTGTTGACAGAATAAAGATGTGCGGCGGAAATCCTTTTATAACCGACAGCAATACCTTATATGTGGGGGAAAGAAATAATGCGGTAAAGCATCATAATATTGCCGCTAAGCACGGCTTTACCATAGAGACAGCAGGCGCCCCTGTAATAATTGCAGACGGCCTTATGGGGACGGATTTTGTGAATGTGGAAATTAACGGGAAACATATTAAGAACGCAAAAATAGCTTCAGCTATTTACTGGGCGCCAAAGATGGTTGTGGTATCGCACTGCAAAGGGCACATGATGACCGGTTTTGGCGGGACGTTAAAAAACCTTGGAATGGGCGGTGCGTGCAGGGCCGGGAAACAGGAGCAGCATTCCGGACAGGTGCCAAAATTTTTAAGTGATAAATGCACAGGCTGCGCTGAATGTGTGGAGTGGTGTAATTTTAACGCGATTGAAATAAACGGCGATAAGGCGGTTAATATTCCGGATAAATGTTCGGGCTGCGGCGAATGTATTGCGGCCTGCAGGTTTGATGCCATTGAAAGCAACTGGGATGTGGATGTAAGCGTAATGCAGGAAAAAATGGCTGAATACGCGGCAGCCGCGGTTAAAAATAAAAAGAAAGCGGTTTTTTATTTTAACTTTGTAATCAATGTTACTCCCGAATGCGACTGCGCTCCTTCAAGCGATAAATACCTTGTACCTGATATAGGTATACTTGGTTCGTTTGACCCCGTTGCCCTTGACGCGGCGTCTGCGGACCTTATCAACAAGGCGTCTGTCATTATGTCAAACGTGTCAGGTAAAGACGGATATGATATGAAACACGCGGAAAATGACAAGTTTCGGATGGTGCATCCCAGGATGGACTGGCAGGCGCAGTTAAAGCATGCCGAAGAACTTGGAATGGGAACAAGGCAATACGAACTGATAGAACTATAAAAGATACGGAGCGCATATGAACAATAAAGGAATCGGCGTATTTGATTCAGGGCTTGGCGGGCTTACAGTGGTTAAAGAACTTATGAAAACCATGCCGGATGAAAAAATAATTTACCTTGGGGATACAGCAAGGACGCCTTACGGGACAAAAACAAAAGAGACCATAATCCGTTTCTCTGTTGAAAATACCGGATTTCTGCTTAAAAAAAACGTAAAGATAGTGGTGGTGGCGTGTAACACCGTTTCCGCGCTTGCTTTAAATGAGATTAAACAGAAGTTTGGCGTTAATATAATCGGCGTAATTGACGCGGGCGCCAGGGCTGCGGTAGCGGCCACTGAAAATAAAAGGATAGGCGTTATTGGAACCAAAGCCACAATAGGAAGCGGAATCTATGAAAAAACAATAAGAAAGTATAATCCGGACATAAAAGTGTTTTCAAATCCCGCGCCTTTACTGGTTCCGCTTGTGGAAGAGGGCTGGATTGACAGAAAAGAAACAGAGGATATCTTAAAGCATTACCTGCTTCCATTTAAAGGCAAAAGAATAGACACGCTGGTGCTTGGCTGCACTCACTATCCGCTGTTAAAACCGCTTATTAAAAAGATTCTGCCGGGCATAAGCGTTATAGATTCCGCGAAAGAAACTGCGGCAGTGGTATCCAACCTTATAATAATGAAAAACCAGTTGTCAAAAAAAGGCAATTCAAAAAGCTCCGCTTTTTATGTAACTGATACTCCGGTTACATTTAACAGGGTGGGGAAGATGTTTTTAAAGAGCAAAATGATAAAGGCAAAAAAGATAAGCCTTTAGGTATCTGTATTAAAAAAAACAGCAGAGGTTTCAAATGTACGAACTTATGGTAAAAGATACTTTTGCGTCAGCGCACAATTTAAGGGATTATAAAGGCAAATGCGAGCACCTGCACGGCCATAATTACGCGGTGGAAGCGTATTTTAAAAGTGAGGCACTGGAAAAAAACGGCCTTGCCGTGGATTTTAATATCTTAAAAGCGGCCCTTAAGAAAGTCACTGAATATCTTGACCATAAGTATTTAAATGACGATGTGCCTTTTTTTAAGGTCAACAACACTTCCGCGGAAAACATAGCAAGGTTTATTTATGAAGAACTTGAAAAAGAGGTAAAAGAAGCACAGGTCTGTAAGGTAAGCGTTTACGAATCGGAAAAGGCAATGGTCTCATATACCAAATAAAAAAGCGGGTGGTTTTATGCGAGGCAACAGGGACAAAAATCAGATGAGGGAAGTTAAGATTACCCGCAATTTCATGAAATACGCGGAAGGCTCTGTGCTTGTGGAATTCGGCGATACAAAAGTTATATGCACGGCCACGGTTCAAAATGACGTGCCGCCATTTTTAAAAGGCAAGGGAACAGGCTGGGTGACTGCGGAATATTCAATGCTGCCGCGTTCCACCAATACAAGAAATCAAAGGGATTCGGCCAAAGGCAAACCCAACGGCAGGGCGCAGGAAATACAAAGGCTTATAGGCAGGTCGCTTCGCGCGGTTATTGATTTTAAGAAACTTGGCGAGCGCACAATAATAATAGACGCGGATGTAATGCAGGCGGACGGCGGCACAAGGACAGCCGCCATTACCGGCGCGTATGTGGCGCTGTATGACGCGGCAGAAAAACTTATGAAAAGCGGGGAAACAGAGTCTTCGGCGGTAAACGAAATAATAGCCGCGGTCTCTGTGGGCATGAAAAACGGGGAAGTGCTGCTTGACCTTGATTATAAGGAAGATTCCAGCGCGGATGTGGATATGAATATAGTAATGACGGGGTCCGGTAAATTTATAGAGCTTCAGTCCACGGCGGAAAGAAAACCTTTCACAACGGAAGAATTAAACGCCATGATAGCTTCCGGTAAAAAGGGAATTGAAGAACTGTTTAAAATACAGAAAAAAGCGCTGGGGATTTAATAAATGACCGAAATAATCCTTGCTTCCAATAATAAGAATAAGGCGCTTGAAATAGCGCATATTTTTAAAGGCAATAAGGTAAAGGTTCTAACCCTTGATGAAATAGGATTTAAAGGCGATATCAAAGAAACCGGCGAAACCCTTGCACAAAACGCGGCAATTAAGGCGCGTGCGGTAAGAAAAATGTCAAAAGGCAGGATTATTATCGCGGATGATTCAGGGCTTGAAGTGGAATATCTGGCAAAGGCGCCCGGTGTTTATTCAGCCAGGTTTGCAGGCCCGGGCTGCACGTATAATGATAATAATCTTAAACTGTTAAAACTTATGAACGGCGTAAAAAAGGCGCAAAGAAAGGCATCTTTCAGGACAGTCATTTGTATTGTTTTCCCGGATGGCAGGGAAGCTTTTGCCGAAGGCAGGGTGAACGGGTATATAAGTGAAACTTTGACAGGTAAACAGGGTTTTGGTTATGACCCTGTGTTTTTTTATGTACCGACAAAGAGGACGTTTGCCGAAATGACGTTTTCGCAGAAGAACAAGGTCTCTCACAGAAGAAAAGCTGCGGCAAAAGCGTGGGAGATTATAAAGAAAGAGTTAAAGTAAAAAACTATTTAACTTTTTTAACCTGTAAAAACGCTATATTTTTAAAGGGTTTTAAAGGTGTGTATCTGGCTTTGAAACCCTATTTTAATTAACAAAAATTTTTATTGACAATAAAATGTAAATAATATAATATGGCTTTACTCACTTAAAATAAAGTATAGTTTCGGAGGATACATGAAAAGATTATCTGCTGCGGCGTTTGCATGCGTTTTCCTGTTTATATTTAATATAACCATTTTTGCATCTCAGGAAGTCCTATCTTCAAAAACTAATAAGACAGATTTTAAGGCTACCGCCAAAATTATAGGCGTTGCTGATGCCAATAAACAGTATTCATATGTGGATATGGGCAAAGCCCAGGGCGTTAAAGTTGGGGATAAGTTTTATGTGGAAGGCAAGTATGGTAAGGTTCAGGTAGAAGTTGTTCAGTCATTTGACAGAATGTCTGCCGTTAAAGTCGTTGACAGTTACCTTCTTGGCGAAGGTCAGGAAGGCCAGATAATACCGCAAAGCAGATATGCAAAAGCTGAAATTAAACAGTATCGTGTTAAACCTTATACTGTTGTTAAAAAGAAACCTGTTACTAAAAAGAAAGTTGCAAAGAAAAAGGCAACACCTAAGAAAGCAGCTGTTGTTGCAGAGCCGGCAATTGAAGCGCCTTTAGCACCGGAACCGGGCGCGGAATTCCCGGGAATGGATTCAATGGCAGAACCGGGTATAGAAGCAGAGCCGGGTATGGATATGATGGAAGAGCCGGGCATGGACATGATGGCAGAACCGGGTATGGATGCAGAACCGGGCATGGACATGATGGAAGAGCCGGGCATGGACATGATGGCAGAGCCGGGATTAGAAGGAATGCCCGGGGATGATCTTGGGATGGATTCGGAAATGGGTCTTGAAGATGAAAGCGTAGGATTACCGGGCGAAGAAATGCCCGCTGATGATATGGGAATGGACGATATGGGCATGGGCGATGACATGGGAATGCCCGCTGATGATATGGGAATG
>PGYV01000002.1:62785-154573 GCA_002839855.1 Candidatus Goldiibacteriota bacterium HGW-Goldbacteria-1
GCATGGGCGATGACATGGGAATGCCCGCTGATGATATGGGAATGGATGACATGGGCATGGGCGATGACATGGGACTTCCTGAAGATGAAATGGGTATGATGCCGGGTGATGAATTACCCCCAATGCCATAAATTAAAAAACATATAATTTCTTAAAAGGAGTGTGAAGTTATGAAATTTAAGGCGTATAAAGTATTGGTTGTTGCTTTAGCAGTTGTATTCGCTTCCGGTTTGCTTTTTGCAGCTACACCGGAGCAGTATCTTGCTCAGGGGAATACATTTTTAAAAGCAAAACAGTACGACAAAGCTATTCAGTATTATAATGCAAGCGCAAAAATGAAACCCACTGATTCGGCTTATTATTATATGGGCCTTGCATATTACATGAAAGGAAAAAAAGCGGAAGCTTTATCATCCTTTCAGAAGGCCTTGAAGATTAATCCTGCAAACGCAAATGCAAAGAAAATGGTTGCAAAACTGCAGGGCGGCGGAGCGGCAGCGGGCGGCAGCAAAGCAAACCAGTATTTGACAATGGGTCATAAATATTTGAAAGCAGGCCAGTATGATAAGGCCATTCAGTATTATAACGCAAGCGCAAAAACACAGCCCACATATCAGGCATACCAGTTTATGGGGACCGCTTATTACAAAAAAGGCGATAAGGCAAACGCAAAAGTTGCATATGAAAAATCACTTCAGCTTAACCCTAATAATACAGGCGTAAGAAATATTCTTGCAAAACTTGGCGGCGGGGATGCTTCTTCGGAACCGCGTTTAAGCCAGCAGATGGGCGTTCACCCGCTTTTACTTGCAGGGCTTTTTGCGGGAGCAATAGCAGTTCTCTTCTTATTCTAAAAATAGTCAGTTAAGATATTTAAGAGGCAGGTGTGGCTTAGGTCATATCTGCCTCTTATTATTTAATAGTGTTTTAGATTTTGGTTTCTAAAGTAGAGACGCAACATGTTGCGTCTTCGGGGTGAAAAACATTGAGGGGTGTTTTTATGCAGTTGTTTAATAATAAATACCGCACAGACTCTTTAAGGTTAAAAACATGGGATTACAGCTTATCGGGTTTTTATTATGTTACGATTTGTGTTTTGAACCACAAACATAGTTTTGGTGTTGTTGACAGTCAATCGGTTAATCTAAATGGCTTGGGGGGGCCGAATCACGTTTCTTCCTGGACATACCTGAACACTTTAATAATGTATCTATTGCCAATCACATAGTTATGCCCAATCATATTCATGGGATTATTGTTATTGAAAAAGAGAAAGATATGCAGGCAGAAAAAAATAATAACCGTAATTTAAAAGGGCACAGAAAGGGATCTCTTGGATTGATAGTATCCCAGTACAAAGCGGCGGTAAAAAGATTTGCGGTTAAAAATAATATAGAATTTAATTGGCAAGACGGATATTATGAACACATTATAAGAAATGAAAAATCAATGATAAAAATAAGTGAGTATATACAGTTGAATCCGTTAAGGTGGGAATTGGACGAGTACAATAAATAAAGGTGTTCGGTGTTAAATGTTTTGTATTGGCGGCTAGGTCTTAAATGTAGAGACGCAACATGTTGCGTCTCGCGGTTTTAAAAGAAAATGCTTAAAGGCGGAGGCGCAACATGTTGCGCCTCTACAGTAATGGCAAAAGAGTTTTAAAGTAGAGACGCAACATGTTGCGTCTGGGTATAAAAAACGGAGGCGTAATGCACTACGCCTCTGCAGTAAGAACTAATCGGGAGGGGAAATATGCCACAGATTAAGGCTTATGGTGAAGGCCACATACAAAGGCTTAAAGACAGGTTTGATGCCGGGGCTGTATCCAAACAGGAAATACTTGAAATTCTTTTATCGTATGTCATCAAAAGAAAAGATGTTAAACCACAGGCAAGGGAAATATTTCAGCTTTCTAAGGGCAACTTCAGGCAGGTATTTTCTGTTGTTGAAAATGAAAGCATACCGGGTGTTGGGAAAGAGACAAAGGTCTTTTTTAAAGTTGTAAAAACGTTTGTAAACAGTTTTGCCGAAGATGCTTTTTTAAATGAAAAAATTCATGTAAAAAACCAGAAGGATATTGTGGAATACTTCAGGGCGCTGTGTGAAGGCACGGACAGGGAAGTGGTGTACGCGCTGTATCTTGACGCTAAAAACAAAGTGATTATGAATACCAAAGTAAGTGAAGGCACGCTGACACAATCGGTGGTATATCCAAGGGAGATAATTAAGGCGGGTATTAAATGCGGGGCGTTAAGCGTTGTGCTTGTGCATAATCATCCAAGCGGCGACCCGGCTCCTTCCGCAAGCGACAAAAGAATAACCAAAAGGCTGTTATTCTCCCTTAAAGAAATGGATATGACACTGCTGGACCATCTGGTTGTGGGCGGCGGAGGCAATTATTTCAGTTTTTATGATGCGGGCTTAATCCGCGAATACAGCGCGGCTTACAGGGATGTTGAAGAAGAAATGGTCAACAGGTGACAGGTAGCAAGTGACAGGTGACAGGTAGCAAGTGACAGGTAGCAAGTGACAGGTAGCAGGTGACAGGTAGCAAGTGACAGGTAGCAGGTGACAGGTAGCAGGTGACAGGTAGCAGGTGACAGGTAGCAGGTGACAGGTAGCAGGTGACAAGTAGCAGGTGACAGGTAGCAGGTGACAAGTGACAGGTGACAAGTGACAGGTGACAAGTGACAGGTGACAAGTGACAGGTGACAGGTGACAGGTGACAGGTAGCAAGTAGTAATAGTAAGTTGTAACTTGTAAGTTGTAACGTGTAACCTGTAACGTGTAACCTGTAACCTGTAACGTGTAACCTGTAACCTGTAACCTGTAACCTGTAACTTGTACTAGAAAGTCAACGCTCCGCCTTCTTCTTCGGAATCAGGGTCTTCGTTATTTGTTTTTGGCGCGGGATTTGCAGGGGCATCTTCGCCGCTCTCATAATCATCAAAATCACTGTGCATGAAACTTGCGGATGTATCGGAATGAAGTGTGCAGAACTTTACAGGTTCTGTGCCTTCGACAAACGGGGCGTCTATCGGAGCGGGGCAGTTTTTATCCGCCAGCATACCGCTTTTTACGCATATTTTTTTGAAGACAATATTGTTTGGAACGGGGAATTCGGCATCCGATGAACCGTAAGCTTTAAGCATAATTTCGGCCCATAATGGCGCGCAGGCATAACCGCCTGTCATCTGTTTGCCAAGATTTTCTTTTGTATCGCAGCCTATCCATATTGCAAGTACCATGCGCGGTGTAAAACCAATAAACCAGGTATCGGTGAATTCGTTTGTTGTACCCGTTTTACCCGCTGCCGGGCCGGTGAAACCAAGGCGCCTTATAGAAGTGCCGGTACCGCGGTCAATAACGTTTTCCATCATAAATGTGACAATATACGCTGTGGTTTCCGGAAGCGCTTCGGTCAGTTTTGAAATATGGTTTTCAAGTTCTTTGCCTGAATTGTCTTTTACGGAAAGCACGGACAATGGTTCCGGTTTCATGCCGCCGTTTGCCAGTGTTGCAAAAGCTGTTGTCATTTCAAGAAGTGAAATAGATGAAGAACCAAGCCCAAGCGTAAGGTCATCCGCAAGGGAACTTGAAATTCCCATTTTGTGGGCGTATTTCTGTGCGGTGCGTATTCCTATTTTATCAAGCAATTTTACAGTGACCACGTTCATGGAAAAAGCAAGCCCGTTTAAAAGTATCACGGGGCCTGAAAACTTACCGCTGTAATTTTCAGGGCGCCAGTCAGTACCGTTGGTATTTTTATAAACAATAGGTGAATCCATAAGAACGTCGGACACGCGGAAGCCGTTGTCAATTGCCGATGTATAAACAATCGGTTTAAACGCGGAGCCGGTCTGCCTTTTTGCCTGTACCGCGCGGTTAAATTCATTCTCATTATAATCAAGCCCGCCTATCATTGCTTTAATGTTTCCGGTGGAAGGTTCCATCGCGATAAGAGCGCCCTGAAGCGGCTGTGACAGCGGTTTTCCTGTTTTGCTTTCTATTTTTGCCTGCAGGTTTCTTACGTGTTTTGTCATAAGGTCCTGCGCGATATTCTGCAGGTTGGTATCAAGAGTGGTATAGACCTTAAGGCCGCCTTTATATATTACGGTATTGCCGTATGTGCCTTCAAGCTGCTGGCGGATGTATTCCACAAAATACGGCGCGTTTTTTACCTCTAATTTGCTTAATGTCAAAGGCGTATTAATTGCCTCGTCACGTTCTTCGGGGGTTATAACTCCGCGTTCCGTCATAATATTTAATACAACATTTCTTTTTTCAAGGGCAAGTTCCGGATTTCTGTAAGGGTTATAACTGGAAGGCGCCTGTGGAAGCGCGGCAAGCACGGCGCATTCGGGAAGGGTAAGTTCTTCCACGTGTTTTCCGAAATAAGTCCTTGAAGCCGCTTCAACTCCGTAAGCGCCGGCTCCAAAAAATATCTGGTTGCAGTAAAGTTCAAGTATTTCGCTCTTTGTATAATATTTTTCTATCTGCAGCGCAAGCAGGGCTTCTTTTATTTTTCTGCCGATTGTTTTTTCTCTGTTTAAGAATAGGTTCCTTGCAAGCTGCTGGGTAATGGTAGAGGCGCCTTCAACGATTTTTCCGTGGGAAAGATTATTGACTGTGGCGCGTATTATGGCTTTAAAATCAAAGCCGCCGTGCTGGTAAAAATTTGGGTCTTCTTTGGATAAAATGGCGTTCTGCAATATGGCAGGCACCTGTGCAATTTTCACAACCGTGCGCTGTTCCGCAAATAACTGGGAAACAAGGTTGCCGTTGTTGTCATAAATGGCTGTGGACATGTTGGGTTTATAATTTCTTAAATCCGCCACTTCCGGAACTTCCTGTGTATATGCAAGAAAAATGCCTGTAACGGCGCCCAGTATTACAAAAGCCGCGATGATATATACCGCCAGCATGAATTTACCTTTCTTTTCAGGGGAAGGGATATTTACCTGATTTTTATCAGGGGACTCTGTGGATGACTTTCCTGTATAGATGCTTCTATAATCCAAATTACACCTCTTGTTATTTTTTTAAGTATGCCTGAATAAATACGTTTATAATTCTATCAATTTTTGGCTTTAATTCAAGGGAAAAACACATAAAGTTATTCTTGTTCAGGTCATAAGCAGGCAGGGGATGAGGAAAGAGCTTAAATAAAAATGGCAGATATACTATTGCCAAAAACCCGTAAATTTGATATAACCTTAATGTTTTAGGAGTTGTATATTTAAAAGCGGTATTTAAGTTTTAAAACGTTCTTTTTAAAATAGTTTTATTTTTAGGTGGCGGGGTAGCTCAGTTGGTTAGAGCAATCGGTTCATACCCGGTGGGTCGGGGGTTCAAATCCCTTCCCCGCTACCAAAAATATATAATAAGTTTTTAAAGTAGAGACGCAACATGTTGCGTCTAAGGTTGTGTTGTTTTATTTTTTAAAAACAAGGCGCAATGTATTGCGCCTCTACAGTAAGGGCAAAAGAATTAAAAGACTCCGGGTTAATAAAAGATACTGCATGAAAACCATAACTTATCCTTAAATGTTTCTTTTGTCAGGGGAAAACATATTTATGAAACTTTATTCTGCCATGCTTAAAGAAATTACAAAATTCATCAGGCCAAACGATGCAATAGTTATTGGTGTATCCGGCGGGCCGGATTCAATGGCTTTATTCAACCTTTTAAATTCCATTGCAAAAAAATATAACCTTAAAATCATTGCGGCGCATTTTAATCACATGCTGCGCGGTAAGGAAAGCACCCGTGATATGGAATTTGTACGTAAACAAGCGGTTAAAGCGGGCAATGTATTCGTTACCAGAAGTAAAAATATAGACGCCCTTAATAAAAAAACCGGTTTTGGAACGGAAAAAACCGCAAGGGAAGAGCGGTACAGGTTTTTTATTGAAAGCGCCCTTGAATATAAAGCTTCAAAAATAGCGCTTGCGCATAACCTGGATGACAATGCGGAGACAATTTTATTCCGTCTTATTAAAGGCACCGGCACAAAGGGTTTATGCGGGATTCCGGCGCAAAGAAAGGTAAAGGACGGCGAATTTGGAATTAAGCATAATAACCTTTCCGGCGCCGGTATTACGATAATAAGGCCTGTCCTTAAATTTTCCAAAAAACAGATTATTTCATACCTTAAAGAAAGAAAGCAGAAATATATAACTGACAGCAGCAACAGTAAGTCTGTATATCAGAGAAACATTATCAGGAATAAACTGATACCTTTCATAGAAAAAGAGATGAATCCCGCGGTAAAAGAGTGCCTTGTAAGAAATGCCGTAATTGCGGCAAATGAAGAAGATTTTATGCAGGCGCAAGCTGACGGATTTATTCAAAAAAACGCCTTAATTGACAGCAATAAGGCTGTTTTTTCAAGGGTGAAGTTTTTATCTCTTCATACCGCTGTCAGGCAAAGGGTAATAATGGCCGTTTTATACAGGGTTTTAGACGCTAAAAGGAAAGTGGATTACACGCTGGTAGCGGACGCGGAAAAATCTATTGCGGAAAATAGTGGCATGTCTTTGCCGGCAGGTTTTGCTATAAGGTACGAAAATGAAAATGTGATTATTAAAAAAGGGGATAAAACTCCTGGTAATAATGATAAAGCCGTGATAATTCAAAAAAACGGCTTAAAAACCGCATATGGCGGGTTTGTGTTTGAAACAAGAATTGTAAACAATAATAAGGGGATTAATTTAAAAGGGAAGAACAGCGCGTACGTTGATTTATCAAAAATAACTTTTCCTTTGACCATAAGAAAAAGGAGAAATGGCGATAAATTTACCCCTTATGGCATGAATTCACAGGTGAAAATAAAGGATTTTATTATTTCGCAAAAAATAAAAGAAGATATAATACTGGTTTGTGACAAAAAAAAGATTATTTGGGTGGCGGGCAAAAGGACAGATGACAGGGCGAAAGTGGACAAAGGTTCCAAAAAACTTCTTTTGCTGCGGTTTTTTCCTTTAAAATAAGGGGTTTTGATTAGTACAACGTTTAAAAAAAACTTGCTTTTATGGTGGGGATGGTATATATTGTTAATATCTATTCATAAAAATTTGGAGGTTTTTAATGAAACTACATAAATTTAAAGCCTTTATTCTATCCCTAATTTTCCTTTCAATTTCAATTTCGGCATTCGCGGCGTCCGCGCTTTTAATTGTTGCACCGGGAGAGTCATTCACTCCGGGCAGCGCTAAAACAGGAGCACCTTTACCGCAGACCTGCGGTGTGCCGTTTAATGTGAATGTTTATGCTGTTAATGATGTTGGCTGGCAGTTAATTGACGCAGCCGGAGCCGGATTAGATTTATCCGCCTCTGCTGCAGCTTCTTTTTCACCTGATCCTACAACCATAAATTCAACCAGAACAGTAAGCGCGACAATTAACACCGCTGCAACAGGCGCTGTAGGTTTGTATGTGAATAACAGCATTGCACCAATTTCCGGCCTTTCACCCGCATCTGTTACAGTAACCGCGCAGTATATTCAAAGTTTCAGTTTTGTAAATATCGCATCTGCCACGGCAGGCACGCCAATACAGCTTACAATTACCGCAATTGACAATACAGGCGCGCAGGTCACAAGTTTTAACGGAACGGCCGCGCTTACAGCTGTTTATCCAAACAGCGGGGATAACGTATCACTTGGAACGGTTACATTTACAGGCGGCAAATATATAGGGCTGGCAACACTTTATAACGCGGAATCCGGAAACGTATTAATACGCTGCGTATCTACAACCCCGTCGCGTTCAAATGACAGCAATAATTTTGCAGTAAATCCGGGCGCTTTCGCGCGCATGCTTGTAGTGGGGCCGGGCCAGACATATTATCCCGGAACCAACGGCGGAAATGGAAGGGTATCATCTTCGACGTTTACAACAACTCAGACAGCAGGAACACCTTTTAATGTTAATGTTTACGCGGTTGATAATTACTGGAACACGGTGCCTTCGGCTGCCGGTACTGCAACACTTGATTCTACAGACACAAATGACAGTTATGACAGCGCTACAAAATCATTAGCTTCAGGTATGGCTTCTTTTTCTGTAACGTTAAGAACTGTCGGCGCGGGCAAAGCGCAGACAATAACAGCATCTTCAAGTGAAGGCGGAATTACGGAAGGAACAGATATAGCGCCAATGACATACAGTGCCACGGCAACGCAGTTTGTTTTTCCAACAACAATAAATACTCAGACCGCGGCAACTCCTTTTATTACAAGCGTGGTTGCGATGGACGCGTACGGCAATACAGTGCTTAATTACTCCGGAACCACCACATTATACGTCCTTACCGGCGGTTTTCCTGTAAGCACAAATAACTGGACAAAAACCCCTACAAATCTTACCTTTACAAATGGTATTGCCGCTTTTGGCGTTACAATTTTTCAGAAACTGTTTAACGCGCAGTTAAGCATTATGGACGCGGGTGTGGCAACGGGAATAAGTAATTATTTTACGGTTAATGCGGGTAACTTTAACAGAATGCTTATAGTCGCACCGGGAGAAACATATGACCCGGGCAACAGGCTGGCTGTGACAAGGGGTAAAATAGGCACACCTTTGACCGCGACTGCGGGAACATCACTGACGCTTACCATATATGCAACTGACGCTTACGGAAATAAAATTACAAGTGTTAATGACCTTTCGCAGATTGTATCGTCTGACACTCTTGCAACCATAGGCGGCGGATACATGCCTCAGTATGTAACTCTCACTGCGGGTGAAGCTTCGTTTAATATGATATTAAGGACAGGCGGTTCCCAGACAATCACGGGAACAGATTACGACAATGCGGCAATTACGGCAAGTACTGTAACAATACCTGTGCTGGCAACTGATGTCTCTTATTTCAGCGTTTCCGGACTTTCCGGCAATTATGTTGCAGGTGTTACAACAACAGCTACAATAGTGGCAAGGGACCAGTTTGGCAACATAAAGACAGACTGGGCAGGTATCATATATCTGTCTTCGCCCAATACAGATTATTCTCTTCCATACGAATCTACAATGTCTGTGCCAAGTTCCGATAACAGCACCGGTGCTTTTGGACACAAGTGGGCTGTAACATTTACAGCGGCAAATATGGGGCAAAGGACGCTTAATGTTGCTTTTTACAGGGCTGTTACATACACGGCAAGGTTATTTGTAAGCACAGATTACGATGATACTCCGGTGTCATATATGGGTTCTACCGGAACAAGCCAGGCAATAAGCATATTGCCCAATAACGGCGTAAAACTGCAGGTGTTGCCGCCCGGAATGGAAGCAAGGCCCGGTACAGTTGACGGCGAATACAATACGCCGACAGGGCAGTTAAGGGCAGAGGATTTTTCTGATGTTGTAAGGGTTCATTATGTTGATATGTGGTGGAACATAGTAAACAGTGTTCAGGGTGTAAATTTAAATACAAGCGACCCGTCAAATTCGTATATTGACGATGTAAGGCCTACCACGCAGAACCCAATTCATAAATTTACAAATAACGGTGTTGCCACATTTACGGTAAGGCACGACAATAATACGACAACTTTGTATTTGAAAGCAACTCATGACGACACCACAATAGGCATGGATAATTCGCCTAATATTACCGTATTCCAGATTTATAACTTTCTTATTTATACTCCTACCGGCGGTGCGATAGGCGATCAGGTGGCTGGTGAACCTTTCAGCATTTCAATTGTCGCAAAGGCGGGATCGGGATCAACCGATTACGCTGATTCGTTTAACGGGCAGATTCAGTTAAAAGCAGGTAATAATTACAGTGATAATCAGTTTTGTATTGATAAGACTTTGTCAGACCCTTTTGTTAACGGGATATGCGTAATGAATGTAACGCTTTACAGGGCATCAACCACAATAGAAGGCGGGCCCGGCGGCGGAACATTTATAAGGCCGATATTCGGGACTGTGGGTGTGGACGGTTCATCTGACAGTAATAAGTTCAGCGTATGGCCCGGAACCGCAACAAGGGTAATGACTCTTGTTGACGGCATGACATATCATCCGGGAGTCAGCCCTATAGTTGGTTTGCAGGGATATGAAGGATATGAAGGCGCAACAAGGATAGTGGAAGCAGGCCAAAGTTTTGACTTTAAGGTTTATCTGGTTGATAATTATTATAATATCAGACGTGTTGCGCCGAATGTGGCTGTTACGCTTACATCATCAGATCCTTTAGCGTCGGTGCCTGAAGGAACTATGCCGGAAACAATAAATCTTGTTGAAGGTATGTATGAAAAAACGGCAATTTTAAGGACTGTAAGTAGCGGCGCCGGAACACAGACTATTTCGGTTGACCATCCTTCGGCAGGAATAACAGACAACACAACCCCTTTAATAAGGGTAAAACACACTAACCTTGATCACTTTACCGTTGATGCTCCTTCAGGTTCGGTTATTGCGGGTGTGCCGTTTAACATTACCATTGTGGCAAGGGATGAATTTGCAAATATGTGTGATGAAAGAAACGAAGGTATACCTTTTAATAATACAGTTGATTTAACTGCGGTAAATGGGGCTTTGAATACTATGTACCCTCAGTCTTATCCGCTTTCATCAGGATTTGCAGTTGCGAACGTTAGGATGTTT
The DNA here is from genome assembly GCA_002839855.1 of Candidatus Goldiibacteriota bacterium HGW-Goldbacteria-1. Taxonomy (NCBI): domain Bacteria; phylum Candidatus Goldiibacteriota; species Candidatus Goldiibacteriota bacterium HGW-Goldbacteria-1. Next base: position 73,406 of record PGYV01000002.1, read on the forward strand.
AAGGCTCAGTCAACTGAAAGTATTAATGCGTCTTATGGTTCAGTTACAACTACTCCGCTGCCTGTTGTGCAGATTCTGCCGAATGTTTTTGAAAGGCTGCTTGTAATGTCAACCGGAATGGCAACAAATGCGGGTTATTTTGAAGAAGAGCCGCCAACAACCTTCAATATGTATTTAGGAGCTCCGTCTGCAAGAATTGTAAATGATAATCCGTCGCATCCGGCTCAGTCTTTTCAGGTTTATACCTGCGATGCTTACGGAAACATGACAATGACAGCTGATGCTATCGGTCATACGATAACTGTTACCACCAATGATCCGCATGCACCTGCAATTGCAAGCGCATGGATTTCTCCAGATTCTTATGTTACTAATGTTTACCCTGAATTCCACACGGCAATGAGCGGTGTGACAGTGGGAGCCAAGATAACAAGGGAAGGAATACAGGATTTTGAAACCCCTGCATTTACAACAACAGCCGGAGATTTTTATGGATTTCAGGTTCTTGTTCCGGGAGTTTATGTTGACGCAGGCGCGGGAACAATTGTGTCAGGCGCTTGGGATAACGCGATAAGAGGATTTGAATATAATCAGCTGGTGGGTTCGTATTTTGATATAACTATAAGTGCAGCTGATATATATGGTAATTTTAAGCCGGGAGTTGCTCATAATGTAAGAATTACATCCTCGGATGCAAATGTTAACGCATATCCAGGTACTGTTAATGCTATTATTATGCAGACTGTTGATGGGATAGCAAATACCACAGGAGCGCTATTTACTTTGGGTGACAGACAGTTATATGCTTATGACCTTGATTATCCCGCGCTTTATAATCCTGTGCTTTTTGAACACACTTCTGTATTGGTTACAAATAGCGGAAATTTAAATTATCAGATTATAACTAATGGTGTTGAAGATATTAACGGGCTTCAAAGCGTTGCGGCCAGCGCATATCCGGCAACTTTTAGTCTTATCATAAATGTGGTTGACCCTTCTTCTAACACACCGGTTCCTGTAGGCGGTTCAAATGAAAGTTTTGTCTTAACGCCGGTTAATATTGACCCGCCATACACGCCGATTACAGGCACAACGCTTTATCCTACAAGTGGTATTGCCGCAAACGGCCGGTTTTCTGTTCAGGCGCACTATACAAGGGCAGGGCAGTTCAGGATAAGGGCTGTTGATCCTAATGGAGTTCTTGCAACAAAGTATTCCTGTATAATTGATATGGGCGCTAACACTTCAAATGTAACACTTACACTTGAAGCAGACCCTTCAAATATAAGGGCTAACACTCAAAGTAATATAGTGGCTTCGCTTGTAGACGGAAATGGCAACCCGGTCTCTGGTATGCCGGTTAATTTTACCGTGTTAAGCGGTAATTCACAGTTTGCGGGGCTTGTAACTGCAACTGCCGTTACAGGCACTGACGGCAGGGCAATATCGGTAATAACCGGCGCCTATATGAATGAAGAAAATATAATTGAAGCTCAGTACAATACTATTACCACAACAGCAAGCCTTTTCACTTCAATGTCAGACCCGGTAATAGGCGAAGTTTCCAATTACCCCAACCCGTTTAGGGCGGGTACTGAAAGCACAAATATAGACTATCTGCTTAATGAAACAACGGATGTTAAGATAAAAATATATACGCTTTTCGGCGATCTTGTCCTTACAAAAGAATTCAGGTCAGGCGAACCGGGTGCTATTGCCGGCAGAATGAACACATTTGCCTGGGACGGTAAAAACCAAAAGGGCGATATTGTCGGAAACGGTGGATATATATGTATTGTTGAAGCTGTAATAGACGGCAAGAGGGAAAAGATGGTAAGAAAGATTGGTGTAGCGAAGTAATAAAAGGAAGGTTGGAAGGTCAGAAGGTTGGAGGGTCAGAAGGTTTAGCCGACCATCCGAGCATCTGTGCATCCGACCATCTGTTATTAACATATAACGCAGGAGGATATTAATGAAAAAATTACTGCTGGTGATATCAATTTTAACGGCTTTTTCGGCTGTTTCTCTGGCCAATGGCGATTACGGGACTCCCGGCGAGTTTTTAAACTGGGGAGCCGGCGCGCGCTCGCTTGGAATGGGAAAGGCATTTACCGGCCTTGCAGATGACGCTTCCGCGGTTTACTACAATCCCGCCGGACTTGCGCAGCAGAACCCTTATCAGCTTACACTTATGCATGTGATATTATATGAAGACACAATGTATGATTTTGCCGCGGCGTCCGTTCCGTTTTCCGGAGTGGGTACGTTTGGACTTGCATATGTCCGCCTTGGTTCGTCAAATTTTGACGGCAGGTCGGAACTTTGGGAGGCAAGGGGTAATTTTGACATTTCAAATCAGGCAATTTTTGTTTCTTACGCGCGTGATATTGTAGGGTCTTTAAGCGCGGGTATTAACCTTAAGGTAATTATGGAATCTGTATATGATAAAAGCGGCGCGGGTTATGGCGCTGACCTTGGTTTAATGTTTGTCCCTTCGGAATATGTAAGCTTTGGTTTAAGTGTAATAAACCTTCTTCCGCCCGCCGTAAAACTTGACACACTGACAGAGACTTTCCCAATGGTGATAAAGTTTGGTATTGCCGGAAAATTTCTGGGTGAAAGAATTATACCGACGCTTGATGTGGAAAAAGAAATGTCAAATAAAGGCTTAAAATTCAAGATGGGGCTTGAAGTATATCCTATTAACGACCTTGCCATAAGGGCGGGTTTGGATGAAACGGAAATAACTTTTGGCGCCGGATACAAGTTTCTTAAAAATTATAAAGTTGACTACTCGCTGTCATCGCAGGAATTATCACAGCAGTTAGGCGTGCTTGGTATGACGCACAGGGTATCATTTACGTTTATGTTCGGCGGTTTTGATGTTAATGTCAGCGCGGAACCAAAAATATTCTCACCTGTAGGAACAAGAAAAAACACCACACTTACAATATACGCAAGTACAAAGTATCCTATAACAGAATGGGAACTTAATATAATCAACGAAGATGACGACGTGGTAAGAAGCTACAGCGGTGATGATAATCCGCCGGCGTCAATAATATGGGACGGCAAGGACGACCGCGGCCTGCCTGTGTCTGACGGCGAATATAAATGCGTAATGAAGGCAATAGACAAAAACGGAAAGGTAAACGAATCAGGCGCCGAAAGCGTCAAAATATCAAGCTCGCTTCTTAATCAGCCCGGTACTATAGAGCTGGAAGAGTAATATAGGCGCGCTTAAATAAAAACCAATATTGAAAAGGTGAAAAAATGAAATTAAAACTTACAGTTTTATTCATAATTTTGTGCGCTGCCGTATCCGCGCCTGTTTTCGCGGAAGATGATAAGGGAAAAGAAATAAGTAAAGACTGGCAGGCCGCAATAGAAGCGTATAAAGCTGCGCCGGATGCGTCCGCAACAATAGAACGAATGAATAACTTTGCGGAACGCTGGAAAAATTCCAATAGATACGAAGCTTCCAGGGCAAAATACCTTAACGCGGAAATCTTTTATAAAGGGAAAAAATATCAGGCGGCATTTGACGCTTACAAGAAAGTTGTTGATGAATTTGGTTCTTCGCCATACGCGGATTCAGCCATGTATAAAATGGGCGAATGCCTTTATAATATGGGGAAATATACGCAGGCAATTGAACTTTTAACCAATTACAGGTTTAAATTTTCATCAAGCGTTTTTCATATGGAAGCTGTTTATGTTACTGCGCTTTCATACCTGAATCTTCTTGAATATAAAAAAGCGGACAGGGAACTTACGCAGTTTCTTGAAAAAAACCCGTTTTACGCTGCGGATGAAAAAGTAAAACTTATAGGCGGTATTATAGATTTTTACCTTGAAAGGTACGACGCGTCCGCGGAAAAACTTAAAAGAATAAAAAGAGATGCCGCGTATTATTATATGGGGCACAGCCTTACAAAATCCGGCAAATATCTTGAAGCCGCAACCGCGTTTAAAAAGCTTGGGGAAGAATTTAAAACAAGCAAATACCTTGAAAGCGCGCAGTATAATAAAGCGGAAGCTTTTTATAAGGGGTTGAATTTTCCGGTTGCCGCGGCAGATTACAAGGCTTTTATTTTAAGATTTCCCGCAAGCGAACTTACGCCTTATGCGTCATTAAAATATGCTTCCACGCTTTTTAATGACAGAAAATATAAGGAAGCCGCAAAAGCATACGACAATGTAATGGCAGGCGGCGGGGACGCAAGGGTGAAGGCATACGCCAGATATTTATCAGGCGAATGCGCCAGAAAACTTGATGACAATAAAGGCGCACTTGTTTCATATGAGAAGGTGATAAGCGACTATCCCACCATTTACGATGCGCTTGCATCCGCGCAGTTAAGGGCGGGCTGGTGTTATCTTAACCTTGGGCAATATGATAAGGCGGAAGAAATTCTTACAAGTTTTACGCAGAAGTTTACCACGCACGATGACATAGCCACCGGTTATTACCTGCTTGGCAATGCCAATTACAATAAAAAACAGTATGACCAGGCGGTAGCGAGATACAGGTTTATACTTGAAAAATTCAACTACAGCAATATTTCTGAAGCGGCGCTTTTAATGATGGCGCTTTCATATTACAATCAGAAACAGTATGACATGCTTGCCACAGAAGTGGCGCATTCCTTAAATCAGCTTTCCGCAAAGTTTAAGGATCCGGAGGGCAAGAAAATAAGGGCAAGGTCGTATTTTTATTTAGGGCAGGCGTATTTTAAAACAGGGCTTTTTGGGCCGGCTGCAAAGGCGTTTAAATCAATACTGGATGACTATTATGAAAGTGATATTACAAATGAAGCAAGGGCTAATCTTGCATGGTGTTACTATGAACTTGAAAATTTTCAGGGCGCAAGGACAATGGCAAGGGACGTAATCAACAGCAATCTTACAAACGCCGAAGTAAAAAGCGCGTGTGAAATATTAATCGCTCACTCTTATTTCAGCGAAAAGAATTTTGAAACCGCTATTGTAAAATATACAGATTTTGCTTATTCTCACTCTAAAGATAAAAACGGCGAACTTACGGCAGAAGCGCTTTTTCAGAAAGGTAAAGCCCAGGAAATAATGGAAGCGTACGGCGACGCTTTAGAATCGTGGAAAACGTCCGCCATTAATTACCCCAAAAGCAAAAGGGCGGCGGAATCTACATTTAAAGCCGCTGATATTTATTTTAAAGCCCAGCAGTATCAGACTGCAATAGACTGGTACAGGCAGGTAATGATAAAATTTCCGGACACGGAACTGGCGGAAGATTCAATGCTTGCGATTGCAGAAGTTTATTACAATTCCGGCAAAGAAGCGGAAGCTGTAAAATCATATAACGATTTCCTTAAAAAATATCCGGACAGCAACAAGATACAGAATGTGGAAGAGGGAATGCAGAGAGCGATGTTTGTAAAGGCTGAAAAACAGGAAAATCCGGACATGATGCTTGAATTTTATGAAAAGTATCCGGAAAGCAACCTGGCTATGAACTCTTTATATTCAGCGGCGGAGCTTTATTACAAAAACAATAAATTTGAAAAAGCCATTGATACGTTCAATAAATTAATAGAGCAGTTTCCGAATGACTCTATGGCTATTAACGCCAACTATTATGTGGCTGCGTGCTATCAGGAACTTAAAAGGTTTGAAGACGCTATTGCGGCGTATAAAGCTTTTGTAAAAAACTATCCAAAGCATGAACTTGCCGCGGAAGTCACCTTTAACCTTGCCACGACGGCTTTTCAGGTTAAAAACTACCCGGAAGCGATATTCTATTACGAACGTATCCTTGAAAAATATCCGGACAGCCAGTATGCCAATAATTCCATGTACAACTCCGCGCTTGCTTATACGGAACTTGGAAAGCACGACGACGCCATTAAAATTTACAACAGCTTTATGTTGAAATTCGGCGATGACGATAAATCCAAGGGGCTAAAGGCTTATATAGCACAGATTTATTTTGAGCAGAAACGTTATGTGGAAGCGCTGAAAGCGTATGAAGAGGTTTATCAGACAGGGACAGATGATGAAAAAATACAGGCGCTTTATACAATGGGAAATATCTATGGGACAACGGAGAACTTTGAGAAACAGATAGAGACATATAACAGATTAATTGACGTTAAGCCCGCTGATAACGTATACAGGTTAAACGGGCTTGTGGATCTGGCAGGCAAGTACGAAGAGAAGCAGGCGTGGAAAGACGCGGTAAGGATTTATGAAGTAATAAAGGTAAGCAACGGAACAAAGGAATATGTGGATTTTGCAACAAACAGGATTCCCACAATTCAGCAGGCATATCCGGAAGCGTTTAAAGTAACCGTACCAAAGACAAAATAATAAGATATCATATCAAATAAGGAGGAAGTAGAATGAAACGCAGTTTGACATTGGTTTTAACTTTTGTACTTTCAGTGTTTTTTGCCGGAGCTCTTTTTGCAGCAGAAGGCGGAGAAGCGGGCGGCTACCAGATTGACACGCTTCAGGTGTTAAGAAGCAGCTGGGTTATTATACTTATGCTTGTGCTTTCAATTGTTGTTGTGGGCGTAACCGTGGAAAGGTTTATGTATTTTCAGAAAAATAAACTTGATTCAGATAAATTTATGGCCAAGATTAAGGGTTATATAGTTGATAAAAAGTTTGAAGAAGCGGAAGAATTCTGCAAAAATACAAAAGGCAACGTTCCAAAAGTTATTCTTGAAGGGCTTGAAAACAGGTTTCTTCCAAGGGAAGAAGTTTCAAAGCTTATGGAAGTTGCCCATATGGAACAGAAGATAAACATGGAACGCTACCTTGGCGTCCTTGGAACCCTGGGTAACATTTCGCCGTTTATCGGGCTTCTTGGAACGGTTCTTGGTATCATAAAAGCTTTTAAAGACCTTGCTTCGTCAGCCGGCGGAGGGCCGGAAGTTGTTATGGTAGGTATAGCCGAAGCCCTTATAGCCACGGCCGCGGGCCTTGCAGTTGCTATCCCGGCCGTTGTTATGTTTAACATATACACAAAAAGGGTAAAAAACATAGCGGTAGAAATGGAAGCTATGGCTAAAAAAATGCTGGTATTACTTGCGAACTACGCGGAGGGCTCCAATGCAGGCCGGAGGAAATAGCGACGAAGGGATAACAAATATAAATGTTACCCCGCTTGTAGATATCGCGCTGGTTCTGGTTATCATCTTTATGGTAACCGCTCCTATGACCGTGCAGTCCGGTATAATTGTAAACAGTTCCAAGGTGACTGCGTCAGTCGGGAAAAGCACCAAAAGCGACGCCATACAGGTAAAACTTACGGCAAGGTCCATACTTATCAATAATAATAAAGTGGAGCCTGACCAGTATGTGGCACATTTAAAAGCGCTGCTTGCAAAAAATGAAAAGAAGCTGGTTATGATTACCACTGACAGGGTGGTGCAGCACGGAACGCTTGTCACTATTCTTGACGAATCAAAAAAGGCGGGCGCTAAAACGCTTACCCTTATGAAAGAAGAAAAGCAGTAAATAAAATTAATATAACCGGAGGAAAGCCATGAGTGTTGATGTCGGCGATGACGCAGAACCGATAACAGAAATAAACGTAACACCGCTGGTTGACGTCTGCCTTGTGCTTGTTATCATATTTATGGTAACGGCGCCCATGATGACGCAGTCAAAACTTTCGGTGACGCTGCCTAAAGCGGCAACGGATGAGTCTAAAAATGAAGACCACGTGACAATAACAATAGATAAAGACGGCAAGATAAACGTGAATGAAACCGTGGTATACAGTATTGCCCAGATGGAGCCCGTTTTGGCAAGAAAACTTGCGCAGTCTGATGAACAGGTGGTAATTATCAAGGCTGATGAACTTCTTGAAAACGGCACTGTTATGGATGTAATGGAAGCCGCAAAAAAAGCAAAACCAAATAAAATATACTTTGCTACACAGCATAAAAAAGAGGGGATATAAAATGTTTGCCGGCGATTTTGACGTAAAGGGAACTTCAGGCAGTTTTGCGTTTTCGATTACAGTGCATGTACTTGCATTTTTAATGTTTTTGTCATTTCAGGCAAAACAGAAAAGGACACTGGCTGATTACACGCTGACCGAAATAACAATGATGGAAACGGTGCCGGACGAGCAAAAGCCGGTAGAAATACAGAAACCCAAAAGCATGGCAGATATGTTTAAGCAGTTAATTCCTATTAAACAGTCTGCGCCAAAAGTGGAACTTGCAAAACCCCAGGCAATGATGGAAAAACCAAAGCTGGAAATGTCCAAACCGCAGGCATTGGCGCTGGATAAAATGGCTAAACTTGATCCGGCTATGAAAAAAATAGATATAAGCAATGAAATAGGAAAAACAAAATTATCGCCTGCGCAGATAAAAGCGGTGGAGCTTAATCAGTCGCAGCAGAGGGAAATAGCCACCACTTCTCAGAAGGTTTCTTTAAGCAGCCAGAAGCCTTCCACAAGTTTTCTGCCTTCTGCAAGGCCCGGCATAAGCACAATGAAGTCTTCACAGCCGGCCTTAAAACCTGAAACAATTAAAATAGACAAACCCACTCCCGTTATGAAAGCCGCGGCGCAGGAAAAAATAGAGATAGCCCCAAAAAAAGGCGCACTTTTAATTACCGGGCAGATTGCAAACAGAAGGGTGTTAAGGGCTGCAAAACCCACATACCCTTTATGGGCGCAGGAAAAGAACATTCAGGCTGAAGTTTTTATTAATGTAACCGTTAAACCGGACGGAAGCGTCAAAGATAATGCGTATATACAGACATCATCAGGTTATGGAGAACTGGATCAGCTTGCGATGGAAGCGATAATGCAGTTTATGTTCGCGCCTTCGCTTACCTCCGCCGATGAATCCGGAGTCGTAGTATTCAGATTCCAATTAGAGAGGTGATTTTAATGAAAAAAACGGCTGTATTAACGGCCTGTCTTTTCGCGCTTGTAATATTTTCCGCGGATGTTTTTGCCGCGGAAGCTGGACAGGGCGCCGATTCCGGGCAGGAAATTGTTGTAAAAGGCCAGCTTAAAATTAAAATTCAGACAGAGAAACCGGACATGGACATCAAAACGGATATAAATGAAACTGCCGGTAAAGTCATAAAGACTGAAGAAGCGTTTTTGTCAATGGCTCCGGAAGACATTAAGAATGTTAAGATGAGCCTTCCTGATTCCGTATATGAAGAACGCGCGGATTATCACCCGAATTTTGATTATTTTGAAGAAGCTCCTATTTTTAACCTGGCGCTTAAAAAACAGAATATAGAAATTGAAAAATGGACATTCAAAATTACTGATCTTGCCGGTAAAACAGTTAAGACACTTAAAGGGTCAGGCAACCTGCCGGAACAGTTTTCGTGGGATGGTTTTGATGAAGAAGGATATGTATTAAGGATGAATTCCGGATATACATACAGGCTTTACTGGATGGACAAAGCAGGAAATCCGGGGGCTGTTAACAGAAAAGAACCGCGCGTGGTTAACGCGATAAAGTATAAGAAAGACGGCACTCTTATTCTGGAAGCGGCTGAAGCCATGATGTTTCAGGAAAAAAGAAGGGAAAGGCTTACTGAAGACGGCAAAAATGCCATTGAAGAGGTAAAGGATTACATTAAGATGAGCAACCTTTATCCTGTAATCATTAAAGTATATTCTGATGATGAAGCTGTTGCAAACGAACAGATAAGGACGCTTCAAAAGGTTATTGTGGAAGCGTTAAAACTTCCCAAGAATAATTTTAAATTTGAAGCGTACAAGGATATAAATGTTCCAAAAAACAGAAGGGTAGTCTTCAGGATAAAAGGGTAAAATTGTGGCTTATTTAAAATACAGGGGCACCATATCCCACAGGGAAATTTTAAGAGAGCTTGAAGAAGAACTTGCCGATATATCATCTATAAGCGGATGGAAATATCAGTTTATAACAGAAAATTTCCATACCATGAGCAGAAAAACAAAGAATACTCCGGAACCTGAAGAAATTACAGGGCCGGAATTCGGCGGGGAAATAAGAAAGGTAAGCAGTGCGGAAGTTTATCTTGACGGTATTTCGCTGTTTATTGACCATGGAAATGACCCTTTAACCTTTTCGTTTGATAAAAACGGAAGCATGGCCACTGTGTCCATGCAGCTTGTGGATGACCCGCTTTCAACGCATAAGATTACGGTAAAAAAATACGAATTCATGTACAGCCCTTATATAAAAATGTTCACCAGAAACGCGGAACACCATATTAAAGCGGTTAAAGTGCTTGATTACATAAAAAAGAAATATGTCACGGACCTTGAAGTGATTGATACCACAATGTATTGGGAAACAAGGGATGAAGAAGAATTAAAAGTAATAATGTGGAAGTCTGCGGGCAAAAACAGGCAGATTAGTATTTAGCAAATTTTTTCAATAATTGATTACCCCGTTTTTATCATAAATCAGGCGGCGTTTAGCGCCAATAATCTTATTTAAAATTCAAAGGAGTATTAATCATGGTTAAACGTATTGCCGTAATGACAACCGGAGGAGATGCGCCCGGCATGAACGCCGCCATAAGGGGCGTGGTAAGGACCGCTATAGGTTTAGGAATGGAAGTTTACGGGATAGAAGAGGGTTTCAGCGGCCTTCTGCAGAACATGTTCAAAAAGATGGAATCATATTCGGTAAGCAATATTGTAAATAAGGGCGGCACAATATTAAGGACTGTGCGGTCAAAAGATTTCAGGCTGCCGGAAAAAAGAAAAGAGGCATACTCTTTTTTAAAGCGCAACCTTATAGAGGGGCTTGTGGTTATTGGCGGCGACGGGTCAAGGATGGGCGCGTACACCGTCACGAAAGAAACAGGATTACCAACTGTATTTATACCGGCATCAATTGATAATGATGTCTATGGGACTGACTTTACAATAGGGTTTGACACGGCTGTCAATGTGGCGCTTGAAGCGATTGACAAGATAAGGGATACCGCGGCTTCGCATGAAAGGGTTTTTATCGTGGAATTAATGGGCAGGGAGCACGGTTTTTTAACGCTTGAATGCGGGATAACAGGGGGCGCGGAAATTATCCTTATACCTGAATTTAAAAAAGATTTTAACCTTTTAAAGATAGCGAATTCCCTTCAGGCAGGCATAAAAAGGGGAAAAAGCAGCAGCATAATAGTTATGGCCGAAGGGCTTGGCAGCGGTATTGATTTTGCGGTTAAACTTGAAAAGAAACTGGGTTTTGAAGTGCGCTGTTCTGTGCTGGGTTACATTCAAAGGGGCGGCACGCCGACCGCAAGAAGCAGAAAATTAGGTCTTAGTTTCGGATACAATGCGGTTAAACTTATTAAAAAAATGAAAACAGGCGAAAGCAAGATGGTTGGAATTCAGGGTGAAAAGATTGTAATTCATGAGATGAAAGATGTAACCGGAAAAGAAAGGGATATTGACAAAGACTCTTACGAAATGAATAAAATATTTTCTTTATAGGAGAACCCCTTGTTAAAACTTAAATTCAGCGGAGCGGCACGTGAAGTGACAGGGTCTTTTCACATAATAGAAAAAGACGGGAAGAATTTCGCGATAGACTGCGGAATGATACAGGGCAAAAGGAAAGAAAGTTATGAAAGAAACAGGCATTTTCCGCTGCCGCCGTCAGATGTACAGTCAATGATACTTACCCACGCGCATATTGACCATTCAGGCAACATACCCACCTTTACTTCGCAGGGTTTTAAAGGGGACATCTATTCCACTTATGCCACAAAAGACTTATGTTCAATAATGCTGCCGGATTCCGCGTTTGTCCAGTTAAAAGACCTTGAATACGTAAACAGAAAAAGGATTAAACAGGGCAAAGCGCCGTTTGACCCGCTGTACACGGAAGCTCAGGCAGAGGCCGCTTTAAAGCAGTTTGTTCCAAAAAACCTTGGGGAAAATTTTCCGCTTACAGACGGCCTTTACGCATACCTGCTTAACGCGGGGCACATTCTGGGTTCTTCTATGGCTGTTGTAAAACTTAAAGAGGGTAATAAAAAAATTAAAATATGTTTTTCGGGCGATTTAGGAAGAAGTTCGCTGCCCATTTTGAAAGACCCGGATGAAGTATATGATGTGGATTATCTGATACTTGAAAGTACTTACGGCAGCAGGGATCATAAAGCTATTGATACAGCGCAGGACAGGCTGTCAATGATAATAACAGAGACCTATAGAAAGAACGGCAGGGTGATAATACCGGTATTTGCGGTAGAGCGGGCGCAGGAAATGCTTTATGTTTTAAATCAGCTTGCAATCGCGAATAAAATACCGGCTATGCCCATATTTGTGGACAGCCCGCTTGCCATAGAAGCGACAGAAGTCTTTAAGAAACATTCAGAGTGTTTTGACGAAAAAATGATGGAATATATTGCCAATAATAATAATCCGTTTTATCTGGAACTTGTAAAGTACACAAGGGACGTGGATGAATCAATGGCTATTAACGAGTATAAGAAGCCGTGTATAGTGCTTTCCGCGCAGGGTATGTGCGAAGCCGGCAGGATACTGCACCATTTAAAAAACGGAGTGGATAATCCTAATAACACCATTCTTTTTGTGGGATATCAGGCGGCAAATACCCTTGGCAGAAAGATTGTGCAGGGTGACAGAAACATAAAAATTTTCGGCGAGCCGCACACGGTGCAGGCAAGGGTGGAAAAGATAGACGAATTTTCAGGACACGCGGGCCAGTCTGACCTTGTGGAATTCGTGAAAAAAGCATCGGGGCCAAAGTTAAAAAAAGTGCTGCTGGTTCACGGGGAAGAAGATGAACAGGCAGATCTTATGAGAGTATTAAAAGCCGCCGGGATTGAAAATGTTTACAATCCCGAGCCGGGATACGTAGAGGTGATAGACCCTTGATTAAATTCAGCAGGGTATTTAAAGTTTATGAAAAAAACATACAGGCGCTGACTGACATTAATTTTGAAGTGGAAAAGGGCGAATTTGTATTTTTAACCGGGCCTTCCGGCGCGGGAAAAACCACAATTTTAAAACTTCTTTACAGGGAAGAAACCCCGGATATGGGCAGCATTGTGGTGGACAATACGGATATTTCACACCTTTCCCACGGCAAGGTGCCGTTTTACAGGCGCGGGATTGGTTTTGTATTTCAGGATTTTAAACTTATTTTTGAAAGAAGCATCTATGAAAATCTGGCGCTGCCGCTTGAAATCACGGGAGCGCCGGAAAAATTCATAAAACATACTGTCATGGAAAGCCTTGAAAAAATAGGGCTTGCAGGCAGGGAAGACCATAATCCGTGGCATATTTCCGGCGGAGAAAAACAGAAAGTGGCTATAGCAAGGGCGCTTATAATGTCGCCGCCCGTGCTGTTAGCCGATGAGCCCACCGGTAATCTGGACGAAACAAGCGCGTCGGAAATAATGAAAATGTTTAAGGACGCGAACGCGAAAGGCACAACCGTGCTTATGGCAAGCCATAACAAGGAAATAATTTCAAACAGCGGGTTTCGGTCCATAAAACTGCGCGGCGGGAGAATAGAAGAATGAGGCTGTTTAAAGAGGTTGCCCTTAACTTTAAAAGAAGCGGGTTTATGAGTTTTGTTTCCATAGGCACAATTATACTGGCTGTCACCATGCTGGGCGGATTTTATATAATTCACACAGTGGTTAACTTTGCCGCGGATGAAATGCAGAATAAGGTTGAAGCTGTAGTGTTTTTAAAGGACGGCACATCCGCCGAAGAGATAAAGATGCTTGGCGATGAGATTGCGGCAATGAACGGGATAAAAGAAGCCCGGTATATTTCCAAAGACGACGCGTATCAGGACTTTTCAAAAGACCCGGAAATGCAGAAAATTCTTGCGTCGTTTGAGGGCAATCCGCTGCCGGATTCCATATCGGTAAAATTTACGGAATATAAAGCTCAGGAGATTAAAAACGCTGTAAGCGTGTTACGGTCAAAATCTTCGGTTGAAGAGGTGGAATACGGGGCCGCTGAAATAGAGCACCTTTTAAACGTAATCAACGCGGTAAAATACATAGCGGGGGCGGCGGGTATAATTTTCATGATTGCCGCGCTGCTTGTAGTGTCCAATATAATAAAATTAACCATCTATAACAGAAGGCAGGACATTTACGTGTTAAAAATGGTGGGCGCTACAGGGGCGGATATACGCCTGCCGTTTATCCTTGAAGGGCTTATACACGGCTTTCTGGGCGGGGTTATGGGCTGGCTTATACTGTATGGCGTGGTGTCTTTTCTGATGTTTCAGGTGCAGAAGGAAACCGGTATAGATTTATCGGCGTTTTACGCGTTTGATAAAACCATTTTATCCGCCGAATTTATACTTGGAATGACAGGCGCGGGGTCGCTGCTGGGTTTAACCGGAAGTTTAATGTCGCAGGGAAGGATATTTAAGTGAAGTTAAGCAGGTTATTGGTTTTAACATTCGCGGTTTTATTCTTTGCCGCAGGGCTTTTTGGGGCGCAGGCAAAGGATTACAGAAAAATATTAAAGGATAAAAAAAGCGAACTTAGCGATGTTAAAAAGAGGATTGAACAGGAACGAAAAAAAATAGCCGCGGAAAAAAAACAGGAAAAACTGACGGCAGGTTCTCTTAGAGGTATTGAAAAAGAAATTGATATCACCCGCAAGGAATTAAGGGTCTTTGATAACAATATAAGCGTGGTCACTGAAGGGATAAAAGAGATAGAAACAAGGATAGCGCAGGCAGAAAAAGAGATGCAGGACAGGGAAAATGACGTAAAAGAGATGCTTGCAAAACAGTATAAGAAAAAGGAAGACGGTTACATAAAACTTATCTTTAAATCCAAAGATATGGGGCAGCTTATCAGGCGGTACAAGTTCACCAAAATTCTGGGCAGAAAAAATGTTGAAAAAATAAATACGTATAAAAATCTGGTTATTGAACTTGAAAATGATAAAGCGGCCCTTGTGGAATACGGCAATGAACTTAAAGCGCTGAAAAATGAAAAGAAAGACCGCGAAAAAAGGATACAGAACGAAATATGGCGCAAACACGTTACCCTTAAGAATATCAGGAATAATATAAACCGCAGGACGCAGATGTTAAAGGAACTTGAAAAAAGCGCCGCGAACCTTACAAAACTTATGGAAAAACTGCGCGTAAGCGCGGATTTATCTGACGCAAGCGCGGCAGAGGCGTTTGGGAAAAAACGGGGAAGTTTCCCGTGGCCGGTGGACAGCAGGAACATACTTGCCAGGTTTGGCAAATTCAAACACCCTAAATTTGGAAGCATAATTTATAACAGGGGAATTCACATAGGCGCCAAGTACGGAATGCCCGTATATTCGGTGTTTTCAGGGATAGTAAAATACGCTGACTGGTTTGAAGGCTACGGAAAAATGATAGTTATTCAGCACGGCGGCGGCTACTACACGGTTTACTGCCATCTCTCTGAAATATTGGTTAGTGAAGGGTCAAAGGTGGGCATTAAGAACGTGATAGCCAAAACCGGCGACACAGAGTCATTTTATGGGGATGAGTTATACTTTGAAATAAGAAACAGCCAGGGCACCGTCGACCCGCTTAAATACCTGATGAGGTAATAATCTTTTGTGTTTTATTGTTTTATATTTTTTTTTGCTTTGCTAGCCGCACCCTTTAGGGTGCGTTGTTTAGATTTATGTACTGGTAGACGCGGGTCTTTAGCCCGCGGTAGTTGATTTGTTTTTAGATGAGAACAAAAGGGCAGCTAAAGGTTGTAGTATCGGCAGAAATGCCAAGTGGAAAAAGAACATGATAACAAACAATAAATGTGATAATAAACGTGATAATAAGAAATAAGCCGCAGGTTTCAGTTTGGGCGGTTGGTTTTTATCTCTAGATTTGGTAGGCGCACCTTTTAAGGTGCGGCAGTTGAATTAATATAAATCTAAAAGATCCGCGGGCTAAAGACCCGCGTCTACCAAAACGAAAAACTAATACAAAACAAACAAATCCAAAACAGAACACGCGCCTTAAAAGGCGCGGTTACCAGGGATAAAGACAGGGCTAAAAGATCCGCGGGCTAAAGACCCGCGTCTACCAAGACTGGAAAAAAGACTAAGACTTTATCTCTTCACCCTTAACAGCGCCATTACTCCCAGCCCGGCGAAGACAATATTGGATATCCATGCGGACAGTATAGGGGACAGCATGGATGCTTTTCCCATTGACAGCCCTATTGTGACAAAACCCATGTAGAAAAATGATACTATAATAGTGACAACAAACCCGATAGCCGCGTTAACGAAAGAACGCTGGGTGGAAAACATAAAGGGGATTGATATGCCTAAAAGCGATAATATAAAAGTGGCGAAAGGGTAGGCGATTTTAAGGTGAAAGTTAACCTCTTCTTCATTATATTTAAAGCCGCTTGATTTTAGGGTGTTGATGATTTTTCTTAACCTGAATATGTTAATGGCAAGCGTGTCGTCAAAGGACTGT
Organism: Candidatus Goldiibacteriota bacterium HGW-Goldbacteria-1; assembly: GCA_002839855.1. Taxonomy (NCBI): domain Bacteria; phylum Candidatus Goldiibacteriota; species Candidatus Goldiibacteriota bacterium HGW-Goldbacteria-1. The sequence goes on from PGYV01000002.1 coordinate 89,848, forward strand.
TTTTTTACTATGAAATCTTCCGGCGCGTCGGATACGTGAAGTTCTTTGCTTTTAAAGATATTTGTATCTGTCTCCGCGCCGTCTTTAAAACGCCTTTCCACGCCGTTTTTAAGCGTCCAGGTGCCGCCCTGCCAGACGCCCTCTTTGGCGTCAAGGCGGTAAGTAATGTTAAATTCTTTGTCTATTTCAAGGATGCAGATACCTTTCATCTGGCCCACAAGGCCGTCAAAATACTTTATATAAAAGACCTTTCCGTCAGACGCCAGCTTTGCAAGGTCGTGTGACACCTGCATTGAAGATATGTTCTTTTTTTCTATTTTGACGTCCTTAATATAAGCGGCGTTTTCATAGCTCTTTGAAACAAGGGTCTCGTTTGTCACCATCGCGGCGGCGCTTACCAGAAATGCCAGCACAAGCACGGGCATGGCAATGTTCCTGAAATCTATGCCGGCTGATTTCATGGCTGTAAGTTCGTTATTGCGGCTAAGCTGGCTGAACACAAACAGTATTGACAGAAGCATGGCAAAAGGGATTGCCTGCGAAGCCAGAAAGGGGACGCGAAGTACATAATAATATAAAAGCAGAAATAAAGAAGGTTTATGCGCAAGCAGAATAGGAAGCTCGTCTATCAGGTTGGACACCATTATAAAGACCACAATGCCGGAAAGAATTACAGCGAAAGCTTTTATTATCTCTGTCAGGATATATTTATGAAGTATTTTCATTTTTGCACCCGCTTGCTTTGTATTTTTACCGCAATATAAGGCATAAATATGGCGATAAAAAGCACAAGGCTTATTGCAATCATGGCAAGGTTAGGCAGCCATGCCGCGGTAAAGTGGTTCCATTTTCCCGAATAACCGTAAGACTGTCCCACTGAAAGCAGTATGTAATATAAAAATATTAAAACCAGCGAGAAACTTATGGCGGTTATCTTGCCGCCTTTCTTTGTAAGCAGCCCAAGTGGTATGCCTATTATGGCAAACGCTATTACAGCGAAGGGAAGCGAGAATTTCTTGTGCAGCTCCAGAATAACCCAGTTTTTGTCGTGCCTGCTCTGCGGCCCCTTCTTCATTTCTGTATAAAGTTCCTGTGCTGTCATTTCGCGGGAACCTTTTAAATCATCAGCCACGTTCTTTTTTCGCATGGCGCCCTGTATGTCAAGGTCCACGTAATTGACGGCGAAAAAGATTGAATTTAACCGTTCCGGTTCCGTGAAAGAACCTGTCTGAAGCACGCCGTTTTTTAACTTAAGCGCTATTCTGAAACTTTTTTCATCGGATATAAATTCGCCTTCTTTGGAAGTTATCACTTTTACCGGTTCGTCAGAGTTTTCCTTGTCCTTGATGAAAATAAGGATATTTTTTAAAAGCTCGTTCTTATTGTCCTTTTCGCCTATGTAAAAGACGTAATCGTCAAACTGTTTTATAAAAGTGTGTTCCTGTATAAGGATTCCGGAGCGTTTTTTAACTATTTCGTAATAGACTTTTTTGTATTCCAGATTCGCGGCAGGAAGCACATAGTTGTTAAAAAGCACAAGCCCTGCCGTGACGATAAGGGCAAGCAGTATTGAAGGGATGGTTACCTTTGCAATGCTTATTCCGCACGCCTGCATACCGTGGTATTCATTGTCCTGCACAAGGCGGCTGTAAGTTAAAAGTATGCCCACAAGAAAAGCCATGGGCAGGGTAACCGCAACCGTTGAGGGTAATAATAAAACAAGCAGTTTGGCGACGGTCAGGATATCCACGCCGTATTTAACCACAAGGTCGCTCATGACAAACAGGGAATTCATGATAAGAAAAAAAGTGAATATAAAAAATCCCATAAGGGTTACGTATGACACCTCTTTAATTATGTATCTGGAAATTATTTTCATTGAATGCCTTTAAACCCCGTATTGTAATCAAAAAAGAACCTTAATTCGGCGGCGCCTTTTTTGTAGAAAAATTCATCTGTTGTTTTTGTACCCGTAAAATATACGGCCATTTCCGCGTGCTCCCAGGGGGCGCCATAAATAAACATGCAGCTGCCGCCCTTAAAATTCTTATATCCGTCCCAGAACCTGTAATGCTTGCGCGATTCGTGGGGTATTAAACAGTAAATTTCCGGATTATCTTTCATATAAAAAGCAAGCAGGCTGGCTGTCTGGTAATGCCTTGAAGCAATAAACAACGGGCCTGTTTGGTTTAAAGTATTATAAACGCCGTCCGCTTTTTCGGCAAGTTCTTTGTAGCCATACGCTTTTTTTAGCGGATTTGCTTTTTCAGGTATGGGAAGTATGGGGTAAACAAGGTGAACGTGTATTAGTATAACCGCTATAAGGCCAAGCGTGTAAGGGCCGTGTACTGCAAGTTTTTTTAAAATTGGATTAAGGTTAAGGCTGAAAATATACCTTGTGGTGATAAAGAAAAGAGGTAAGAAGCAGTATGCCGGCCAGTTTGCCTCTACCCTGCTTTTAAGCGATAGAAGCAGGTAGGGTATTATGGATACAAAAAACAGGACAGCCATAAGGTATTCGTTTTTATTATCACGTTTTTTAAGCGCTGTAAATGCCGCGGCTAACATAAACGGGAACAGAAAAGGGGATATTAAACCAAACTGCGCGCCTATAAGTTCTCCCAAATATTTCAGAGTGAACCCGCCGTCTGCGCCTCCGCGGATAAACAGGTATTTAACAGTGGCAAAGTCGTGGGTTATGTTCCAGTAAATATACGGCGAAGCCGCAATTGCGGCGAACAGGGTGAAAATAAAAAGGTTTTTAAAAAGCTGTTTATTTATGGCAAGGGCAGTCAGCGCGAAGATAATAACCGCGGGATAAAACGTGGCAAGCGTCAGTTTGCTTATTACGCCAAAACCAAGTAAAAGCCCCGCCTGCATCCAGTATTTTTGTTTGTCCGGTTTCTCACATATATAAATCATCTGCAGTATAAACAGCGCGGCAAAGAACCCCATTACTGTGTCGTGCATCATAAGTATGCTTCCCGCCGCAAATATGACGGAAGACGCCATGTTAAGGATGTTTATGAAATTTTCTTTTCTGTTTGTGTTGTGGGAATACAATTTATTATATATAAGGAAAGAAATTATCATAGTGGCGGCAGAGAGAATAACCGCGCCTAATCTTACCGTAAAAACGGTGTTAATATTTGTAAACAGGGTAAACAGCCAGATGACAACAGCTACGCCGGGGCCCTGTTCGTAGAATCCAAAATCCAGATGCCGCGCCCACTGCCAGTAATAAGCCTCGTCCCCCAGAAGGGGAAAAAGGGTAATAAACCAAAGTCGTACGGCGGTAACCGCCGCTATAAAAATAAAAATTGCTTTTGTGTGCTGCATTATATCTCCTGATGGTGTTTCCTTAATAATATCACATAAGGGGGGAATATTGAAATGGTTTTAAGGCGCAGCTAGGCAGCTAGGCAGCTAGGCAGCTGAGTTTAGATCTGGTAGGCGCACCTTTTAAGGTGCGGCAGTTGAATGAATATAAAATAAAAATACCCGAGTCTACCAATAAAAACAATTCAAAACAAAAATAAACTGCCGCGGGCTAAAGACCCGCGTCTACCAAATCCACAACCAAACCGAGCTTCTGAGCCGCCGAGCTGCCTTTTTCAATCGCTTCTGCTTATCTGCCTAATGCTTAATTGCTTATTATCTTTATTATTACCTATGCTTATATTGAAAAAATATGTAATTACTGTATAATTATTATACGAATCACTTAAACAGGAGAAAATTATGAAAAAAAGTCTGGTTGCTTATATAGAAAAAGATACTGAAACAAATTTGTTCGTCGCGGAAGTTCCGGGGATACCTGGCGCGCACACACAGGCAAAAACAATGGATGAATTGCTTATAAATTTAAAAGAAGTAACGGAACTTTGCCTTGAAGAGTAGATGACTTCATAGATTTATTCAATAAATAACAGTTAACCGCATTAAATTCCAAAAAGCCGGATTTGTCACCATATTTTCATCTGTCCCTCATTTCTTATCTATGGGATATGGGATAACAGTTTATGGGTTAGGCTCTTGCATCCGTCCCTCCGTTTCCGCTTATGCTTAAATGCCTAATGCTTAATTGCTTATGTCTTAAAATTCCTGAAACTGCTTACCGCATGCCAAAATAGGCAATAATGATGTATAGATGCACGTTATAAAACCCTTTATTTACAGGTAAATATGATAAATACGATTTTATTTTCTTGCAAAAATTCACAAAAAAAGTATAATTTTGACCGAAACTTAAACGGTTAAATGATGTCTAATTTTTGAACATAAATAAAGGCATGTTCTGAAACGCTAAAAAGATGATGCTAAACACATTTCAGGAGGCTTTACCGTGAAAAGGCTTACATTCATTTTATTATCTTTGATAAGTTTTAATTTCATATTTGCCGCAGGCGGCACAATTCCTGCCGGCTTGCCCACAGTTTTTGGTTTTGGCACGATTGATAAGTCTGATACATATGCTGCAAGTTCACCTCATTTCTTTAAAGGGACAACAGCAGGAACCTGCTGGGATTACAGTTACGCATATTTAACATCTGATTTCAGCGCTTCGGGATATAATACATGGACAGGCTGGGTGGCAGGCGGCCAGTGGGCTGCAAATGAACTTAAGTACTGGGAAGCAAGGGGGCAGATACAGGTTTTTTCTTTTTATTACACACCTTACGCTCTTGCCAACTATAATGACGGCGGAAAAATGAATCAGTATTATAAGGACTTCAAATTGCTTTGTCAGGTTATAGCCGCGAATTCCACAAAAAAAGTTATCATTCACCTTGAACCTGACCTTCTTGGATTCTGGAGAAAAGCAGGCAGGTCAGCCACATCAACCGGCGCGGTTAAGGTGGGCGGGGCTAATTTTGGAGAGACGTGCGACGGCGTTGCAATTAACAGCCTGCCTGATACAATTCAGGGGTGGAGCGAAGCGTTATACAGGATAAGAAACCAGTACGGTGCCGGCAAGGTTTTGCTTGCTCACCACTACACTCACTGGGGCAATGCATCTTCCAAAGACGTGCTTGTTGACACATCGTTAAGCCAGAATGACGTTAACACACACGTTGATGACACAACTACATTTATGAATCAGGTTGAAAACGGAAAAAAGTATGACCTTATATTTGTTGACCCGTCTGACCGCGACGCGGACTGGTTCAGAATAAAAGGCGGTGAAGGCAATACCCGCTGGACAGGGCCGGACCATTCCGGTTTTACAAACGCAAGGACATGGGGCAAGCTGGGTTATGTGTTTGACAGGGTATCCACAAATATGGCAAGAAAGATGATGTTCTGGCAGATACCGGTGGGCAACACGTATTATAAAACCTGCAATAACACCGACTACCATTACAGGGACAACAGCGCGCAGGAATTCATACCTTCAACCTCTATGGACGGTTCAAGCGGCACGCCGGGTGACGCGTATTCGCCCACAAGCACAACGACAGGGCCCGGTTACTGGGCGTCCAAAGGTTTCATTGGCGTGCTTTTTGGCGAAGGCGGTTATGACCAGTACCAGACTGCTTTTAATACTGTCACGCATTTAAGAGACTGGCCCAATGACGGAATTACAAATCCGGGAAGCGACGCCAGCCCGAATGGGGCGGTTTCATTTGATGTATGGGGAAAGGCAACATCCACGGATGCCGATAACGAAGGCGGATATGTAAGAAAAGCGGTTGCCGCGTATTGCAGCAAAGGCAAGTATTCGCTTACAGGGGCGGTTAATACTCCCACATACACAAACACATCAACAAATACAGCCACATACACAGCGACAAGGACAAATACGGCAACAAGGACAAACACTCCGATACCGCCCACGTCAACCTATACTTTTACAAACACATCCACCAACACCGCGACACGGACATTTACAGCGGTTCCGCCTACGTCAACTTTTACCAACACGGCAACAAATACAGCCACAAGGACATTTACGGCAATACCGCCTACAGCAACGCACACGTTTACGCGCACCGCGACAAACACGCATACAAGCACAAACACCGCGGTTTTGCCCACGTTTACGCATACGCATACAAACACGTTTACAAGTACAAACACGCATACAGCCACTTTAATACCAACTTCAACAAACACGGTGCCTGTGGGTTCCACAAATACAAATACTTATACTGTAACAAACACGTTTACAAATACAAACACGCACACCGCCACAAGCACAAATACGCCGGTGCCGCCGACAAGCACAAATACCACAATACCGTCATCAACCAACACAACAATACCGGGTTCCACAAACACATATACATTTACAATAACAAACACGCACACCGCAACGCATACACCCACAAACACGGCAATAGCAGCGCTTGATGTAAACATAAACTATATGATACCTTCGGGAACCGTTACTCTTGGTTCCACAAGCGTAATACAGTTTAATTACGCCATTGCGAACCAGCAGGCAAATACTGTGGTGATAATGCTTATGCAGGGCGGGCTTCCTGTTAAAACACTTGTGTATGACACAACTGCCAAAGCCCCGGGTAATTATAACGATGAACTTAATGTTACAAACCTTTTCAGCACAGTATCTTCCGGCAGTTATACAATAAGGGTAAGTGTTAACAATGCTGCTCTGGCTCAGTCTGATTTAGCGGAAACCGCCGCGTTTAATTTTGTGAATAGCCCTACATCAACTGCGACAGTACCGCCTGCATCAACCGCGACAAACACAAATACATTTACACACACGCCGACACCAACCTTTACGCACACATACACGCCTACGGAAATTGTAACTCCCGCGCCTACAGAGTCAATGGATCCAAAAATAGAAGACCTGCTGGTATACCCAAACCCGTATACCGGCGGCAAACTGAAAATACGCTGCACCTTAACAAAGAAGACGCAGGGTATTTCGTTCAGGTTATATTCCGCTTCTTTCAGGTTATTAAAAGAACATAAAAATACCGGCGCCCAGATGAACGGGGAAGTGATAGTGGAAGTACCGGAGAAAGACTTAAAACCGCTGTCAAACGGGACATATTATTATGTGTTAACCGCTGAAACAGAAGCCGGCTCCAAAATAAAATCCAAAGCAGATAAGTTTATAATAATGAAGTAGTAAAAATAGCGGATTAAGCTATAGGCAGATAAGCATAAGCGGAATATAAAAAATGTTTTGGCAGCAGATATATTTGCTTGTTTTTGTTTTTTGTTTTGTTTTGTATTTGAACTCGTAGGGACAGCGCTCCCGCGCTGTCCGGCTCTTTTGTTTTTTGTATTTGAATACCTTCCTGCCTTCTGACCCTCGGCTTTATTTTTCCTACGCTTCTGCTTAACTGCCTAATGCTTATCTGCTTGTTTTCTCCAAGCCGCCGAGTTGCTTTTCTTCCGTCCCTCGATTTCTTTCTTTCCAATCGTTTATATTTGATGTAATATAAATCATCTGGGGAATAAAAAGACAGTCTATACGGGAGAAATTTTGAATTTAAACCGGAAAATTAACAGGGGATATAACAGACAACGATATTTATCATTGGCAGATGATAACACAAATGATGATTTGGAGAAGTAAATGCTTTCAAAAAAGTTTTTAAATAAGAGACAACTGACAGTTTTTTTTACTTTTGGTATATTATATATTATTATGATGGCGGTAATTGATTATAATAAAATGACGCCGATAGAGAATAGCTTATATGTCAGCATAAGAACGGTATTGTCATTAGCGGTTGCTTTAAGCTACTGGATTGTTATTTACGATATTTATCTTAAAGTTTTCTATTTGAAAAATGAAAAATTTACTTTCGGATTTTATGCGGCTTTAATTATTTGCATTCTATTTGTAGTGATATTTCGTGAAAGTATAAATAAGGCTATTTTCCTGACGTATTTTATTGCAACCCCGTTTATAATATTGCTTGTGTTTTTTATCAAATTTATGATTGTAAAGCGGATGTGAAATAGTTTAGGTTGAATTGTTTTTTAAGGTGCGGCAGTTGATTTATTATCTACGATATAAAAACCCGCGGCTAATGGAGCAGGGTTTAATAGTATACCTGTAACCTGTAACCTGTAACCTGTAACCTGTAACCTGTAACCTGTAACCTGTAACCTGTAACCTGTAACCTGTAACGGGCGCAGACAAATGAATCTTTTCCCTCTACCTTAACTTCAATCTTTCCGCCGCAGTCGCAGGTAAGGCGGCGCGGGCCTTTGCGTTTATCTTTATTTATGGGAACATGGTTCTTTCTTCTGTCTTTGGCGCGGTTATCATCCATTATTATTACCTCCCGGGGATTAATTAATCAGTTAATTTTCTTATTTTAGCAAAAAAACAGCCTTCGGGCAATGGGAATATACGAAAGTTTTCGGTATAAAATACAGTAAAACATATCGCTTTCGTTCATTTTTCGCTTAAATACTTAACAAAATAAATACTATTGACTATTTTATATATAATGATAAAATTATATATAATCAAAAAATGAATTAAAAGGGGCGTGCGGTGGCAGAAGTAATATACCGTATAAATTTAAAGATAAGCATAATAATATTATTATTTATATTTATTGCGCCTTTTACCTCCCTTAATGCCGGCAGTTTTGGCACAAGTACTGCTGAATTCCTTAAGATAAAACCAGAAGCTGTTCAGGCGGGAATGGGCGAGGCGGGCACCGCTCTTCCGGACGGCACAAATGCCCTTATTTTTAACCCTGCAAATCTTGCGCTTTTGGATAAAGCGGAATTAACTCCCACCGGAATTTTCTGGTTTAATAATATCAACATGCAGCACATTGCTTTTGGCGTGCCGTTTGAAAAAGGCTCCGGTTTTGGTGTAAGCCTGCTTTATATTGATTACGGTTCTTATGACTCTACCGGCGGTACGTCGCCTTCTGTTTCCCTGAAAAATGCCGTCTTAACAGCCGGTTTTGGAAAAAGTTTTGGAAACACTTTCAGTTTTGGCGTGCAGTCAAGGGGGCTTTACGAAGATTTTATGGGCGATGTCAGCATGGGTGTGTCTTTTGACACGGGGATTTCGTTAAGCCTTTTAGAAAATAATATTTATGCGGCATTAACCGTAAAAAATCTGGGATTCTTATCCGGAACAAATGACATGTTTCCTGTGGAATTCGGCGCGGGCTTGGGTTTCAGGGTATATGAAGGTTCTTTTGATGTTTTCAGCGCCGCGATAGATTTTTCCAAGGCCGCGGGCGCGGATAATATTTTTGCCGGAGCCGGAATTGAATATTTTTTATTCCGCGCGGTGGCGCTTAGGCTTGGCGCAAAATATAGTAATGCAATGGACCTTGGCAAAATGTCTTTTTCTGACGTGACAAAACTTACGTCCTTAACCGGCGGGCTGGGGATTCACGTGGGCGATTTTGGGCTTGATTACGCCTTTACGCCAATGGGTGACCTTGGCGCGGTGCACAGGATATCCGCAACCATTAAATTCGGCGCGTCAATGTATGAACAGCAGCTGGCGGAAAAAAACGCGGAATTTGTGCCGAAAGCTATTGAAGTGCCAAAGGTGAACGTGGAAAACGGAAGAATAAAATCAGTTTCTTTTAAGCCCAATGTCCCTGAAGAAAAAGTAAAGGAATGGAGCCTTGATATCAAGACGTCTGACGGCAAAATTGTAAAGTCTTTTTCCGGCATGGGCGAAGTGCCAAAGGATTTAAGCTGGGACGGCACGGATAACGTGGGTAAAATAGCGGGCGCAAACACAAATTATATCTTTGATTTTAAAGCTAAAGACTACACCGGGCAGATTATAAAAACGGTGGGGCAGATTATTCAGCCCAAAAAATATGAATTTGAAGTTCCGGTGGACAAACCGTTTGTCCCGCTTAAAAACCGCGAAATGCTTGTAGCCCCGATAACACTGCTTGTGTCAAGTGACAGTGACGAAAGAAAAACAGTGCCTTTTGTCATGGTTAACAGGGAGATTAAGAAAATTAAAGACTGGAATTTTCAGATATTTGATTCAAAGGATATGCTGTTAAAAGAGTTTTCCGGCGGGGAAACACTGCCTTCGTACCTTGTGTGGGACGGCCTTGATTCCGCGGGCAAATACGTGGACGACCTTAAAGGGTGCAGATACGTGCTTAACGTAAACGGCGTTAACGGCAAAAAAGCGGTTATAAAAGACAGGCAGGTTATACGCGACCCGTTTATTATCACGGCAAAGAGCAAAAAACTTAAACTTGGAAAGAAGATATATTTTGACCAGAACTCTTCCGTTATAATGCCGGAAATGGCTGACAGGTTAAATCAACTGGCTGCCGAAATTGAAGGGCAGAAAAATGTCCAGGTTTATATACAGGGGCATTCCAGCGAGGAAGGCGATTCCGCGCAGAATTTATACCTGTCCCAGGAAAGGGCAAAAACAGTATTGCGGTATTTTGTGGAAAAATATAAAATGTCGCCGCTTTCAATTACCACGGTGGGTTATGGCGCCAAAGTGCCGCTTAATAAAAACCGCACAGACACGGAAAGAAGAATTAACAGAAGGGTGGAAATAATCATAATGGGTGAAAAATAATGAAGTTAAGAAATTTTTTTGCTGCTGCGTTAATCTGCGCTGTTTTTGCGGCTGCGGTTTATGCCGCGGAAAGTCCGGAAGCTTTGTACAACAGGGCAAACGAACAGGCGGCTATTGGTGATTCTGCCGCGGCTATTGACCTGTTTTACAGGGTCATTGAAGATTATCCCAAATTCACTTACGCGGCTGACGCTATGTACCGCCTTGGAAATCTGCTGTACCGCACCGAAAGATACGAAGAGTCGGAAAGGGTATTTAATGCCCTGGCGGGTAAATTTAAAAATTATAAACACCTGGATAAGGTATATGAAAAACTTATACATATTTATGTGGAAGTTTACCCTGATAATGCCAAAGCGGACGCAATAAGGGACAGGTATAAAAAACGTTTTGGAATTACGCCTGTGCTTACCGCCATTGACAAGACACTTACAATTTTAAAAAGCGATGAACAGCAGGGGGCGAAAATACTTGCGCTTGACGCGCACCTGATAACCGCCGGCAGGGTGTCGGTTGTATCACGCCTTGAAAAAGAGGTTTTCCCTTTAAGGAATTACATACTTGCAGAGGCATATTCGGCTGATAGAAAATATATGGTGAAGAAAGACGGCGGGAAAAAGCAAAAAAATCTTGTTATTTATAATGCCGCGGGAAAAAAAGTAAAAGTGATAAAGCAATCCGCGGGCGGGCAGGCGCCGCAGTGGTCATGGGACGGCAGATATATCGGCTACACAATTCTGACAAAAAATGTAAGAAAAATAATGGTCTATGACGTCAAAAAGAATAAGGTTAGAAAGCTTTTTTCCGGAAAAAATGTGGAACCAATGCTTCTGTTTTCTCCGGAAGGCGGAAAGATAGTTTTTATATATAACGGCAATCCGTGGATAATGGAAAAAACCGGAAATAACATTTCATTTCTGGGGACGGTTAAGTTAAAAAAAGTAGTAATGGCGGCGTGGAGCCAGTACGGTGAAAAGTTAATTTTTATGCAGGATGGACGCAGTGATTTTAATCTGATAGTACTTGAAAGAAAGCGCCTTTTAATGGGCGGAAAATAGGGAGGTATTATTATGAAAAAAAGTTTAATCGCCAGGCTGATTGCGGCCGTATTAATGGTGTTTATGGTATCCGCGGTCTTTGCGTCTGTGGAAGAATATAAGAAGGCCGTGGAGCTTGACGGTAACAATGTGGTAAAGCGGTTTAACCTTGGGCTGGCCTATTACAATGATTCACGGCACGACGAAGCGCTTGATACGATGAGAAAGGTGCTGGAAATAAACAGGGATGACAAAGCGTCGCATGACAAGGTGGATTTTTCCGCCGCGCAGATTTTAGGGATAATTTATTTTAATTTTAAAAACAATGATGATGAAGCGATAAAATATTTTGACAAAGCATCACAGCTAAACCCGGCGGACGGGGCCAATTATTTTTACACGGGGCTTGCTTACCTGCGCAAGGAAAATCTGGATAAATCAATAGAAGCTTTTACCAAAAGCATAGCCAAAGGGTACGATGACATGGCAGAGGCTTATTTCAGGCTGGGGCAGTCGTATTATAAAAAGAATGTTTTTGGAGACGCGCTTATTAATTTTGAAAAGTGTATTGATATAAAACCCAAGCATCTGGAATGCAGGGAACTTCTGGGGCTTATCTACCATAAAAGGGAAAATGCTGACAAAACAATAGAAAATCTGAAAGAAGTTGTAAAAGCCAATCCGGAAAATTTTAACGCGCAGTATCTGCTTGGCCTTAATTACTTTAAGAAAAAAGAGTATGATAAGATGATAACGGCGTATAAAAAGGCAATTAACATTAACCCTAACTTTTCCGACGCGCATTATAATCTGGGGATGGCATATTATTACAGGAATATGTATAAAGAAGCCATTGAAGAGCTGGAAACAGCCAAGAAACTTAATCCGGGCGATTCTTCCACGTTTTCGCTTTTAGCGCAGGTGAAGACCACCGGATACGACTATTACCTTAGCAGCGGCACAACATATCTGACGGAAGAAGATTTTATGAAGGCAAAAGAGCAGTTTACCCTTGCGCTTGCGGTAAAACCGGGCGACAGCGAAGCACAGAAATATCTGTCTTCTGTAAACGAAAGCATATCAAAGCAGATTCCCGATTATCTTGAGAAAGGCAAAAAAGCTTTTGAAGCGGGCGATGTGGGCGGGGCATATAATGCCTGGTATTATGTACTTCAGGTAAACCCGGATAACGGGGAAGCAAAAGCAGGAATGGCAAAGGTTGAAAAAAATATAAGCGAGCTTATTTCCGCCAAGGAAAAGCAGGCAAAACTTTATCTTAACCAGGAAAAATACACGGAAGCGGTTGATGAATATTACGAATTAAAGAAACTGCTTACCGGCACAAAGGCGCAGGCTGTGGATGAAAAAATACGCGCTGCCCGGGCTTCCCGCGATGCGAAACTAAAAACGCTTCTTATACAGGCGGAAAAACATTTCAGCGGCAGCGATAAAAAAGTAAAAAAAGATTACAGAAAAGCCGCACAAAAATTTAATGACGTGCTGAAATATGACCCAAAGAATTCATCCGCCCTTGACGGAATAACAAAGGTGAACCAGAAAATAGAAGCGGATAAGGATAAATATTTAAGCCTTGCCAGGCAGAATAAATCTTCACCGGAAAAAGCCAAGTCTTATTATCAGAAAGTGCTTGCTATAGACCCCAATAACGAAGAGGCCAATAACGGTATAGAAAAACTTACAGGCACCCAAAGTAAAGCGTCTGTGGACGCTAAGGCCTTAAAATCGCTTTATTATGAAGGCGTTGATAAATACGTAAACGGCGAGATTGAAGCCGCGATAACGGTATGGGGCAAAGTCATTGCCATGGACCCGGGGCACGCTGAAGCAAAGAAAAATATCGCAAGGGCAAAAGAAAAACTTGCTGCCATAAAAAAATTAAGCAGATAAAAGAGGCGGGGATGAAAATAACGATATATGACGTTGCCAAAAAAGCCGGGGTTTCCATTTCCACCGCTTCTAAGGCGTTAAACGACCGCAAAGACGTGGGCGATAAAACAAAAGAAGCGGTAAGGATAATAGCCAAAGAATTAAACTATGAACCTTCACGTTTTGCGCGCGCCCTTGCCATGAGAAAAACAGAAAACATAGGCGTGGTATCGGGCAGGTTTTACCGCGCGCCTGTCATTACCAACCCGTTTTATTCAAAGATACTTGAAGGCATTGAAGAAGTTCTGGCGGACACGGATTTTAACCTTGTCACCAATGTGGTAAAAAAAGAGCAGATTGAAGCGATGGAACTGCCGAAGATAATAAAAGAAAAAAGCGTTGACGGGCTGATACTTCTTGGGCATATGCCCGCGGATTACGCGGACATGATAATAGACAGGGGAATTCCCGTGGTTATGATAGACAATTCATATGACACGGATAAAGCGGACTGCATAGTGGCCGATAACGAAGGCGGCGCGTTTAATGCTGTTGAACAGCTGATAAAACTTGGGCATAAAAAAATTGCTTATATGTCGCGAAACGGAAGGTACAGTTTTCTTTTAAGGCGCGACGGGTATAAAAGGGCGCTTATTGCCAACGGGCTGCCGGTGGATGACAACATGATAGTGTTCTGCAGGGAAAATCAGGAAGAGGCGGATGACCCTTACGCGTGGATGAAAAAGGTAATTGAAAGCGATAATAAACCGGATGCGCTTTTTATGTGCAACGACATAAACGCGATACTTGCGATAAACATGCTTAAAGACGCCGGGTTAAAAGTACCGGATGATATGTCTGTGGTGGGTTTTGACAATATAGAACTTGCCGGCCACTTTATCCCGTCCATTGCCACGGTTAACGTGCCAAAAGAAGAAATGGGCAAGAAAGCGGTAAACATACTGCTGGATATAATGAACAAGAAAAGGACAGTAAAGGAAAAGATTGTCGTCCCGACAGAATTTATCATGGGCGGCTCGGTACGGAAGCGGTAAGGCAGATGGTTGGATGTTTAGATGCTTGGATGCTTGGAAAATCGGTGTGGTAGACGCGGGTCTTCGGCCCGCAGTAGTTGTTTTATGTATGTATTTAAAACGCCTCCCGTCTGTATAAAATTAATTTCTCAACACTAATTACAACTATCGGAAGGTATTTGTTGGCAGATCTGATGTATAAAAGGCTTGTGTTTTACTTGGTGGATAGGGAATTGATATATGGTTCTTGGGTGTAATGTTGGAAAATGGCGGGGATTAAAGATGAGAAAAATAATCTTTTTTTTAATCGTAACAGTATTTTTTGCTATACAGTTATTTTTTACTGCGAAGAATAATATGCATGTTGTTACGGCTTTGGTTTTAACTGTTATGCTTATTCCGGGATTGCTTCTTATTGTTTTTCCGGAAAAGACTATAGAACTTCATATTAAATTACACGAATATTTAAAGAATAAGCCGGGCGTGATGAAGGTGCATTCGGAAGAGTTTTGGAAATCCATGGAATACGGCCCGAATAAGTCATACAACGTTAAATTGGTTAGAATCCTGGGTGTTTTAATACTTGGGTTTTCTATTTTCAGTCAATACAAATTCTTTTTTTAAGAGGGTTTAAGGACTTGAAATTGAAAAATAACGGGGATAAAAAGTGAATGAATTGAAAGAGTTTATCAATTGGTTAAAGACGGCAAAAAAGAATGTGCTATTAGTATTCTCTGTTGTCGTTTTTTTAATTTTTAATGAATTGTTAGTTTTGTGGGTTACTTATATTTTATACCAGAATTATACAGTGTTTCCAATTGAACAGAATATGTTTATAAACTCTTTATCTATTTTTTTAGGACCTATATATTATTTTATTGTTATATTTATTGATTCATTTCCTCCTTTTCGTTATTTGATGGGGCTGAATGTTATTATCCCTTTTATACCGGTTTTACTGTGTTTGGTTTATATTGCTGTAATTTTTTCAAAGTATAAAAAAATGTTAATACAAAATAGAAATAAAGCATTCAAATTTCTGTTGATGAATATGATGATATGGATATTTTTGGGAACGTTGATGTATATTTTGATTTTGTTTATTTATCCTGGAATTATGCGTCTTTAAGTTAAATGATAGTTGAATTTATTTTATACAAATTTATTAATTGCGATTACCGCATCGGTATTTGTGTTATAAGTTACACCAGTGATAGGGGATATATAGTAATAATGTTTTATACAATTAGTAGAAGAGTAATCGACAGGAAAAGATGGCTCTGCTGTTTGGAAGGTTGGGAAAGATAATGCCGAAAGCAAGGGCAACTACCGCGGGCTGAAGACCCGCGTCTACCACACCGATTTTCCAAGCATCAAAGCGTCCAAGCATCCAAACATCCGATCTTCCAAGCATCCAAGCCTCTAACCCTCTAACCCTCCAAGCCTCCATTTTATCTGTTTGCCATAACTCCCATATTAGTTTATAATATTATATTATTATATATAAAGGAGCTGGAAATGGTTAAATTTGACCTTAAAACAGGCGCTTTTTGGGCTTTGTGCGGGTATGCGGCGGTGTCTGCTGTGTCCATCACAATGGCGGAGATATTCTATATTTTGTCGCTGGTTTTGTGGATTGTCCTGTTTGTAAAGCAGAAGGATGAAACTGCTTTTAACATAAGCAAATTCATCCTTATCCCTTTTTCCGCTTTCATATTCATCCACTTTATTGCGGCAGTTTTTGGTGTTGACCCTTTAAACAGTATAAAAGACTTCAAAAAGGTCTATATAATGGGCGCGGTTTTTCTTGCTGCTTATATCTCCCGCAGCTCTTTGAATAAAGAGATGCTTATGCGGTTTTTTGCGGCAGGGGCGATATTTGTCGGCGGGTACGCTTTTTCCACCGGCATCTACCACAGGTTAATAATGCACGAAGCGGATTTTAGGGCTGTCTCTTTTTCCGGCAACCACATGCACGCGGGCGGAATGCTTGCTATGGCATGTGTGGTGCTGGCGGGGTTTATGGTGGCGGAATTAAAGTCGTTAAGCGTTAAACGGTTGAACGTTCTTTTATACTCGCTTGGTTCTTTTTTCGCGGGGCTTGGGCTGGTCTTCACATTTACCAGGGGTTCCTGGCTGGCGGCTTTATGTGGAATGCTTATTATTTTTTTTATGGCCGGAAAGAAATACTTTGTGATTTTTCTTGTGATTATAGCAGCCGCGGGTTTTGCCCTTAAAGACACGGCAGTTGGCAAAAGGGCAATGAGTTCGTTTAATACAAACAAAGGCACTTCAAATATTGAAAGGGCTTATATGTGGGAAAGCGGTATTAAAATGATAAAAGATAAACCGTGGCTTGGCATAGGCACCGCAAATGTCGGGAAAATATATCCGCAGTACATAAATCCGGAAGCGCGGGAGAGGCAGCAGGGGCACCTTCATAATACCGCGATTCAGATTGCCGTAATAGACGGGCTTTTGGGGCTGGCGGCATTAATATGGCTTTTTGTATCGCTTTTAATCACGCAGATACGCGGCGCGCTGTCAGCTAACGGTTATGACAAACACGCGCTTTTTGCTTTTTTTGCCGTAACAGTTGTATTTGTGATAAACGGCCTCTTTGAATATAACCTGTTTTCATCGCAGGTGGCTTTAATGTTCTGGTTTCTTACGGGAATTTCTTTACGGCCAAGAATTCATGGCCAATAAGGAGCAACGTGGTTAAAGTTGAGTTGTCTAAAATAAAAAGGGTTTTAATAATAAGGCCCGGCGCCATAGGCGATGTGCTTTTAACCACGCCTTTTATACGCGCGCTTAAAAAAGCTCTGCCCGAAGCGGTGATAGATTACGTGGCCGCGCCTTTTCCGGCCAAGATACTTGAAGGGAATCCGTACCTTTCAAATGTGATAGTGTTTGACAAGAGTAAAAAAACAAATTTTATTGTTAAAAATATTAATGATTTAAATTTTTATTTATCGCTTGCCAAAAACAAATACGACCTTGTTTTTGATCTGTTCGGCAATCTGCGCTCCGCGCTTATGGCTTTTTTAAGCGGCGCGCGGTACAGGGCGGGTTTCACTTTCAGGGTAAGAAAGTATTTGTATAATATCAAAGTAAAGCCGGCGCAGGACCCGATGTATAACGTTCATTACCACACGCAGTTATTAACGGCAATAGGCATTCCCGAAGACGGCGAAGAACTTGATTTTATAATTCCGGAAGCGGAAAAGGCAAAAGCGACGCGGTTAATAAACACAGTTAAAACCGGCGGCCCGGTTATAGGGCTTAACCCGTCCGGCACATGGCCCACAAAACGCTGGCCGGAAGAGAAGTTTGGCGAATTGGCGGGGCTTATTCTAAGCGGCATAAAGGGAAGTTCTGTAATTGTGCTGTGGGGCCCCGGCGAACAGCACATGGCTGAAAAAGTATTGAAGAATTGCCCGGTAAAACAGGGTATAATAATTGCGCCGCAGACATCGCTTAAGGAACTTGCGGCTTTAATAGGGCAGATGGATGTGCTGGTTACAAACGACGGTGCGCCCAAACATATCAGCGTGGCTATGAAGACGCCGGCGGTTACGATATTCGGGCCCACAAACAGTATTTCGTGGAATCCGCATAATAACCCGTATTATCCCGCGGTGGTAAGCGCGCTTGCCTGCGCGCCGTGCGATAAAACGCAGTGCCCTGACAAAGATATTGAGTGCATGAAAAAGATAAGCGCGGCGGATGTTTTTGAAACGGTAAAAAATACTGCGGCATTAAAAAGCCGCGTTTAATCAAGGAGGATGGCATGGCTGAAATTGACATAGACAAGATGCTGGAACAAAGGGAACAGGCGGGAAAAACCGGAAAGAAAAAAAGCGGCGTTAATATGAATGTTATATACGGCGCAGCGGCAGCGGTTGTGCTTGGTGTAATTGCTTTTATTGTTGTCACAATGATGAAACCAAACGCGGGGCTTTATTTTCCCGTGGAAAATACCGGTTTATCACTGTTTAATATTTCCGGTAAGAGCCCGGAGCGCTGGGAGTTTCTTGATAAAAAAGAAGTTATAAACGGAGAAACTTTCGCGATACTAAACAGGACAGACACGGGAAATAATTATACAGTGCAGGAATATTATTCATACGGAAAAACCGGAGTTATAAAAGCGTATATTTCTGAAAACTTTGGCGATAAAAAACCTTATGGTATGATAATGCTTCCGCCAAAGGTAAAAAAAGGCGCTAAGTTTAAAGCGGCTGATACCGCCGCCGGCCCGATTATGGGATCGGTAAACGAACCGGAGCTGATTTTAACAACGGCCGGGGAAATGGAAGCGGTAAGGGTGGATTATAAAGGCGGCAGGGCGACTGATAAAAGTATATGGTATGCCCAAGGCCAGGGCGTAATAAAGACGGCTGACAGGTATAAAAATGAAACCATGGATATTATAAGCATAACAAAATAGAGGGTGCAATGATTTTAAAAACGTTAACACAGCATTCAAACAACAGGGTGAACAGGCCGTGATTCGGCGCGCGATTAAATTATTTCTAAGCGTGCTGATTTTTTCCGCGGTTTTTGCCGCTGCGGAATTATCAGCGGCAGAGCCGTCGATAGCAGAAGAGCCGGCCGCCTCAGGGGTTACGTCTGTCAACCGCTCGCCTTTTAATTTAAGGGCCAAGACTGACGGCATAAGGGTTATTTTGTCATGGGACGCTGATACCGCAGACGGTGTGACATACGAAGTTTACCGCGCGTCCGGGCCGGATGAAGACTATATTACAATTACAAAAGAGCCGTTAAAAGAACTCATATACATTGATTCGGCGGATTCAAGCGTAATTCCGCCGGAGAGCAATGTCACGTATTATTACAAAGTCGGCGCGGTTTTTAACGGCGCAAACCTTGGCGATTCAAATGTGGCTACCGCAAAACCGGTCGGCGTGCTTGAAGCGCCGCGCCAGATAGAAGCGTCTGCGGGTTTTTCTTCGGTAACGCTAAACTGGGTACAGCCGGATTCCACAGGGCCTTTTGAACTGTCCGGATATAACATTTACCGTTCCTTTAACAGGGAAGAACAGGGAATGCGGATTAACCCTGAAATCCTGAAAGTTACCACTTATGAAGATACAGGCCTTTCTGAAGGGACAGAATATTTTTACAGGGTGCAGACTGTTGATTTAAGGGGCGGCATGGTAATGTCACTTCCTGTATCCGCTATACCATATTCGCGTTTGGGCGGGCCCGCTGATGTCACGGTAAAAGCCGTATCTCAGGAAAGCATAAGGCTGTCCTGGCTGGAACCATTGGTAACAGGGGCTGCCGGAATACAGGGTTATAATATTTTTAGAAGCAATAATGCATCCTCTTTTTCGGAACAGCCGCTTAACATAGGCATTGTAAAACCGTATAAAGATGAAGCGGGCAGGTCTTTTTATTACGATAACATAATATTAAGCCGCGACCCGCCTGTCCCGGGAGTGGAATATTTTTATAAGATAGTGCCTGTTGACGCTTATGGCAATTCCGGCACCGCAAGTGTGCCTGTGTCAACAAAAATAGAATGGGTAAGCGTGCCGCAGACGGGTATTCTTTCCGCTGATATTTCCCAGTACGGGCTGCCGCCGGAATCCAAGCTTGAAATCCGGGGGATGAAGTCTGTTAAGATTGGTTACACGGGTGTAATGCCGGATGATGCCATAGTGACAGGCGATAAAAAAGGTATTGATTTCACGCAGGCGTTCAGAGTAAGGTTAAACGGCAACATAGGCAGGAAGATACTTGTGGATGTGGATTATGATGACCAGAATCCCACAAGTGAATACACAAAAATTTCCATACAGTATCAGGGCGAGAAAGAAGAGACAATTCAGGAAGCTTCTTTCGGCGATATAACATTATCGTTGCCGCCCACGCGCTACGCCAGCTATTCGCAGACGCTTTTTGGAATAAAAGGAAGGGCTGTGCTTGGCGATAAGTTTTCTGTGACCGCTTTTGGCGCGCAGGCAAAAGGTATTTCTGCCGTGCAGGAATTTACCGGAAATTTAAGGCAGAAAGAAGTAAACGGAAAAGAAGGTTACACGATACTTGACAACCAGTATCAGAAAAACATCTACTATTACCTGTCAAAAGACCCGGCGCACGTAAGCGCGCTTGCGCCCAACGCCGGGCTGCCCGTTCCTGCCGTGCCGGTTTCCATAAAGCCGGGTTCTGTTTTAATTTATTATGACGACGGGATAGCCAGCAATGACATTCCCGCCGAAGTTATTTATTCCGTCCCCAACAGGACTTTTCATTTCAGGCCGCTTTTAATAGGTTCGGATTATGTTATTGACTATAAGAACGGCGTTGTGAAATTTAACATCGGCATACCTGATACAAGCACCATGGCTGTGGCTTTTGAAACAAGCGACGGGCAAAGGGTGGGGTATTCTTCGGACGGCAGTTTTAATTTTAACGAAACCGGGCTTACATCCGCCAGCACCGGTTACACGTCCGACAGCGCGCATCTTATACAGGATGGGCGGCAGAATACAACAGGCGATTTATCCCATAAAGTGCTTAACTATTATTACCTTGGCGAAACGCAGATAGAAAACCCGGCCAATGACGGGTATTTTTACATAGAGATAAGAAAAAAATCGCAGGAAAGCATTAATATTCCGCAGCCCAATAACAATGATTCTTCAAGGTATTATGAAATTGACACGGATATGGGGCTTTTAAAATTTAAGGCGTTCTTTCCGTTTGCTTCAAATTATTCAACACCGGCAGACCCGGGCAATAATGTAAGGCCTTCTAACTTAACGGAAGACGCGTACAGCTTAAGCGCGAATAAGTCCCTTTATGAAATTTATCTTAAATATAATTACAGGGTATCTTCTTACAGGCTTGATAATTCGCCCGTGGTGTACGGCAGCGAAAGGGTTCAGATTGACGGGCGCGACCTTTTAAAGGATAAAGACTATAATATTTTTTATGAGACCGGTGAAATAATTTTTATAGATAAAAATCTTGTGCAGCCAAGTTCCAGGATAAAAATTGCGTATGAATATTTTCCGTTCTTTCAGAGTTTTCAAAGCACGGTTGTGGGTGCAAGGATAGATTATAAGCTGTTTGATAATTTAAACCTGGGCAGTACGTGGCTGTGGAAATTTTCCAGCGCCGGGACAACAGTCCCTGACGCGCGTTCAACGGACACAAGGCTTTCAACGCCTGCCAGTATGTACATGCTTGACGGAGACATAAAACTTACGCTGGATAAAAAACAGATTAACGAAGTTATAAACGGCGTGCCGTTTGTGGACGGGGCGGATTTACCGGTGGATTTCAGCTTTCAGGGTGAAGTGGCGTACAGCGATTTTAACCCTAACCTTTTTGAAAATGTCAGGACAAAGGAAAAAGGCGCAGCCATGATTGATAATATGGAAGGCGCAGATAATGTGTTATCGCTTTCCACGAACAGGTATTCATGGTTTCCGGCAAGCATACCGGCGGGAGTGGTGCCTGAAAACAGGGTGCTTACAGGAAAAGAAAATGTCACTGAAAACGGGCATCAGATAGTCACCGAAGGCACGCTGGGTTCTTCGGCACAGGTGATGCTGCGTTTAAATTACAGCGGGCTTACGCAGGACAGATGGGACGCGTACAGGTATGTGGTATCCGCTTTCGGGGAAAATCTTAATAATTTAAATTATATGGAAATGTGGGTTTATGTGGATACGGACAATCCGGTAAAGCTTAAAGTGGATGTGGGTATAATAAGCGAAGACAGCAACGGCAATAATACTTTTCAGCTGAATTCCACGTCCGGTGTAAGGCGGGACAGTGAAGACGCGGAAAATAACGGCAAATTAAAAGCCGTTTATGATATAGGCATAGGCAGGGGTATTTATCCGGAAAATCCGGACTACTGGGGCGCGGGCAATGATGTCCTTGACACTGAAGATATGGACAATGACGGGCAGATGGACACTTCAGAGTCATATTATGAATTCAGTTCGGACGGCCCCAATTATTACCATCCGCAGCTGACACTGTCCCAGAAGGGCTGGCATCTGGTAAAGATACCCCTTTCTCAGTTTTCACAGTCTTTTGGGCTTAATTCTGACCAGCGCAATCCAAGCAGTACGGCATTTTTCTCCATAATCAAACACGTAAGGGTAAGCATAAAAGGCGCCGGCGCGTCGCCAAGCGCGGGGCATATTAAAATTGAATCCATTAACTTTCTGGGAAATTCGTGGAGGTTAAAGACCTTAACCGGCGCTACAGACATGGTGGGTAATATTATAAATTCGCCGAATACCGCAAAGATGAACGTGGAAACGGTAAATCAGAATACCGATGAAGCGTATACGCCTAACGTGGATTATTTTGATTACCAGAAGGACGAAGATAAAAAATCCGAAGAGGCGCTTAAAATTTCCTATAAACTTTCCGCTTATGACCAGAGGCCTTCGGACGGTCAGCCAATATATTACACCACCAAATTTTTAAGCGAGTCCACGGGGTATGACTACCAGCAGTATAAAAAAATAAAGATGGACCTTTTATTTTCCAGAAAAAGCGGGGATGCGGGCGCGGGAAGGGTTATGTTTGTACGCCTGGGAACCGCTGCGCCGCCGCCCGGTGTGGACGAGACAAATTATTACCAGTACAACCTTCAGATGGATTCTGTACCGGCGGACGGGGGCTGGCATACGGTGGAATTTGAAATTGACGGGTCCGATAAAAAACGCAGCGGCGCCGTGGGTTCTCCGAATTTAAGAAAAGTGCAGTACATTACTCTGGGTTTCATAAATCCGAATAACACCGTAACTGACGACGTCATATATGTAAATAACATAAGGCTTGTGGATCCGATTTCAAAAGTGGGTATGGCAAGGTATACCAATTCAGCCCTTAATATGGCGGGTTTTGGAAACCTGACGCATACATACGAAGAACTTGATTCCGGATTCAACACAATCCTTGATATGGACAGGGCAAAATATCTGCAGCATTCAAGGGACAACAGGGTAAGGTTTGACTACACACAGATAAAAGAGGTGCCTGTCTCTGCGGAGATTGCAAAAACCGAGAGGTACACCGAAGATCAGTACAGAAATGACCCCACGTACACCAACAGTTTTTCAACGCCTGACACCGTGGTGGACAGTTTCAGAAATGACATATCGCTGATGTCGGTGCCCGGACTTACGCTTTCCAATGCTATTACCTTAAGAAATATGAAGTTCAATTATTTTCAGCTTTATGAATATCAGAATAATCTAAGTGAGGTGTTCACAGTAAGGCCTTACGCGCGCTATATGATTCCCACAGAGATAAAAGTGGGAGACCTGTTTACCATACCGCTTGGGACAAACACTCTTGAAAGCAGCATGCTTGTAACAAACACCAAAACCGATTACGCGGATTATTTCGGCGTGACAATGAACACGCAGGCGACATATTATGATCAGTGGAACTTAAAAAGGGAACAGGACCACGACTATAAGGGGAGTTTTACGGTAGATAAGCTATCCATTAACCCGTCATATAATTATAAACTTGGCGAAGAAAAAGGAAACCTTTTAAGCCGGTTTAATTATTATTATGATTCAATAGGCGATAAAAATTATACCGATAAATACCTTGTGACAAAGCGGGAAATAACACCAAAGATTAATATCAGCGCCCAGGAGATAGGTATAGTTTCACCTTCCATTGACTACACTTCAGGATACCGCTATGAGTATACGTCAAACCTGCTTTATACAAACGCCTCGCTGTCGGCGCGTGCGCGCGTGGCAATCAGTAAAATTATACCGGTGCTTCCGGATATCACGAATATTTCCGCGGGGGTATCGGATAGCAACAGGCGTTATGACAACAATTATTACCCGGGTTCTTTTAAGGCGTTTGATGAACTGCCGTTTGAGAAAAAATGGTATGTTTTTATATGGGAGTACTTTTACGACGAAAAATCTGTGGAAAGGCTTGAAGCGCTGTCTTATGGAGGCGCCATGTCGCGCGATTATACCCTTGACCTGGCGGAAATTAAATTTTTTGACAGGCTAAGGATAGCTATCGGCGCAAATTACAGTATTAGGCGCGATTCGCAGACCAGGACTTTAACGGGGATAAACGATTCTTTAAGGCTGTCGGCGCGTGAAATTTATTTTGATAAGGTTACTCTGCCGGGGCTGGAATTTTTAGTAAAGGACCAGACTGTATCCGGGTCTTATAATTACACGGTTACAAATACATATAACCCGCTTGACAGAAAAGAACTTATAAGGGGAACTAAAGGGCATGATGCCAGTTTTAATCTGCCATATAAGACAGAAGGGGATAACCCTATAAACGGATCTTTAAGGTTAACTTACAGCAGGTCTGATTCAAAAGAGAAATATATTGAAAATTACCTTTGGACTCTGCGGCCGGAATTAAGCCTTAATTACGCGCTTAATATTACACAGCCGTTTACAATACCGGGCTGGATACCGTTTCTGGGTAATAAAATAATAAAACTTGATAACAGTATAAATCTAAGAAGCGTGCTGGCGTATTCGGTTATGCAGGGCGACGGCAGGGGCGATAATAATTTAAGCAAGAAAGACATTAAAGAACTGACTGCTGATCTGGGTTTTTCTTACAATATCCTCAGCAATATACGCACCAATGTCAACCTGCGCTACAGGCAGAAAGACGATTCGCAGGGGCAGGCAAGGGACAGTTTTAAATCTTTTGGCGGCACGCTTGAGTTTATAGCGGAATTTTAGCAAATATTTTAAAAGGGATGGAAATTATTTTATGAAAAAATTATTTTTAACAGCACTTTTAATGCTTCTATCCGGTTTTGCCATGGCTGCGCCATATGCGGTAACCGGGCTGTCGGTATATAATTGCGGCGGCATAAAACTTGTATGGGACGCGCCGTCTGA
Source organism: Candidatus Goldiibacteriota bacterium HGW-Goldbacteria-1 (assembly GCA_002839855.1). NCBI lineage: Bacteria > Candidatus Goldiibacteriota > Candidatus Goldiibacteriota bacterium HGW-Goldbacteria-1. The sequence continues at coordinate 115,253 of PGYV01000002.1, forward strand.
CACTTCGACTGCTGTATCTTATGTCATAAACAGGTCTGTGATAAGCGCAGGGCCGTTTGACCTTACCGTTACCGCTTCTGTTAATAATTACTATGACGCATCAGCTGATACCACGCTGGCGTATTATTATACGGTTAAGTCGGTGGATTTTACCGGCGCTACAGGCGCTGCGTCAGCGGCAAAAAGCACTTTGCCGGCTTCGCCTGAAAACCTGCAGGCAGTACCTTATAATGCAAAAAACATGCTATCCTGGCAGCCGTCTTCGGACGGTGCGGTTGAGTCATATAACATTTACAGAAGCAGCGGATATGGTTTTAAGATACTTAATAATACTTATAGTACAGAGTACACTGATGAAAGCGCTGCAAACGGCACCCTTTACTGGTACAGGGTGGCATCGTTAAAAACAAATCAGGAAGGTGCCTGCGCGTGTTCTGCTTCGGCAAAGCCATATATTCCTCCTTTTCCTGTAAGCGCAGTTGATGCTTTTGTGGAAGCGGGGGAGCTTACCGCCGCCTGGACAATGTCCGCTCTGCAGGGGACTTACGAAATAGACAGTTTCAAAATATTCAGGTCAACTTCTTATGGGGATGAAAGTTTTTCTCCGGCTTCTGTTACGTACACTTCTTACAGCGAAACCCTGCCGCTTGCCGGGCAGTTATATTATTACGCGGTGCGCACCATTGACACACAGGGAAATTCCTCGCCGGCGTATTGGTTTTCCGCATATAATCCAGGATTGCCGTCGGTACCTTTGGGGCTTACTGTCACGGCGGCAAATGCGGCGCGGATAAATATTTCCTGGCAGGCAAATCCGGCAGCTGAAGATATTACCGCGTATCAGGTAATAAGAAACTCCGCAATAATTGCCACAAAAGCCACCCCAACCGCCGCTTCATACGAAGACATGGATGTGGTTTTAGGAAATACATATTCATATTATATTCAGGCAATAAATTCTTTCGGCACAGGGGATGGCTCATCTGCGGTGACACAGACGGTTATACCCGCGCCACCGGCAGGTCTTACTGCAACCACAGGTGTGCTGCCCGGAACTGTTTATCTTAACTGGGCTGATAATAATGCTGAAGAAAATATTCAGACATATAATATTTACAGGGCCACGTCCGCGGTGACATTTAATTATACAACCCCGTATTTAAGTACGGGAACAGCCGGCGTTACAGACGCAGCCGTTGTAACGGGGACGCCATATTTTTACAGTGTATCAGCGGTGACCGAAACTGCGTATGAGTCTTTTTCTGAAATAGTCTCTGCAATGGCTGTGACTTACGCGGCGCAGCCGGAAAATCTGACAGCAACCGCTTACAGCAATTATGCCGAACTTTCGTGGGATAATCCCGGCGCGTCATACGCGATTGCTTCATTTAAAATATATAAAAGCACAGATGGTTCTGTTTTTAATTATCTGGCATCAGTTTCGCCCCCGCAGTTTAATGACGCAGGGCTTACAAACGGCAGTACCTATTATTACCGCGTGTCTGCTGTAAATATTTATGGCGAAAGCACCCACTCCGAGCATGTGACCATTACCCCGCAGGCGGGGTATTTTACGGAACCAAAAAACCTGACTGCAACGGCAGAAGCGGGGGACGGCAGAATAATACTTTCATGGTCCGCGGTTCAATCGCAGGAAATTACAGGGTATAAAATATATAGAAGCACGGTGTCAGGGTCTTATGACACTGTGCCTTACGCGACGGCTGTTACAATCACCGCATATACAGACAGCGCGGCCGCCACGCTTACCACTTATTATTATAAAGTCAGCGGCTATGGGGTGTCAGAAACCGCAAAGTCAGCTGAAGTTTCAGCAGCACCGTTTATCAGGCCGGGTCCGGCTTTAAATCTTACGCTTACAAGCCTGTATGACAGGGTATATCTTACATGGGATTCACCGGCAAATGATTATACATACAAAACAACTGTGAAATATAATATTTACAGAAGCACTTCGTCGCTTTCTTACAGCCAAAGCGCGTTTACCGCGCTTGCATCGGAATATACGGGGGCAAGTTATATTGACGCGCAGATAAATACGGCGGGAACTTATTACTATAAGATAAAAGTTATTGACGACATGGGAAATGAAGATACATCCACAACGGGCGTGCAGATAGTGTTAAGCGGGGTTATGGAACCGCCTGCGGTTTTAAAAGGCGTGGCTTCCAACAAACAGGTAAGGCTTGTCTGGTCATCGATAAATCCGGATTCTTACAGTGTGTACAGAAAAACAACACAGACGGCGGCTGAATTTGGTGCGCCTATTGCCTATAATCTGGGTTTTGACGTAAAAGAGTACGTGGACAGTAATGTGGAAAATAACATCACTTACATTTACGCGGTGGCCGCGGTAAATGATTCCGGTGAAGGCCCCAAGTCCAATCCGGTTTATGTCACGCCGTACCTTGCTTCGGGGCTTCCGGCGGACGCTTCGGTAAAATTTGAAATAGAAAATAAAAAAGACGTAAGGTTATGGTGGAATCCCGCGTCTGACGGAACATATCAGGTTGCGGGTTACAGCGTTTTCAGAAGCAATGACAACGGTTATTCTTATGTGCATTTAAGTGTAACTGCCGCTTCTGTTGTGGAATACACCGATACAGCAACGGAATGGGATAATAATTATCTTTATATGGTACGTGTGGTGGATTCAGGCGGGAATACAGACGCCACATACACGCCTGTTAAAGTGGAACTGCCGCTTCCGAAAAATAAAATAAGGGTGTTTTCCAACCTTGTGGATTTAAGCAAAGGGGAAAAACTAAGATTAAAATACCTGCTTGTAAAGAGCGGCAAACTTAAATTTTATATCACCACTTTAAGCGGAGTGCATGTGCGGACGCTTATTGAAAGTACATCAGAACAGGGAATAACTAAAAATCTGCCATTTGAAAGCGGTGACATTTTCTGGGACGGCACAAATCAGTCCGGTAAGAAAGTGGCATCCGGCGCTTATCTTATTGTGCTTGAAATGGACGGCGTAAGGGTAATAGAAAAAGCAGCTGTAGTTAAATAAGAGAATAAAGCAGGGGTTACTAAATGGGAAGAATACAGGTGCTGCCGGCTAATGTGGCAAACCAGATAGCGGCAGGCGAAGTGGTTGTAAGGCCTGCGTCGTGCGTAAAGGAACTTCTGGAAAATGCAATTGACGCGGGCGCGAAAAATATTACAATCAATATTGAAGACGCCGGGAAAAAATTAATAGAGATAAAAGACGACGGCTGCGGTATGGATGAAACAGACGCCGTTAATTCTTTTTTAAGGCATGCCACTTCAAAGATAACCGCGATAAAAGACCTGGATTCAATTCAGACGCTGGGGTTTCGCGGGGAGGCGCTGGCATCTATTGCCTCTGTTTCGCGGATGGAAATGATAACCAGGACGCTAAAAGATGAAGCCGCAACAAGGATACTTTTTGAAAACGGCAAAATTCAGAAAAATGAAAAGGCCGCGGCAAACCCGGGCACTATTATAAGGGTAAGGGACCTTTTTTATAATACGCCGGCACGCCTGAAATTCTTAAAATCCAAATACACGGAAGAAGCGCAGATAATTGATACGGTTATGTCACAGGGGTTATCAAAAGAAGATATTTCCCTTAAACTTTTTATTGACGGAAAAGAAGCGGTGGTTTTTCCGCCGGGGGCGGATTTTAAGGAAAAAGTCTGCGCGGTATTCGGAAATGAAGCCTGCGCCGCTTTATTGGAAATAGGCGAATACACGGATAACATCAAGATAACGGGTTTCATCTGCGCGCCGTCTGTCACCAAAACCAACCGTTCCGGGCAGTTTATGTTTGTCAACGGGCGCGTGATTTCAAGCAGGGCTCTGTCATACGCCGTCTATGAAGGGTACGGCACCCTTCTAATGAAAGGCAATTACCCGGTGACTTTCATATTTATAGACATAAACCCGTCTTTTGTGGATGTCAACGTGCACCCTACAAAAGCGGAAGTAAAATTCAGAAATGAACATGACATTTATGTCCTTATAAAAAAGGCAGTGGAAAACGCTCTGGCAGCGGGCAATTTAACCAGAAACGCATATGCTGATGTTTTTGACGGCAATCAGAATCAGGACAGCTATAAAAACGCGGTGGGAGAATCCGTAAACAGATTTTTTTCAAATGAATCGCACCAGCTGTTTACGTCGCCGCTTGTTTCAGGGCCAAGGGAAGATGTCTCTTTTCAGACGCAGTCTCAGCGAAGGCAGTATTTTAATTTCAGGTTTTTAGGGCAGGTCAATCTTACTTATATAGTGGGTGAAGAACAGGGAAACCTTGTAATAATTGACCAGCACGCGGCGCATGAAAAAGTGCTTTTTGAGGAAATAATGAAAGAGATTAATTCCGGGAAAGTAAGAATTCAGGAAATGCTGATACCGGAAGTGGTGGAAATGACACCCGCGGAAAAACTTACCGTGGAAAATAATATGGAAGTTTTCATAAAAATGGGAATAGAGCTGGAGCCGTTTGGCGGCAATGCTTTTGGCATAAGGGCTCACCCCGTAATTATTAAAAATAAAGCCATAGGAAATATAGTAAAAGCGGTTGTTGACGCATTAAAAGAAAAAGGGACGGCAAGCGCGGATGAAGCTATGAAAGACGCGGCCGCCACAATGGCGTGCAGGGCGGCGTATAAAGCGGGCGACGCGCTTAACCAGAATGAAATAGAGGCGCTGCTTACCCGGTATTTTGAAATAGACGCGCCGTTTTCATGCCCTCACGGAAGGCCGCCTATCGTTAAAATTGGGTTTGAAGAAATTGAAAAAATGTTCAAAAGAAAACTGTAAGAATAACATTGCGTAAAATCCGATAAGATTATCTTTGTCTTAATAACAAGGAGACGGAATAATGTTTATGGTAATCTGCGGCCCTACAGCCTCGGGCAAGTCTGCCATTGCGGTGGAAACGGCCGCGGTTTTAAACGGCGAAATAATATCTTCCGATTCCATGCAGGTTTACCGGGATATGGATATAGGCACAAATAAAATTTCAATTGAAGCTCAAAAAGGTATTCCTCATCATCTTATCGGCATAATTGACCCTGAAAGCGCTTATTCAGCAGCTATGTTTAAAAAAGACGCGGAATCGCTTTTGGATGAAATAAAAAAAAGAAACAGCCTTCCTATTATATGCGGAGGAACAGGTTTATACATAGACGGCATAATTAAGGGCCTTGCTGTATCAGGGGAAGTTGATGAGTATATAAAAGAACGTATAAGGCGCCTTGAAAAAGAAAAGGGCGCGGAGTATCTTTATGAAATGCTGAAAGCAAAAGATCCGCAGGAAGCAGATGTTATTGACAGAAAAAATCCCCGCAGGCTTACAAGGGCGCTTGAAATAATTGAATCAACGGGCAAAAAAGTCTCGGATATAAAAAAAAGCACCGCGCAGACGGCATACAAAGATGAATACATGATATTCGTAATTGACGCGCAAAAAGATGTGCTTTACAGCCGTATTGACAGGCGTGTGGACGCGATGGTAAATGACGGCCTGTTTGAAGAGGTTGAAGCTTTGTTAAAAAAAGGAATAAAGGCTGATTCCGTGCCTATGCAGGCGATAGGGTATAAAGAAGCTGCCATGTATATTTCAGGGGCGGAAAAAAAGGAAGATGTAATAATGATGATAAAACAGGCCACGCGCAATTACGCCAAACGCCAGCTTACATGGTTTAAACGCTATAAAAATGCGCATCGGATAGATGCCACAAATGGGGATGAAAAAAAGGCCGCGCAGGACGTAATTAAAGCGTGGAAAAGCCAAAGCTGATGTGTTAATATTTTTCTTAATTGCAGTCAGGCTTCTTATTGAACCCGGAAGGAAAAAATGAAAAAAATATTTTCAAATTTAAATTTTATGCTGCTGATGGCCGTGCAGACAGTGGAGCAGATAGGCGACAGCCTTACGCTTATGGCGCTTATAGCGTGGGCCATGCAGTCATCCGGCGCGGCGCACGCGTCAACCGCAAATATGACCATTATTCTTTTCTGGATAGGAGTCCCAATACTGCTGGTTGGGCCGTTTAGCGGCGTTTTGATTGACCGGTTTAAAAGAAAAAATCTTCTTGCGTCGGCCACCGCTTCAAAAGGGATTTTTATACTTCTTATTTTTATGTATATGTCCGGTTATTCCCAAAACGCATGGCCTGCGGCGCTTCTGTATTTTTTTGTATTTATGAAATCATTTTCCACGCAGTTTTTTGTACCCGCAAAATCGGCTTTTATTCCGGATGTGGTGGGGGATGAAAATGCCCTTGTAAAAGCCAATTCGCTTTCTGCCACGCTGATGGTAATAACGCAGATTTTTACCTACGCGGCCGCGGGAATCCTTATAGCGCAGTTTGGTTACAAAGTTATACTTATGGCAAGCGCCGCGTTATATATTCCGGCGCTTCTGCTTATCCTTCTGATTAATTCCGCCGAGAAACATGAAGAAAAAGGGCATTTTGAATCCTGGGGACACGCCATTGTGGATTTAAAGGAAGGTTTTGTTTTTATGTTTTCAGGCGAGCGTATAAAATTTGTCACAAGAAGGGTATTTGTCCTTATGATTTGCGCTATTGTATTTTACATCTCGCTTACCGGCGGTTTTTTAAAGGAAATAACGGCAGCCACAGGTTTAAAGCTGGAAGATATAAAAGCCCTTGGTTTTGTTCAGGCCGCGCTTGGGCTTGGGCTTGTGGCAGGGGTGGTGTTCCTTGAAAGGCTTATAAAAAGATTCGGCGAAATTAATCTGATAAGGATTGTATTTCCGGCTGTGGGGCTGGTTTTATCCGCTGTTTATTTTTTCAGAAATTTTTATTTTCTGCTGGCTTGTGGCTTTCTGGCGGGAATGGCGGGTGTTATTCTGCTGTCAATCGCGGAAACCGTGGTACAGAAAGATTCCCCCTCGGATATGCGCGGCAGGGTTTTTTCCGCTTATTATCTGTTCCGCAATACAGGGCCTTTAATAGCCGCGGCGCTGGCAGGGCTTCTGGTAAGGTTTATGGAAGAAAGCGCGATAGCGCTGGCGGCGGTTTTGTGCCTTGTGGTATATGGAATGGTTAATCTGGTATTTAATAAAAGCCGGAAGAATTAGTTTATGGCAGATATAAGGCAGCCGCGTCCGGGGAAACTTATATGTTCTTTAATTTATTCGGATGAAAGCGCTTATACCGGCGCGCTGACTGAACTGAAAACTACATATGGGCAGACTGATTTTGAAACACAGCAGGCGCCGTTTACTCATACGGCATATTACGGCGAAGAAATGGGAAACCGCTTAAAACGCAGGTTTGTCTCGTTTGAAAAGCCGGTTACGCCTGATGCTCTTGCGCCGGCAAAAGCACTTACAATTGAAATAGAAAAAAAATATCTTAATGAAAATGGCGGAAGAATTATAAATATTGACCCGGGTTTTCTGTGCCAGGCAAAACTTGTTCTTGCATCGGCAAAAAACTTCAGCCACCGGGTTTATATGTCGCAGGGCATATATGGAGAATCCACGCTTAGGTTTAACACGGATACAAAGTCTTACGAGCCCTGGCCGTGGACGTATCCTGACTATACACAGGCGGAAATTATAGGCGTGTTTAATAAAATAAGGGGTATTTTAACAGAGCAGGCATATAAAAGCGGAGAAAAGAAGCGTTAAAAATGAACCGAAAACAGCCGAAAAACCATTGTTTTAAGGCGGTTTCAAGCAAATGTGTTTTTTTTGTTTGACAGTCAAAGGGCTATTATGTTAAATTGTTTTATCAGATACTGCATTTTTTGTATTGCGGAAAGTGATTTTAGAATGGCGCGCCTGTGCGCGTCAATTTAAATATTTATGCTGTTTTTTTGCCCGTATATTTATTTTCGGGATACATATTAGGAATAGCGGAGGACAATTGTGCGCATAAAAAGTGTAATTCTGTCCATTTTTGCAGTTATTATTTTATTTGCAGCGGTTCCGTTTGTGTCTGCGGACGATTTTACCGATACGCTGCAGATTACCTGGGAGAAAGTTAAAGAACCGTTTTTTGATAAATACAATCCTTTTGGAACAGGTGCAAGGGCAATAGGGATGGGAGAGGCTTTTTCAGCTATTGCTGACGACTCTTCCACGGTATATTACAATCCTGCCGGCCTTGCGCAGATGGATCATAATGAAATTTTCTGGACAGGCGGAAGTTATTATGGCGGTGTCCCTTATACCGGATTTGCGTCTTTCACAATGGCGCTGGGAGGGCAGTATTTCGGCCTTTCGTATGAAAAACTTTATCATCCAATAGGCAGGTATCCGGAGAAAGTCGTTATACCGGTACGCATTGGCAATGCAGGTGTTCCTCCTCCAACTCCTCTTTTTTATACAGAAAATATTGACATAACTGTTGGTACTTATGACTGGTTTGGCGGCGCAGGAATGGGCGGGCTTGACCCTTCGTGGCAGGAATTTTTAGGCGATAAATACAGGAAGTACATAAACCTTCCTTTTCAGACAAATAGCGTGCTTTTAACATATGCCACTCCTTTAACCTCGGACAAAAGTTTTAACTTTGGCGTAAACGTTAAATATATGTTTACTGATGCTGATGCTAAAAAAATTATTACTGATGAATTTGACGCATGGTCATGGGGGCTGGATGTGGGCTTCCTTTACAAGCTGCGCCTTATTGAATTCTTAAAAGACCTTAATATTTCAATTATGTTAAGGGATGTTTCGGGACAGATGAAGAGGTACAAGACCGGAATAGAAAAAAACTTATTTTTTACTTCAACCATCGGGCTTTCAATGCGCACAACGCAGCTTATAGAAAAAGAAGTCACAAGTTTTTCCGTTGATTTTAATTCTGTAAATGACCCGGGCGTTTTAGAGCAGGAAAGATACAGGTTTAATTTTGGAGCGGAGCAGTGGTTTATAGACGGCCATTTTGCGGTAAGGGGCGGCCTTGTGGATGTTATGTATCCCGGCACGTGGAGGGCGTCTTTGGGCTTGTCAGCCAAGTATATTTTTGGAATTGATTACGCATATGTATTTGGAGTTCCGCTTGGACAGGATGCTGAAAACGAAAGCGATTCGCACTGGATATCGCTGCACTGGGAATGGGGTAAAGTTGTAAGAAAGCTTCCCACACCGGATGTTTTTGCCGCGGTAGAACCAATTTCTTTTGCTCCTAAAAACGGAGAAACTGTAATTTTCAAGCTTAACGCGGATTCAAAAGCGGGAATAGACAGGTGGGCGCTTAACATACTTGATAAAAACAATAACCTTGTTAAATCTTATGTGGATATAGGCGCTCCGCCTTCGCAGATTATATGGAATGGCACGGATAACAAATATCAGCCCCTGTCTGACGGGGAATACACTTTTATATTTGAAGCCACGGACAAACTTGGAAGCACGGCTTCCACTCCGGTGCAGACTGTAAAGCTGTTCACTCCGGTGCTTGAAGCTGTAAATAAAGAAGCACTGAATAAATTAAAAATTCTTTTAAAACAGATCGGCGACAGAGACCTTGCGGAAGACAACGCTCAGATGGCAAACGCGAAAGCGGGCGTGGAAGAGTGGAAGGCAATAAAAGGCAAACCGACACCGGTTCCTCCTCCTCCCGCAGGCACAATACCGGAGCCGCTTCCTTTAACGGCGTTCCCGGGTTTTGAAAACTATCAGGGCGCAACGCCAAGTGCGGCAGCTGGCAATGTTAATGTGGCGGGTTTCCCGAATGTGGATTCATCCGCAATCAGGTCCGCTTACATCGCAACCGATGCTGACGGCAATAAACAGTTTATGATGGAATATGCAACGGCAAACACCATACCGCAGTATGTAATGAAAGAAGTGGCAATGATGGCCAGAAGCATAGCTGAAAGCATGGGCGGTTCCATCAGTAACATAGGTATTAATGCTTTATATGGCGGCAGCAATACGATGGCGGTCAACGTGCCTATTGCACAGGCTCAGAACTATTCAAGAGGATACATTTCCGCGGAACAGATGCTTCGCGGTGCAAATATTACGCTGAACGGCGAGATAATAAATCCTAATTATTAAAAGAGAGGGGAACATGAAAAAAATAATAACAGCGGTTATACTTTCACTGGCACTGGCGCAGTTTGCGTTTGCCGGAGCTTTTGATAAAGGCGGCGTGCTTGGCGTTGGCGGCAGGGCGCTTGGAATGGGCCATGCTTTTGGCGCGGTTGCCGATGACGGAAGCGCCGTATACTGGAACACGGCGGGTTTAACGCAGCTTGAAAGGGCGGAAGTTAACCTTTTTCTTGGGCCGTTGTTAAACGGAAAGGAATATTACACATTTCTTTCTTTTGGTTCGCCTTTCTTTCAGGACACAGCGTGGCAGCTGTCCGTGCTTTCCCTTATACATAACGACAAAAATAACACAAAAGAATTTACCGTAATCGGCAGTTTTGCGTCCGCGCTTAACCTTGAAAGGACTTTTTCGGTGGGCGTAAACGTTAAGTACTTAAATTATAATTCCACCGCTTCTTATACAACATCATCCGGCACCACGCTTCAGGGAATTGCAAACGGGCTTGGGCTTGATCTTGGCGTGCTTTATCAAATGCCTCTTCCTCAGTTTGGAAAAAAAATCAACCTTGGGCTTTTCATACAGGATATTGAGACCACGCTGCACTGGCAGGGCGGTACCACAGAAGAAAAAATACCCACCATTTTTAAGATTGCAAGCGCATATTATATAGATGACAACCTTTTAATGACAGCTGACCTTGATTTTTTTAATGACCTTAATATAAGCGGAATTCCGCTTCAGGAACCAATTTATGATATCAGCGGAAACACTATTACGGCGCTTAAACCGGATCCATACAGGTTACATGTGGGTGTGGAAGGCTGGTTCTTTAAAAGGCACCTTGGACTGCGCGGCGGATATACGGGTTTTGCCACAATGCAGGGCAGGCTTACAGGCGGCGTAACTTACAGGGAAGATATATGGGAAGTTGACTACGCATATATAGGGCACGCGGAACACCTTGGGGACTCACACAGATTCTCTGTTATTTTAAGGTTCGGCACAGAAAGGGAAAAACTTACCGCCATAAGCGTGGTAAGGCCTCCTAAGAATCTGAATTCATATCCGGCAAACGGCGCAATAAACCTGACGTGGGAGCCAAACGAAGAGCCCAATGTCACGGGTTACGCCATTTACATGAGCAAATCACCGGGCGCAAGGTATATTCCGGTGGCAAAAAGAATAAAAGAAAATTATGTGACAATTGACGGCTTAAAGAACGGCACAAGGTATTACTTTGTTGTGGCTTCAATTAATAATACATATCCATCGGTTGAAAGCGCGTACAGCAATGAAGCTTCAGCGGTACCGGCACCTGTGGTTCCGGGCACGCCTGAAATGTTCCCTGTAGCGCAGAAAAAAGAAGTAAGAAAGAATGGCGCTGTTGATGTAAAGTGGGGCAAAATGCCTCCTGCAAATATGGCGGGATACAATATTTATATAACGGAATCATCGGGCAAGGGATATGTTAAGGTTAACCCGTCGCCTGTAAATGATACTCATTTTGTGGTAAAAGGGCTGGAAGTTGGCAAAAAATACTTCTTTGTAATAACATCGGTTACAAATGATGTTCCGCCTATAGAATCCAAGTTCAGCAAGGAATGGGCGGATGTGGCAAAACCTGAAGGAAGCATGACAGAGAACGCGGCCGCAGGCCAGAGGTAACGGAGGTAATAAAATGATAAGCGGACTATACACGGCAGCATCCGGGCTTATTGCCCAGACAGAACAGCAGGATGTAATCTCTAACAACCTTGCAAACGTCAATACTAACGGGTATAAAAAAGACAGGGCGCTTTATATTACTTTCCCTGAAGTGTTTCTGCACAGGGTACAGGATGAAAAGGCCGTTATACCGGGTGCGGGTTTAAGGGATTTAATGGTTCCCATAGGCACAGTAGGCAAAGGCGTACAGCTTCGAGTTGACGGGATTAAACCTTCCATAACTGAAGAAGGTTCTTTTAATAATACAGAGAATAAACTTGATTTTGCGGTTAAGGGAAATGGCATGTTTGTTGTAAACACACCCAACGGCATCAGGTATACAAGGGACGGAAGTTTTTCGCTTGATTCAGATGGCAGGCTTGTTACAAAGAACGGGCATGCCGTGCTTGGACAGTCAGGTGAAATTATAATAAATGGTTCTGAAGTGCACGTGGATGAAGGCGGAAGAATATTCGTGGATAACGCGGAAATGGATACTTTCAGGGTGGCGCTTTTTGATAATGCCACACCGCTTAGAAAAGAAGGCGATAACCTTTTTTACACGCTGGACGGGCAGCAGCTTGCGGAAGATATTGACGTGGAAGAAACAACAGTACTGCAGGGCTTTGTGGAATCAAGCAATGTTAACCCGGTACGTGAAATGGTGGAAATGATAACCGCGTTTCGTGCATACGAAGCGTCACAAAAAGCAATAACGGCGCAGGATCAGACGCTGGATAAAGCGGTAAATGAAGTTGGAAGAACATCAATTTAATTAAAAGCCCGTCAGGGCTAAACTGCAGGAGGTATTAATATGCTAAGATCACTTTGGACGGCGGCAACAGGAATGGCTGCGCAGCAGACAAACATAGACGTAATTTCAAACAATCTTTCAAACGTCAATACCACGGCGTTCAAGAAATCAAGGGCTGAATTTCAGGATCTTTTATATCAGACTATAAGGCCTGCAGGCGTTACCAATAATATGGGAGCCCAGTACCCGACCCCGATAGAAATAGGGCACGGCACAAGGCTTGCCGCTACAACTAAATCTTTTACTCAGGGTGAAATTGTTCAGACCAATAATACATTTGATGTTGTTATTCAGGGAGACGGATTTTTCCAGGTACAGCTTCCCAACGGCGAAATGGCCTATACCAGGGACGGCTCTTTAAAGATGGACGGTTCCGGCAACCTTGTCACTTCTGACGGTTATTTTGTTGAACCTCAGGTAACTATTCCTGCAGAAGCCACGCAGATTGTTATTAGGGAAAACGGAGAAATAATGGTCGGCGTTTCAGGCAACAATGAACTTGAAATGGTGGGAACGTTAAGGCTTACAAGATTTGCCAATCCGGCCGGCCTTGAAAGCATAGGAAAAAACCTTTACCGCGAAACAGAAGCGACAGGCGAACCTGTGGAAGGCACGGCAGGTTTTGACGGTTACGGAACAATAGGGCAGGGAATGCTTGAATCTTCCAATGTGAAAGTGGTGGAAGAAATGATTAACCTTATAGCATCCCAGAGGGCTTATGAAATAAATGCAAAGGCAATAACGTCTTCGGATGAAATGCTAAAGCTTGCAAATGACCTTAAGAGGTAATGATACAGGTTTAATTTCATGAAAAACTATGTTTTTGTTCTTTTAACAGCTGCTTTTCTACTGCCAAACTGTATTTTTGGAGCTGTATCGGTAAGTTTAAAAAGCGGTTCGGTTGAAATTTCAGCCGAAAAAATATATGTAAAAGATGTGGCAGTGGTAATGGCGGATAATTCCGCAGCAAAGGAAAAGATTGAAGGGCTTTACTTGAAAATGTCCGCCATTCCGGGGCATCGTGTAAGCGTTACCAGAGAAAGGCTTGAAAATGTGATAAGAAGATATTACCCTGACGCGGATTTTTTCGGGGCTGAAAAAGTATATGTTATAACCAAAAGCACTAAGATAGATTATGACAGTGTGACCGAAGCGGCGGTAAAGTATGTGATGGAAAACATGCCGTGGAAAAAAGAAGACGCGGAAATAATAACAAAGAACGCAAGGCGCGATATAAACCTGATTAAAGGTGAAGTTCTTTTAAAGGTAAAAGAAGATAATTCAGTCAGTTTTAAAGGGAATGTGATTGTCCCTGTGGAAGTATATGTAAACGGCAAATTTGAAAAGATTGAACCGGTATCATTCATAGTAAAGGTGACAACAGACTGCCTTATGGCGGCAACTGATATGCCAAGAGGTTCCATTCTGTCACAGGATATGGTAAAGGTTATTAAAAAAGACATCACGGATATTTCCGGTGATGTCTTAACAGATCTTTCGCAGGTTCAAGGGTTTTATACAAAGCGAGGAATACCGGCAGGCACCATATTATTAAATAACATGTTTGACCGGCTTCCCCTGTTCAAAAGGGGAGAACCGGTAAGTGTTATAGTCAAGATAGGTTCATTATCTGTTGAAACGACCGGAATTCCAAATAAAGACGGCAAGGAAGGCGAACTGGTAAAGGTTAAGCTTCAGACAGGCAAGACCCTTGACGGAAAAGTAAGCCCTGACGGAAGGGTAATAATAGAAAAATAAAATGAAAAATTATATAAGGAGAAACGGCATGGCAAAAAAGACTTTGACGTTCTTAATAACAGCCGCTTTTGTTATTTTATTCGCGGGCATATCGGCCGCTGATGACATTGCTATAAATACAGATGACATGGGGTCAATGTATACAGATCATAAAGCATACAGGGTGGGCGATATTGTCACTGTGCTTGTGGTAGAAAGTACTCAGGCGGTGCAGTCAGCTTCTCTTAAAACAAATAAAAAGGCCGGCCTTGAAGCGGGAATGGGGATGAGTAACTGGGCAAACGGCGTATCCACTTCTTTTCCCAATGTGCCTTCATGGGGAATGGGAGCCGAGGAATATCAGGACGGCGGCGGTAAGACACAGCGCAGCGGTTCACTGCTTGCAAGTATTTCCGCAAGGGTGGAAAAAGTGCTTTCAAACGGAAACCTTTACATAAAAGGCACAAAAGTGATTCAGATAAACGACGATAAGCAGAACCTTATAATAAAAGGCGTAATAAGGCCGGAAGATATAGCTTCAAACAATACCATATACTCAACAAATGTGGCTGATGCCATGATAGAGTATGAAGGCAACGGCCCAATAGGCGAAAAGACATCGCCCGGAATACTTACCAGATTTTTTGACTGGATAGGGCTGTTTTAACCGGAATTTACAACCCGTACTAAAGCGCGGGTAATTATAACGAGGTGATAAACGGATGAAGAAACTTTTAAAACCGGTATTAATGATATTACTTTTTGCCCTGATTGCAACTTCGCTTCTGGCTGTTGAATTAAGGGTAAGAAACATAGCAAGGTTTAAAGGCGTGCGCGACAACCAGCTTACAGGTTTCGGGCTTGTGGTTGGCCTTAAAGGCACAGGCGACAGGCAGACTACCGTGTTTACAAATCAGGCTGTGACAAATATGTTAAAACGCTTCGGCATAAATGATCCGTCTGAACAGATAAAAATAAGAAACGTGGCAGCGGTCATGGTAACCGCACAGCTTCCGCCTTTTGCAAAAAAAGGGGATAAGATTGACGTTGTAGTATCGTCAATGGGAGACGCCAAAAGCCTTGAAGGCGGAATTCTTTTACAGACAGTCATGAAAGGCGCGGATGAAAAAATTTATGTTACAGGACAGGGCCCGGTATCCACAGGCACCGGCGGAATGAACGTGAATCCCGGGATATCGGCAACCAAACAGACGGTGGGAAGGGTACCAAATGGCGGTGCGGTTGAAAGAGAAGTTCCTGTAACTTTTATGGATGACAAAAATGACATGTATCTTCTGCTTACAATACCGGATTTTACAACAGCTTCAAGGGTGACAGATATATTAAACTCGCAGTTCTGGTCCACAGAAACAGGGACAACTGTTGCGAACGCGGTGGACGCCGGTACAATTAAAGTACACGTACCTTTTGATTTTCAGAACAATCCCGTGGAATTTGCTGCGGCAGTAGAGGGCCTTTATGTAGAAATTGAAGAGCGTTCTGATAAAGTTGTAATAAACGAAAGAACCGGTACCGTGGTTATGGGTGCGGATGTGGCTATTGATACATGCGCTGTTGCTCATGGCGTATTTAATGTAAATATTAATGTGGTAAAACAGATATCGCAGCCCGCGCAGTACCTGCCGGGTGCTTCGGCAATGGAATATGAAAATTCCAATATTAAGGTTGAAGGCGCGGGCAATCAGTTAATATCGCTTCCGCAGGGAGTGGATGTGCTTGACCTGGTTAATGCTTTAAACACGCTGGGAGCTTCGCCGAAAGACATAATAAGCATACTGCAGGCAATAAAGGCGGCCAACGCGCTTCACGGCACGCTTGAGATTCTATAAGGAAGTGATTTAAGTGTCTAATTTTCTTGGCGGCGCGGAAATTTCCGCGCGGACAGAGATGCTTGGGCTTACAAATCAGCTTAAAAATGCTGAAATGCAGGCACAAAAAGCTGAAAACACAGGCGGTACAAATTCTGCAGACAGAGTGAAAAAAACTGCTGTTGAATTTGAATCAATTTTTCTGGGTTATATGCTTAAACAGATGAGAAAAACCGTGCCTGATGACCCGCTTTTTGGCAACAGCACGGCAAAAGACATATTCTATGACATGCACTACGATAATATGGCAAAAGAAATGGCAAAAGCAGGCGGCATAGGCCTTGCGACAATACTGTACAATCAGCTGTCAAAAATGGATGGCAATACACAGAAGTAATCCGGTTTATTCATCTTTTATCATTTCTCCCAAAAAAAACTAAAGTTTTTCTATTTTTATCCGATATATTATTATCAGAAAGAATAATAAAGGAGGTATTTAAACATGGCAGACAATAACATTGGAAACATCAATCCGCTTATTTCGCAGGGTATTAAGGATATTTCCGGAAGAAACCAGCAGGTAATAAAGCAGGACGCTGCAGCTACCGGCGGAGTTTCAGACAAAGTTGAAATTTCCAAACAGGCAAAGTTAATAGGCAAAGCCCTTATGGAAATCAACAAAATGGATGATATAAGGACAGATTTAGTTGAAAAGGTGATTCAGGACAAAGTGGCTGAAACCGGAAAAGTCCCCGCAAATGTGCTTGCGGCCAAACTTCTTTTGGAAGATTAGGCGGATATTTTATGATAAACGCAGATACCGCCGGAAAATTTATTAAATGCGTGGAATCGCAAAAGGTAATATATCTTAAATTAAAACCTGTTGTGGCTGAGGAAAATAAATTACTGTCTGAAAGAAAAGTTAAAAACCTTGAAACTCTCATAAAGAAACAGGAAGACATGATAATTGCCATAAAAAATCTTGAAGAAGAAAAAATGGAATTATTTAAAGCGCTGGCGCTTCAGGCGGGCTTTAAAAAAGAAGAGCCTGTAAGGCTGCAGGATGTAGTTGAAAAGGGCGGAGAAAGTTTGAAGAAAGTTGGGGAAGCGGTGGAAAGCCTGATGGCCGTGGTAAAGGAAGTTGACGGATTAAACGCCGGAAACGCGCACCTTATAAAAGAGTATCTTGGTGTTATGGATTTTACGGCAAAATTAAAAGAAAAATTAAATAACAAAACATCAACTACTTATACAGACAGCGGTGTTATAAATGAAAAAAAGGCAGAGCAGCAAAAATCAAAATTTGATACAAAAATATAGGAGGGTTTAAGATGAGCGTATTAATAGGGCTGGAAGCGGCATTAAAATCAATGAGGGCAAGCACAACCGCCATAAATACAGCGTCGCACAATATTGCCAATATGAACACGGAAGGGTATTCCAAACAGGCAGCCAATATATCCGCAACACAGCCGCTTAATAATCCAAATGGTGCAGGCCAGCTGGGAACAGGTTCGGCTGTTACGTACATTCAGAGGATAAGAAACCTTTATCTGGATACGCAGATAAGGTCTGAAATATCAAATCTTGGAAAAGCTGAAGTCTTATCGGATGTATATAAGAATATAATGGCTTTATTTCCTGAAGTTAATAATGCTTCAATTCCGGGTGTAACATATCAGCTTGAACAGTTCTGGCAGGGATGGGAAGATCTTGCTGTTGAATATACAAAGCCGGTGGCTGATCAGGATATAGCTTCTATAAATAATAGGATATATGCGGCTGCCCAGAATTTATCTGAACTTGTCAGTACAAAAGCTTCTTCGCTAAACGCTATGCAGATTGGTTTAAATAGTACGTTACGCACGGCCGTGGATGAGGCAAATACATATCTTGAAGAAATTGCTTCATATAACAGGACAATCATGAGGTCGCAGGGAACAGGGCAGATACCTAATGATATTTTTGACAAAAGGGAACTTGCGCTGCAAAAACTGTCAGAACTTATGAATGTATCAACCGCAGAAAGTACGGATGGTGCGCTTATTGTATTGGTTAACGGAATTGATGTGGTAAGCGGCGGCAATGCAAGGACAATAAGCACCATCAAGGGAAACAGTAAATCAGGAATGGATGATATTGCTATAGGTACTTTTAATATTACGGACAGTATTTCTTCCGGCAAAATTGCAGGCATTCTGGAAGCCAGAGATGTGGTTGTTCAGCAGTTCCTTACGGACCTTGACATACTTGCAAGCGGAATGATAAGTGTAGTTAACAGGGTTCACAGGACAGGGGTGGATTCTGTCACCGGTTTACAGGGTAATAGAAATTTCTTTGAAGGCACCCGTGCTGTTGATTTTCGCGTAAGTGAAGACATAGAGGACATATCTATGATAAGCGGAACGAAGTACCAGCCGGGCGATATAGCAGCTATTATGGCCAATCTGGATAACAAATTGATGAATAATTACATATCTTCAAGTAAGGTCATGGCTGTTTCTTCTACAACAACACTCGGATCTACAGGTTCGCTTGTAATAAACAATATTGAAGTGAAATTTGATGCCGCAGATACGGTTGCTGATTTGATTCAGAAGATAAATGTTAATGTACAGGAAGTCTCAGCTGTGTTTGATGACAGTAACCATACATTTTATATCAGTGCAGCCAGGCAGATTATTATTGAAGAATTAAATGCGGGAGGCAATGCGGTAGTTCCGCCTCCTCTTTTAACCATGTTTAAACTGTTTCAGGAGCAGGTAAGTGCTGCGCCTGTTAATTATGGTAAATTGATATCCGGTCCGGATGTTGTTACTGATCTTTTAGGCTCTCCTCCCAGTATAGAACAAAGGCCCAATTTTTCTATAGATCCAGGGGTTGGTGGAACGCTGACAATACAGTTTGAGAATCAGACATATGATATTAACTGGAATGAAGGCCAGCAGATAAACTTAATTGCGATGAATATAGGGTATATTGATAATGCTGGAACAAATCCTAATTTATTTTTAGCCACTTTTAGGGATAAAGATCAAAGAATGTACCTGTCTTCTAACATTAACAGCTGGGGAACGGGGAATGCGATCACACCATTTGTGATAACTGATAAAGATGGTTCGTTTGCGAAAGCCATGAACCTGATTAAACCATTAAGCGCGGAGAATCAGATTGAATCTATGTTTGGCGGGCTTAAAGCAAATTATGAAAGTGCGCTTAATGCGCAGTCTCAGTATAAAACAACGGCTGAAGCTCTGCAGGGAATGCAGTCTGAAGTGACCGCGGTAGATGAAAACGCGGAACTTGCAAAAGCCAAACTTTATCAGCGCTCTTATGACGCGTCGGTCAGGCTTATGGCTGTAATAGACCAGATGTTAAATATGCTGATAAACAGAATGGGAACGCCTTCATCTGATATTCAGTAAATATATAAAATAAAAAAGCCCGGGCATAAAAGCCCGGGCTTTTTTATTTGCCGGCGTTGACAAACGCGTGTCACTGTTATATCATTAACTGTTTAAAAAAATAACCCGAAAGGTAATATTATGAAAATACACCTTATTTTATTGGCTTTATTGTCATCTTTATTGCTTGCGTTTTCTTTTCCAAATATAATATTTCAGGGGCTTAATGTGCCGTCTTTTTTTCTTATCTGGTGCGCTTTTATACCTGTTTTTTATGTAATATTTAAGGAAGAAAACATAAAAAGAACTTTTTGGTTTTCTTATCTTTCAGGCTTTGTGTTTTATGCCATAGGGTTGTACTGGCTTAAAAATGTATATCCTATGGGGGTTTTTGCCTATGTGTCATGGTTTGCGCTGGCGGCTTATCTGCCGCTATGGATTGCCATTCCGGCAGCGGTATCTGTTTTTTTAAAGAAGCGGTTTGACACACAGGTACTGTTATCCCTTCCGGTGTTATTAACGTTTGGGGAATATATAAGAGAGTGGCTGTTTTCTGGTTTTCCTCTCTTAACTCCGGCGCAGAGCCAGTTTATGTTTCCGGAATCACTTCAGATATTAAAAATAACGGGCGTTCAGGGCTTAAATTATATTATATATTTTGTTAATACCGCGGCAGTGCTTTTAATTCTTAAAAAGTTTGATATTAAAGCAAAGCAGAATATCACAGCCCTTGCGGTTTTTACCGCGGTTTTCATATGTGCGGTTTTTTCATCATTTTTATATAGGGATATGAAAGCAACAGGAAAACCATATAACGCTGTTATACTGCAGGCGAATATAGACCAGGACGTGAACTGGGATGTCAATTACAGGATTAAGGTATTAAGCACAATGCAGCAAATGGTTAAAGAAGCTAAAATGTGCGAGCCGGATATTTTTGTATGGCCGGAAACAGGTTTTCCGGGAATGTTCGCGGCAGATGCTGCGGCGCCGGCTGAAATAACAGGATGGACACAAACGCCTGCTGTGCACCTTATAGGGTCGGATTACTCTGTTTATAAAGACGGCGAAATGAAATATTATAACAGTATTTTCGCGCTATCCGGTGATGCAAAGATAACAGGAAGTTATTCCAAATTCCACCTTGTCCCGTTCGGCGAATATGTGCCTTTTGCGTCCACCTTTAAGTTTGTAAAAAAAGTGGTAAGGCGCTATGGTTATGTTGGTTTTGAAAAAGGGGAAAAGATTGAACCGGTGCAGGCAGGTGCGTTTAAAACTGCGCCGCTTGTGTGCTATGACGGGCTGTTTCCGGAAATAAGCAGAAAATTTGCGTATAAAGGGGTGGATTTTTTTGCCCACCTTTCTTATGAAACCTGGTATGGAAGGACTCCTGCTTCCGCACAAATATTTACAAATACGCTTTTAAGAGCCGTAGAAAATGACAGGTACCTTGTCCGCTGTGTGGCGTCAGGTATTTCAGGGATTGTGTCAAACACAGGAGATATAGTTATAAGCTCGGGGCTTTTTGAAAAAGCAATGCTATGCGGAAAAATATACGTAAATGAAAAAAACAATAAGACGCTATATACAAAATACGGTGATTGGTTCCCGTTCTTTATGCTTGTACTTTTAGCGGGCGCTGTATTTATTCAGAGAAAAAAATGATAACACTTATTAGTGATGTTGATGGCACTCTGCTGGGAGACCAACCGGCGCTTAATGAATTGAATGAATTTATTTCCGCGAACAGGAAAGATTTCTATCTGGTTTATGCAACCGGAAGAGATGTAACAGAGATGCAGCGGGGACTTTTTATTGAAGGGCTTTTAATGCCGGATGCGGCTATTTTAAGTACGGGTTCGGAGATTTACACGGTAAAAAATGGGGCTTTTTTACCGGACGTTCAATGGGAAAATGTAATTTCTGCTTTGTGGGATAAAAACAAAGTGGAAGAAGCGGCAAAAAAAGTGGACGGTTTAATAACACAGGGAAAGTCAGAAAAGTTGAAAGTGTCTTATTTCATTAATCCTTCGGAAGCGGAAGAAGTAAGGCAAAAGTTTGGTAAATTATTCAGTGAAAACGGGATAAAGGCAAAAATAATTATAAGCCACGAAAAATACCTTGATATAATTCCGGAAAACTGTGATAAGGGAAAAGCGGCGGCTTTTCTTGTGAATAAGCTTGCACTGCCGCTGGATAGTTCTATTGTGGCAGGTGACAGTGAAAACGATATAGACCTTTTTGAATCGTTTTGCCGGGGTATAGTTGTAGGCAATGCCCATAATAAACTGAAATTAAGCGCCTTAAACAAGGATTTCTATATGTCCGGTACTGATTATGCAGCAGGTGTTTTAGAAGGTTTAAGATACTATATGCAGAGGTTAAAGTGAGTATTTCAAAAAAGCCGCTGATAGTAATTTCAAATGATGACGGGATAAAAGCCAAAGGCATTAAGGCTTTATATAGTGAGTTTATTAAATTTGCAGATGTGTTTGTAATTGCCCCTGAAAGCGAGAAAAGCGGGGCTTCCCATTCCGTTACCATACATAAGCACTTAAAAGTAAAAAAAGTAAAGTTTGCCGATGCTTCCGGTTACAGTGTATCCGGCACGCCGGCAGACTGCGTAAAACTTGCCATATTCAATCTTTGCAAGAGAACGCCGGATATTGTGGTATCCGGAATAAATCACGGCCCTAATTACGGCAAGTTTATTATATATTCCGGTACTGTAGGCGCTGCCACAGAAGCCGCGCTTTTAGGCATACCGTCTGTAGCGGCATCCATAAATGATTACGAAAAGAATGCCGATTTTAAAAGGGCTGCCGAAATTACGGGAGATATTGTAAAAAATGTCCTGTCAGGAAAGGTCAAAATAAAAAAATACTCGCTGCTAAATATAAATGTGCCTGCGTCAACCGTTAAGATTAAAGGCGTAAAAGTTACGCATAAAGCCAATGATGAATTTAGGGAAAAGTACCTTGAAAAAAAGCATAAAGGCAAAACGGTATATTTCTGGCACGTTGTTGAAAGGGTAAGGCTTAAAGGGCCTGCTTCGGATATTGACTGGGTGGATGGCGGTTATGTAACTGTTACCCCGCTGCATTTTGACCTGACAGACAGGAAAACTTTAAAACAGTTAAAAATCAGGCTTCAAAAATAAAAAACACGCCCTGATATGGGCGTGTTTTTTATTTAAAAGTTTATTTTAATTTAAGGCTTTTTTTCTTTGTGACTGCCAAAAAAACCTTTCTTTTTAAACGCGTCTTTTTTTGTTTCCATCAGAATAATAAGTTTTTTATTCTGCTCGGGGGTAAGAATTTTTTTAACTTCAAGCATATCTTTTAGACGCAGTTTCATAAGGGCTTTTTGGTTTTCTGCTATTTTGTCGCAGGTAGCATCAAGTTTTTTTGTATCGGAAGAGTCTTTTTCAAGTTCGTCTTTTTGCTCCAAAAAAGTC
The DNA here is from genome assembly GCA_002839855.1 of Candidatus Goldiibacteriota bacterium HGW-Goldbacteria-1. Taxonomy (NCBI): domain Bacteria; phylum Candidatus Goldiibacteriota; species Candidatus Goldiibacteriota bacterium HGW-Goldbacteria-1. The sequence goes on from PGYV01000002.1 coordinate 138,235, forward strand.
ATATGAATTTCATGCCTTAAATTAAGTGTTTTTTCGCGTGATTCGGTGCGTAACTGTTTTATCTTTAGCAGCTGGTCCTGCGTAAGGTCAAGTTCTTCGTAAAGGTCAAAAATACCGTCAGCGCCTACAACGCCGGGACCGTTTCCGGGTTTGTCCCTGTGCGGTGTGTTTCCTGAAGCAAATAAAGGCACAACTGTTAAAACTGCAATTAAAACAAGTAATAAAGAAAACTTTTTCATTTGAATAAACCTCCTAAAATATTGTTTAGTATGCATATGTCACGTATTCTATGTTTGACGGAATTTCATCGTCGTAGGTTTCATTTGACTGCGCGTAGGAATCATATACAAATGCCGCAAGTTCGTCTTCCTGATTTTTAGGTGTAATTGTCATTTTAAAGAGTGAAAAAAGAAGTAAAAGTGAGAGCGCAAAAGCTGTCACGGGAACAGGCCTTAAAAAGGGAATAGAAAAGCCTCTCTTTTGAGATGTAGATGCTTGTATATTACGGTACACCTCGTCAGGAACCGGTTCAAGAGAATCCCTGAATAATGCCCTGACTTTGCTGATAGCATTGCTTTCAGCCATGCAGGAAGGGCAGTGTTTTAAGTGTAAGGTTACTTCCAGTTTTTCCATGGGTGAAAGTTCGCCTTTTTTCATGTGATACAATTTATCTGTTACGTCTTTGCAAATCATTTTAGTACCTCCTTGGCCAGTATGTCCCGTAGTTTTACGATAGCCCTGCTGGCTCTTGATTTTACTGTTCCGGTCTTGGTCTGAAGGATTTCAGCTATCTCTTCATATTTAAAGCCGCCTATTTCCGATAAAAGCAGGACGGCTTTGTGGTCATCATCAAGTTTATCTATAAAGGAATAGAAAGATAGGTTATCGGGCATTGATACCGTTGTTTCCGGTTCCATCTTTTCCAGTTTATCCCTGTGCGTGGACTGCCGTCTGATGTAGTCTATGCTGCTATTTATCGCCATGCGGTACAGATAGGTTTTTATATCTGCGTCGCCGCGGAAAGAATCCAGGCTGTTATGCAGTTTGATAAATACGTTCTGCGTGACATCCTGGGCGTCATCACGGTTTCTAAGCATGCCCAGCGCCACGTTGTAAACGTATTTCCCGTGTTGCTTGTATATTTTATCCAGCCGGCTGTCCATTTACTTATGGGCTCCTTTTAAACTTCAAAATTTAGACGTTTGTATCATAAATCCGGTTCCATCAGAAAAGCGGTAAATTTAATCAATTATAGCAGAAATACCGATTATTAAACCCCGGAAAGGTGTTTATATATGTATTGTATTTGAAATTGTAGGGACAGCGCTCCCGCGCTGTCCGGCAGTTTTGTTTTTGTGGTGGTTGGAGCGAGCCTGCGAAGCGGAAATCCCGGCAATGAAGCGAGCATGCGAGCTGAAGCAGGCGGGATAGCCGCGTCCCTTTAGGGCGCATTTTCTATTTATTAAAATACTGCCTTTAAAATCAACTGCCGCGCCTGCAAAAAATAGCGCTTTAACGGTTTAAGCAATTAAGCAATAACAGAATATATTATTGTTTCCGCTTCTGCTTAATTGCCTATAGCTTAAATGCTTTTTTTCCCGTCCCTCCGTGCATCTGTCCCTCGGCCTTTATTTATGGGATATGGGATAAAAGTTTATGGGTTAGGAAACTCTCCGCCCCTCATATTTATATGTATCTCCCGCTAAAATTTGTTGTATAATAATAAAATATAAAACAGCTGGAAAAGGATAAATATTTATTATGATACGGGGAATAGGGATAGACATTACAGATGTCAAAAAATTAAAAACGGCCGTAAAGCGCAATAAGCGTTTTCTTTTACGTGTATTTAATCAGTTTGAAATTGATTACTGTTCCGGCAAGAAAAATTCCATGCTGCATTTCGCCGGCAGGTTTGCCGTTAAAGAGGCGTTTATTAAAGCGGTATCGGATGTAAAAGGGATCGCGCTAAACTCCATCAGCACAACAAACAACAAAAACGGCAGGCCGGAAATTCAGATAACCCCGGAAATTAAAAAAATACTTTTAATGAAAAAGGCAAAGTCTATACTGATTACAATTTCTCACACAGATACGGCCGCAGCCGCGGTCTGCATATTGGAGGGTTAAAAAATGTACCTTGTTGATTCCGCTTCAATGAAAGCTATAGATGAAGTGACCACGGAAAAGTTTGGCGTTCCCGCCTCCATATTAATGGAAAATGCCGGCGCGAATACTGTAACCGCAATGACAAATGAATACGGGCCGCTTGCATACCGTAACATTTCGGTTTTTTGCGGCACAGGAAATAACGGCGGCGACGGTTTTGTAATTGCGCGCCATTTGTTAAGCGAAGGCGCTGCGGTTAATGTTTTTTTAACCGGTGATACATCTAAAATGTCACCCGAATCAAAGCGGAATATGGAATTGGCGCTAAAGTATGGAATAACGGTTGTAAAATTTGAATCGCTGGAAGACATTAACCGTAATAATCGGATGATATTATTAAGCGATATCATAGTGGACGCACTGATTGGTACGGGATTAAGCAGGGATGTAGATGGTTTTATGGCACAGCTTATCGTATACATAAACACCCTTAACAAAAGAACAGTTTCTGTTGACATACCGTCAGGTGTTGACGCCGACACAGGCAATATAAAAGGTGTGGCTGTTTATGCGGATTTAACCGTTACTTTTGGACTGCCAAAAACAGGAATGGCTGTTTTTCCCGGGCATGCAAATACGGGCAAGCTTGTGGTGGCGGACATTAATTTTCCTCCTGAATTATTATTGCAGCCAAGGCCGAATGTCCTTGTAACGGCAGAACTTATTGGCCCTTTATTACCTTACAGACAGCCAAACGCAAATAAAGGCAGTTTTGGCCCCATATTTATACTTGGCGGTTCTCCCGGTTTAAGCGGTGCTGTTGTGCTTGCCGCTAAAGCCGCTTTAAGAAGCGGCGCGGGAATAGTTAATGTGGGTATTCCGGAATCGCTACATAGCGTTGTAAAACCCGGTTGTGATGAAATGATTGTAACTAACCTGAAAGAAACTTCAAAAGGGATGCTGGCATATTCCAATAAAGAAAATATATTAAAACTGTGTGCCGCCGCAAAGGTAGTAGTATTAGGGCCGGGAATAGGAAGGGACCCGGAAACGCAGAAACTTGTAAGGGAACTGACAGCAGAGCTTAAAAACCCGCTTGTAATAGACGCTGACGGTATAAACGCTGTTGCAGCAGACAAAAACTGCTTGAAAAATAATATCAAAGATGTTATTATGACACCACATATTGGAGAAATGGCAAGGCTTTGTGATATTGAAATTACCGAAGTAATAAAGGGAAAAATAAAGATTTTAAAGGATTTTACCGCATCTTTTGGAATTAACGTTCTTTTAAAAGACGGCAGGTCAATGCTTGCCGATCCGCAGGGAAATATGTATGTAAACACAACAGGCAATTCCGGAATGGCAACACCCGGAAGCGGTGACGTTTTAACCGGGCTTATCGCGGCTTTGATGGCGCACGGAATGCAGTCGGTTCAGGCGGGAATACTTGGAAGTTATATTCACGGGCTTGCCGGGGACTTATTACTTTCAGAAACAAGTGAAGAAGGCATAACTGCAGGAGACATTGCTTTAAATATTCCAAAAGCTATTATGAAGCTTAAATAAACAGGAGGCTTACATGGTTGTCCCAATACTGCTTATTCTTATCTCTTTTCTTTTTATCCTTATGTGGGGCTGGATAATTTCCATTTTTTCCGCAAACCTGGGCATATCTAAAAAGATAGACGAACTTATAAACCAGCCTTTAACGGTGGAACAGAAGCAGGAACTTGATGACCTGCAGCTGGATCTTGACATTAACGCATACAGGGCGCGCAACGCGAAAAGGGTGGTTTTAATATTCTCTTTCCTTTATGTTCTTGCGGCTCTTGCGCTTATATGGGTAAATAACCGCTACGGTTTATATACATACGACGGCCTTCTTTCAACCATAAAACTTACAATGCTTATTGTTATCCTGTTTTTTGTTCCTTCTTATATTGGCCTTGAACTTATCAGCAACACGCAGGGCGCATCTGACAATATAGGCGCGCGCCTTAAATTTACGCAGGAATTAAAACCGGGAGAGGAAGTTGAAGTTTAAAAGCTTTCTTTTTGTTCTGCTGACAGCGGTTCTATTTACGGCGGGATGCGCAGGCTTGCCTAAAGGCGCAAACCAGATACTGGATTTTAAAATAACGCCGGACAAAGGCCTTGCGTCCGGCACAATTGTTTCTATAGAAGTAAAAACCACTGATATGATTGAAAAAGTTTTTGGCAGCGTTGATGTGCCGGGCGCTTTTAAAGTGCCGTTAAAGTATGACAGTATCAAGAAACTGTGGGCTTTCAAAGCCATGATACCAATGGGTGTGGCAATTCCCAAAGGTGAATACACGGCTTGGGTTGAAGCAGTGGCAAAAGACGGACAAATATATAAAGCTGAAAAAAAGGTAACCACTTACTAAGAAAAGTGCGGCCGCAAAAAAGGGGAACTTGAAATGCCTTCCGTAAATAAAAAAAAGAAAACTGCAAAGAAAAAAAGCCCTGGAAAACCAACTGTAAAGGAACAGCAGCCTTTACCTAAAAAAAGTAATGTGGGCTTAATTGCTCTAATTTTACTTTCAGCTGTAATTTTAACCGGTGTACTTATGGCTGTTGACCGTTTTACAGCTTGGGGCAATGATGAAAAACTTATAGAAAGGGCCCTTGAAGGCGCGGAAAAAAACGCTATTTTTAAAAGGTATCCTGAAGTCATAAAAAAATACCAGTATGTTGTAAACCGCTGGGATAATGACGAAAACTATAAAGACCATGTACGGCAGGCAAAACTTGGAATAGCCAAGGCGTACAAGGACAGCCAGCAGTTTATTCCCGCTATTGAAGGGTATAAAGATCTTATCGCGGAATATAATACGGAAAAAGGCGATATGTATGCCTGGCTTATGCTGGAACTTGGGGAGTGTTATAACAGTATTCTTAACACCAATGACGCGTTAAAGACATACACTGAAATAACAAAACAGTTTCCGGATACGGACTGGTCAGCAGAAGCGGTATTTGGAATAGCGGATGCATACCGTAATAACGGTGACAATAATAAAGCAATGTATTATTACAATAAGATAGTGGAAAAGTATAAAAAAGGTTTTTTAAGCGCGGAAGCGCTTACAAGCATAGGTAAGATATATGAAAGCGACGGGGACGATAAACGCGCGCTGGAAATATATACAAGAGTGGTAAAAGAATACCCTGAAATAGTCACCGAATACGCTAAACTGAGGCAGACTGTCCTGAATGAACGCGTAAAGAACTGAGATTTATGAAGGAATTTAAATTAATTTCCGCGATAAAATCCCAAATAACAGTTAAAGACAGCTCCCTGATAAAGGGAATAGGCGATGACTGCGCCGTAATTCAGGAAAGCGGCAGAAATTTATTAATTACCACCGATGCCTTTTATGAAAATACCCACTTCAAAAGAAAATACTTTACCCCCATACAGATCGGCGCAAAAGCCGCGGCCATAAATATTTCTGATATCTGCGCCATGGGAGGAATTCCCAGATATATGTTTGTAAATATAGGGGTTCCAAAAAAAGATTCCGGAAATTATGCCGGTTTGATAATGCGCGGCATTCTGGCTTATGCTGAAAATTACGGCGTAGTGCTTGCGGGCGGGGATACAATAAAGTCTGATAAGGTTTTTATATCCATAACTTTAATAGGGCAGGCCGATGAAGGTTTTCTTTTAAGGTCAGGCGCGCGCCCCGGCGACAGAATATTTGTAACCGGATGCCTTGGCAGCGCCGCAGCGGGGCTGCAGATACTTGAAAAAAAAGGGGATAAAAAGATTAAAGATAATGAATCAGAGCTTGTAAAAAAATTCATCTCACCGCAGCCTAAGCTTGAACAGGGCAGGCTTCTTTTAATGTCAAAGTGCGTCTCTTCGTGCATGGATCTGTCAGACGGCTTAATAAGCGATATTTCAAGGATATGCGAAGAAAGCCGCACAGGCGCGCGGATAGATGCGGACTTACTGCCGGTTTCGCCGTCACTTGCGGCATATGCGGCAAAAACTAAAACAACAGCCGCAGAATACGCGCTGTACGGCGGCGAAGATTATGAACTTTTGTTTACAGTTCCTGAAAATAAGGTGAAAAAGTTTGCAAAGTTTATGGCGGGCTATGGTGTTCCTTTTTTTCAGGCAGGAATGATAACGGCAAAAAAAGGTGTTTATGTTAAACGCGGCTCCAAAATAATAAAGGAGACTTATTCAAAGGCATGGAATCACTTTTAAAGGGTTATATAGAAACTGAAAAACATGAAACAGCATCAGCCGCAGCTACTGTTAAACTTGCAAAAAAATACGCGCAGCGGCTTGCTGAAAATGACGTGGTGGCGTTATCCGGGGAACTTGGCGCGGGCAAAACCCATTTTATTAAGGGTGTTGCTTCATTCTTTGGCGCTGACGGTAAAGCGGTTATAAGCCCCACTTTTAACATAATGAAAGAATACTACGGCACCACGATGAAGATATACCATTTTGACCTGTACAGGCTGGAAAACCACGCGGAACTTGAACGGATAGGGTTCAGGGATTACACGGCGGATGAAGGGGCTATCTGCGTGGCAGAGTGGCCCGAAAAAGTGATGCAGATTGCCGGTATCTATGACCATATAGTGAAAATTAACCATAAGGGCGGAAATAAAAGAGAGATAATCTTTTATGAGAAAAAAGGCGGAAAAAAATAATGAAGTCACTGCTTCTGGACACATCCACCAAAGAAATTGGCATAGGCGTATTTGAAAACCGAAACTGCCTTTATGAAAGTTATATTGAAGGCGAGAAGCGTTACAACGCCGTCATAATGGGGATGATAGACAAAGCGTTAAAAAAGATAAAATTAAAGCCGGATGAAATTGACGTATATGGTTCCACGCTTGGGCCCGGTTCTTTTACGGGGATACGGGTGGGTATGGCTGTGGCAAAGGGCTTGGCTGACGGAAGCGGCGCGGCTTTTTTTGGCGCTGCAACGCTTGATGTTCTTGCCTATACGGGAGAAGGCTCGGGCGCAAAAAAAGTGTCATTGCTGGACGCAAGGCGCAATGAGGTTTATATGGGTGTTTATAAAAAAGGCACCGTGGAATATGAACTGACCGCTAAGGAAAATATTGAGAAAGAAATAAAAGGTATATGTGATATTTATATTTTAGAGAGGGACATAAAACTGCTTGAAATAGCAGCGGAGAATAATAAAGGCAAAACCGTTATTATGGAACATATAAACATACAGTCATTAAATAACCTTTTAATGGATAATAAAAAACAGGCTTCCAGGCAGGCGGTATATTCCGCAGCGCCGCTGTACATACGCCAGTCAGACGCGGAAATTCACGTAAAAAAGGGGAAAAAATAATGGGAAAGATACGTCTTATGATTAAGTCGGCAATGGCGGCAGGGCTTATAATTGCCGCGATAGAGGTAATTCTGTATATGGTGTATAAGGACGCGATAGCCACCGGTTTTCCGGGTTTCCCCAAGGATACGGACAGGGTGTTAACTCCGGTATGGCTTGCTGTAATTAACATTATTTTTGCTTTTGCGGCTGTGCTTGTCTTTCAGACGGTAAATAAGGCCCTTCCAGGAGGTTTTTTAAGGAAAGGGCTGAATTTTTCTTTCATATTGATACTTTTAAGGGTTATTCCGGAAGCCGGATATTTTTACGCGGCATACGGATTTTCGGATAAAAGGGCTTTCTTAATAATACTTCTGCACTGCGCTTTTTCTTTAATTATAGGTTTTGTATTTTCAGGAAGTTATGAAGAGTTTGGTTTTAAGTCGGAAAAAAATGTTTCCAATACGGAGGATAGTAATGAAAATTAAACTGATTACATGCGCGTTTTTAATTTTAACTTTTTCTGCCGGGGCATATGCTGATACCACATCCGCGCAGACAGCACCGGAAGAGCCTGCTGAAAAGATATTTATGCAGGTGGGGGCTTTGGAAAAAAAAGACGGTGAAAAATATATTTTAAGAAAGAAATCCGGAGAACTGGAATTTTATCTTGATGAAAACACTTTAATGTATTCAACTGAAAATGCGGGGCCTGCAGATTTAAAGGAAGGCCAGCTTGTTCTTGTAAAAGGCGCAAGAAATGCAAATGCCATGCTGGCTTCCACTGTACAGGTGTATAATAGCTGGGATATTTACAGTTCTACAAAAGATAATCAAACAGACGCGGGCCAAAATCTGCTTTCGGGTTTTTTAAAAGGAACGGTAGTGCGCCCTAAAAGTGAAGCCGATGAATACGAGTACCTTCAGAATAAATACCTTACGCAAAAAATGCAGAATGACGCGGCGCTGGAACAGGAAGCCGAGGCACAGGGTGATAAAGTAACCGTTGAACCTAAGATTGATTATATAAGGCCGTTTTATATTAAAACAGCGGATAAAAAAGTGTATATGGTATTGTGCGATGGTTCCACGCGGTTTACTTTAACTGACAAAAAAACAAAAGAAGACATGAAGCCGGGAGACAGGCTGAAACTATATTTTAATAAACGTATTACGATAAGGTATAAAAGCTATCCGGTTAAGATAGTCATTGAAAAGGCTAAGTAACAGCTGACAAGTAACAGGTAACAGGTAACAAGTGACAAGTAACAAGTAACAAGTAACAAGTAACAAGTAACAAGTAACAAGTAACAAGTAACAGGTAACAGGTAACAGGTTAGTTGTTAGTTGTTAGTTGTTAGTTGTCAGTTGTCAGTTGTCAGTTGTCAGTTGTCAGTTGTCAGTTGTCAGTTGTCAGTTGTCAGTTGTCAGTTGTCAGTTGTCAGCTGTCAGCTGTCAGCTGTCAGTTGTCAGTTGTCAGCTGTCAGTTGTCAGTTGTAAGTTGTAAGTTGTCAGTTGTAAGTTGTTAGTTGTTAGCTGTAAGTTGTTAGCTGTAAGTTGTCTCTTGGCGGAACACCGGTTTTGCCAAATGAAACGAAAGCGTTATTATATTCGTAATTTTGTCGGTTTTTCTCATTATGAAACTAAAATGGTTAATCCTTTAAAAACCTATTGAAAATATCCCTTATTAGCTTATAATACTAACTAATACAAAATCCTTATTAAAAAGGTATGCAAACTTCATTATGGAACAAAAAAGTCAGATTAAAGACAATATTGAAAGTATTTTGAAGCGTATAAGAGCCATAAATAATGATGCTTTGCTTGTAGCTGTATCAAAAACGTTCTCTACAGATGATATTGAAGAAGCGGTTAAAGCAGGGATTAAGGTTTTTGGAGAAAGCAAGATTCAGGAAACTGAAGAAAAGCAGAAAGTTTTAAATGAAAAATATAAAGATCTTTCCTGGTTTATGATAGGGCACCTGCAGACAAACAAAGTAAACAAAGCAGTTTCAATTTTTAATATGATACAGTCTGTTGACAGTTTAAAACTTGCGGAAAAGATTAATTCAGCGTGCCTGAAAGAAGGAAAAGTTTTACAGTGCCTTCTGGAAATTAAAGTTTCGCCCGAAGAGACAAAGTTTGGAATTTCGCCTGTTGAAGCATTTGAAGTTTATAATAGGATAAAAGAAATGCAGGGAATAAAACCGGCTGGAATAATGGCTATGGCGCCTTATTCTGATAACGCGGAAGATTCAAGAATTTATTTTAAACGCGCCAGGAAAGTTTTTGATGAAATAAAAAAAGACGCGCCTGCTGATTTTGGGTGGCTTTCAATGGGAATGTCGCATGATTTTGAAATTGCGCTGCAGGAAGGCGCTAACATGGTAAGAGTCGGCACGTCTCTTTTCGGTAAAAGAAATTACACTAAATAATAGAGAGGCAAAATGAGAAAGACAAGAATAGGATTCATAGGGTCCGGAAATATGGCAAAGGCTATCATGAAAGGCCTTGTGTCATCAAAAATGAAAACCTCAGTTGAACTTACTGCATATGACACAGACTCTTTGGCGCTTGCGTCCGTAAAAAAATTATTTAAGGCTAAACCTGCCGCGTCAAATCAGGCGCTTGTTAAAGAATGTGATGTCATTTTTCTTGCCATAAAACCGCAGGTTTATGCGGATATATTATCACCTTTAAAGCCGGATTTTACCGCGGGCAAATTAATAATCAGTATTATGGCCGGTTTATCCGTTAAAAAGATACAGGCTGTCACAGGCAAAGTGCCTGTGGTAAGGGTAATGCCAAACATGCCGGCGCTTGTGGGCGAAGGCGCGTGCGGGTACTGCGCGTCCAAAGAAGCTTCAAAAAAACAGATGCTTCTTGCGGAAACAATACTGGATACTTTTAACAGAATAAAAATTTTATTACCCGAAAAACAGCTTGATACAGTGACGGCAATAAGCGGAAGCGGGCCGGCATATTTTTTCTATTTTGCGGAAGCGGTAATGGAAGCGTCAAAAGAACTTGGGTTTGATATTAAGGATGCAAAAAAACTTATCGCGCAGACAATGATAGGTGCGGGGCAGGTTATGCTGGAATCTGAGGATACACCAGAAGTGTTAAGGCAAAAGGTGACATCCAAAGGCGGCACCACACAGAAGGCCATTGAAACAATGGAAAAAAGCGGCATGAAAAACATTATTAAGGACGCCATCAAGGCTGCAAAAAATCGTTCGGAGGAACTTGGCAAATGACAACTTTTCAGTTTGCGGCAGGAATAATAATTGGACTGGCTAATGCCTACATGATACTGGTTTTTCTGCGCGCGGCAGGCACTTGGCTGCCTTATGACGCACAGGTGAAATTCAGGTCTGTTTTTAAATTAATAGGCTCTATTACAGACCCGCTGCTTAATTTTATAAAAAGGTTTTTTCCTGCGCAGGTGGGAAATATGGATATAAGCCCTGTTATCGCGATACTTCTTATTTACATAGCAAGAAAGGCGCTTTTAATCCTTGCTTCAAAACTGCTGCTTCCGGGAGTTTAATGATAAAAATAACACAGGCGGGCAGCGGTTTTGTTATAAACGTTAAAGCGGTGCCTAATGCCAGAAAAACGCAGCTGGCAGGCGAATACAACGGCGCTTTGAAAGTGAAAGTGGCGGCGGTCCCCGAAGACGGAAAGGCAAATGATGAAATTGTGGATTATTTCTCGGATGTGTTTGACATAAATAAGTCGCATATTGAAATTGTAAAAGGATTTAAAAGCCGGCACAAGGTAATAAAGTTAACCGGCGTTGAGGAAGACAAACTTAAAAAAATTCTGGCTTAACGCGCTGTCTGCCGCGCAAAACGATACCCGGAGGCTATAATGTCAGATTTAAAAAAACAGATAGACAAAGCCGTAAAGAAGATAAATACCGTATCTAAAAACTTTTCACCTAAAGTCGGCATAATACTTGGAACGGGCCTTGGAGCCCTTGCCAAAGAAATAAAAGAACACTGTGTAATTGATTATAAGGACATTCCCGGTTTTCAGCAGTCAACAGCAGAGTCGCATTCCGGAAAACTTGTTCTGGGAGAATTGGGCGGAAAAAATGTTGTTGCAATGTCAGGCCGCTTTCACAGGTATGAAGGGTACACCATGCAGCAGATAACTTTTCCGGTGCGTGTTATGAAAGCGATGGGAGTTACGCACCTTTTAATTTCCAACGCGTGCGGCGGAATGAATCCCAAATTAAAAGGCGGTTCAATTTCAATTATAGAAGACCACATTAATTTTATGGGAGATAACCCTTTGGTAGGGCCTAATGACAATGAACTTGGCGTACGCTGGCCGGACATGCTTTCGCCGTATTCGGCGGAATTAATTAAACTTGCGGAAAATGCCGCAAAAGAAAACGGCATTCAGATTCACAAAGGCGTTTACGTGGCTGTACTGGGTCCGTGTTTTGAAACCAGGGCTGAATACAGAATGTTTATGAAATTCGGCGACATGGTGGGAATGTCAACGGTTCCGGAAGTGATTGTGGGAGTACACGCCGGGCTTAAGATACTTGGCATATCGGTAGTGACAGATGAATGTAATCCTGACCAGCTTGAACCGACTGATATAGCCAAAATTCTTGCAAACGCCGCAGAGGCAGAACCCAAGCTTACTAAAATTATGAAAGAAGTTATAGCAAAGATATAATAAGCCTAAAAAGGCTGAAAATGGTTTTAAGGGAGGCGCAGATGAAAGAGACAAGCCCGGTAGAATGGAAGAATGGAACTCTTAAGGTTCTTGATCAGACGCTTTTACCGCATACAATAAAGTACATCTTATGCAAAAATTCAAAAGAGACAGGTAAGGCAATTGTGGATATGAAATTAAGGGGGGCGCCATTAATAGGCATAGCCGCGGCTTTTGGAATGGCTATGGATATTAAAAAAAGCAAGGCTAAAACTTATGAAAAACTAAAAAAAGAGATGAAGGCAAGCGGCGATTTTCTGGTTAAGACCAGGCCGACCGCGATTAACCTTAAGTGGGCTATAACAAGAATGCTTGCTTTTGCCGAAGCCAACAGGGAAAGGCGTGTTCAAAGTTTAAAAGAACTGCTTGTAAATGAGGCGGTAAGAATATTCAAGGAAGACCTGGATAACAATAAACTTATAGGAAAAATAGGCGCGGAATTGATAAGGCCCAAAGACAGGATATTAACACACTGTAATGCGGGGGGGCTTGCAACGGCAGGATATGGCACGGCGCTTGGCGTTATAAGGGCGGCATCAGCGCAGAAGAAAAAGGTTTCGGTATATGTGGATGAAACAAGGCCGTATCTTCAGGGCGCAAGGCTTACCACGTTTGAACTTGCGGAAATGGGAGTGGATCACCACCTTATTACGGACAACATGGCAGGGTATTTTATAAGCAATAAACTTGTGGATGTAATTATAGTAGGCGCGGACAGGATAGCGGCCAACGGCGATACCGCCAACAAGATAGGAACGTATACGCTTGCGGTGCTTGCGCATGTAAATAATATTCCGTTTTATGTGGCTGCACCTTCTTCCACGATGGATTTTTCCATAAAGTCAGGGGCGGAAATACCGATAGAGATGAGGGGTGAAAAAGAGGTAACAGAGATTTTTGGCAAACAGATTGCCCATAAAAAGACAAAAGCGCTGCACCCGGCATTTGATGTGACGCCGGCAAGGTTTATAAGCGCCATTATCACCGAAAAAGGCATAATAAGGGCGCCTTTTGAGGCTAACCTTGATAAGGTAATTTTAAACAGGGATATTGTCGCAAAACTATGAGCGCCTGGGAAGATGACCATTACTGCATAGCGTGCGGAAAAGACAATCCTATCGGCATGAAGCTGGATTTTGTGCTGACAGAAGAGGGAATAGAAACCAGCTATGTTTTTCCCAAGGTTTTTCAGGGGTATAAAGATACGGTTCACGGCGGAATGGTGGCTTTACTTTTAGATGAAATTATGGTAAATTTACCGTTGCGAAAAGATAAAATTCCTGCTGTCAGTGCTGACATAAAAGTGAAATTAAAAAGGCCGCTGGCAGTGGGTGATGAAGTCCTGGCGCGGGCAAGGTATTTAAAAGTCCGGTCCAGGTTTTTTGTTGTAAAAGGCGAAGTGATAAGAAAAAGCGACAAAGAGCTTATAGCCGAATCCGAAGCCCTGTGTATTAAGGTTGACGGAAAAGGCCTTAAATTGTAATATAGATAAATTCAGATTTTAAAATATACTGGAGGTTTTTGAATGGGTTGCGGAAAGAAAAGGCACAAAGCAAAGATCAAAACACACAAGAGAAAAAAACACAGAAGAGAAATGAAATTTAAAAAATAATTATTTAGTTTAACAGACGGAGGAAATGATGTCAGGGCATTCCAAATGGGCAACTATTAAAAGGAAGAAAGCTTCCATTGACTCTAAAAGAGGCGCGGCTTTCACTAAGATTATAAAGGAAATTGTGGTAGCGGCAAGGGCAGGCGGCGGAGATCTTGACGGCAACGCCCGTTTAAGGACGGTTGTTGACAAGGCAAAGGCTGCTAACATGCCGTATGACAATATCAAAAAAGCAATAATGCGCGGTACCGGCGAGCTTGAAGGTATTACTTATGAAGAATTAATGTATGAAGGGTACGGTCCTGCGGGCGTAGCGCTGTTAATTGCCGTTACAACGGACAATAAAAACCGCTCTGCGGCAAGCGTAAGGGCGATTCTTTCAAAAGCCAACGGCGCAATGGCGGCTTTAGGCGCTGTTGCATGGCAGTTTGAACAGAAGGGCTATATTACGGTTCCCAAAGAAGAAATTGATGAAGATACGCTTATGAGCATCGCTCTTGAAGCGGGCGCTGATGATATTCAAAATGAAGACGCCACATATGATATTTCCACAAAGCCGGCTGATTTTGAAACCGTTAAAAAAGCGCTTGATGATAAAAAAGTTAAATATTCCTCGGCAGAAGTTACAATGGTGCCAAAGAATTATGTAAAGGTAGAGGGCAAAGCCGCGGAACAGATGTTAAGGCTTATGGACGCGCTTGATGAAGATGAAGACGTGCAGAACGTATACGCAAACTTTGACATATCGCAGGAAGAAATGGACAGAATAGGAAACTTACCGGAATAACCGATAATTAATCAAAAGGCGGGGCGTTTAAAGCGCTCCGCCTTTTTTATTATACGGGTAAATAATTGGTGTTGGAGGCAATAATTGTATAAGACTTTAAATGAATACTTCCGCGAAAAATACAGCCACAGGGTACACAAGATAACCATAAGCCTGCCGTTTGCGTGCCCGAATAAAGACGGCAAGATATCATCTGACGGGTGCGTTTTCTGCAGGGAAGGCAGCCTTCCTGACGGGAATGACACGAAAATTCCCATAGAAAAGCAGATACGCGCGGGGATAAATAAGGGTAAAAAACGTTATGGAAAAAATACATTATTTATGGCGTATTTTCAGACAGGGACAAATACTTATGGCAGTGTCAAAGAGTTAAAAAAAATATATGACCCAATACTTGAATTTAAGGAAGTGATAGGGCTGGATGTCGGGACAAGGCCGGATTGTATTGATGATGAAAAGATAAACCTGCTTAAAAGTTACAGCGGCAGCTTAAAAGAGATATGGGTGGAACTTGGGCTGCAAAGCGCCAGTGATAAAACCTTAAAGGCAATAAATAGGGGTCATAACGCGGCGGAATATGTCCGCGCCGCAGAACTTGTAAAAGGCGCCGGATTAAAGCTGTGCGCGCACATGATAATAGGTATTAATGGAGAAAGCAGGAATGATTATATAAATACAATTAATATGATAATTAAGTCCGGCGCTGATGCAGTTAAAATTCACCCGTATCACATTCTTAAAGATACTAAAGCCGGCGAAGAGTACCTTAAAAAACCATTCAAACTCCTTTCTCTGGATGAATACGCGGACGCGCTGGCTGAATGTGTTAAGTTAATGCCTGCTGAAATGGTTCTGATGCGCTTTCACGGAGAGGCTAATGAGAATGTGCTGCTTGCTCCGGATTACTGCCTGCCGAAAAAGAGGGATGAATTAAAAGAACTGTTTTTAAGCAAAATCGGCCGTGTATAAAGACGGTATTTTTGATAAAATATATTTTATTAAATAGACAGGAGAATACAATGGAAGATATGAAATGGACAAAAGATTTAGCCACAGGAGTGGAAGTTTTGGATAAACAGCATAATCATTATATGTCAGTTTGTGAAAAGGCGTATAAGTCCGCGAAAACCGGTGGTGGTGTGGTCAATGCGTTGAAAAACACTTATAAAGCGGCAGAAGAACATTTTGTAACAGAAGAGGCAATGATGGAAAAGTTACGCTATCCTGATATGGAAGGACATAAAAGGCTTCATGATAAATTCCTTGAAATGGAACTGATGATTGCAAAAGAGGCGGCATCAGGAATGGATTCCAAAAAACTTGCGGTAAAGATAAAAGAAGAATTGTTTGACTGGTTTGTCCTGCATATTAAAAAGAATGATTTAAAACTTGTAAAAAACCTGGATATGAAGAAGATTAAATAGTTGACATAAATAAAGTTTAGTATAAAATTTATAAGTTCTTAAATAGGTTTGTAAAGTTGTTGTATAGTCGGTTGATTAAAAATAGCTAAAAATGTGGGCGCATAGCTCAGCTGGTTAGAGTATTAGCTCGACAAGCTAAGGGTCACTGGTTCGATCCCAGTTGCGCCCACCATTTTTAGCTATTTTTATTTTTTAGACAAACTAAGGGGTGAGCCGCATAATATGCGGCGAACGTTCGATATATCATGACAATTGCGCCCACCATATTTTAAAAATATCATACGGCCGTGCCCCAGAGGGTACGCCCACCATATTTTAAAAATATCATACGGCC
>PGYV01000002.1:154690-182190 GCA_002839855.1 Candidatus Goldiibacteriota bacterium HGW-Goldbacteria-1
GCCGTGCCCCAGAGGGTACGCCCACCATATTTTAAAAATATCATACGGCCGTGCCCCAGAGGGTACGCCCACCATATTTAGCATCTTGTCATTTTTACAGCTAATGTAGCCTGTCTGCATAAATAAAAAAAGCGCGGTTTCCCGCGCTTTTTTTATTTATATCAGATGATTTAATACTTTAGTATTTAACGTCAGGCGGAGGAGGGCAGTAAACTGCCGCTTCCGGGTTGTAATACATTGTGGCGGCGTGTGCCGCGCCGTTGTTGGTGTGCTGAATTATAAGGTGTATCTGGTCAAGGCCGTCGCATGTTGCCATAGGCGCCGTGTAGGTTCCTTCAAGTACAAGTTCTTCTCCGGCTGCTATTGAAACATCCCTCCAGTACATCATTGAATCGCCGGGCATTGCTTCTCCCTTAGCTACCGAAACATTCTGCGGGTAAGGGTACCACCATCTGTCGCATTCATCGGACTCATAATATTCATGAATAGCGGCAACGTCAAGGTGTTCATAATTACGGTTGCCGGTATTTTTAATGCGTACTTCATAGTTCATGGGCAGGCCTATGTAATATCCGGCATAACCTTCGGCTGTATAAAAATACGGCGCTTCAAATACTATGTCAATGTCCAGCCATTTTAATTCTCCGGCGTGCTCGCCGATTCCCTGAATGTGGCCGGCGGTAATTGTGGTTACATCCCAGTCAACAGAGCCGTCTGTAGGGTCTGTTGTGTAGGTGTATTCGGTGTTAACAGGAATATCGCCATTTTCCGCTATGGCTGTTGCCCATGCTGTCGGGACTGCCTGCGGCCCTGTAACAGCGCCTATTTCTTCTTTTGATGGGGAAGTGGGATTAACGCCTGTATCGCATGAAATGAAAAGCAAACCTGCAGATAAAACCATTGAAACAATCAATAACATTTTCTTCATTATTAATACCTCCCTAATAGACATATATTGAATCAACAATTTGTTTGATGAGAAAGTATATAATTATATTTCAACTTTGTCAAATCTGCACGTTAGGTATTTTGTAAGGTGCGATTTTTAACCGGTTTAAAGGATATTATTTTGATTATCAAAAACATCCCTTCTTGTAAAAATCCTTTTAATTGATATAATATGCCTATCCCCGAATTGACCGAACGGGGATAATACTGCGGTCACAGGAGTGATGGAAATGTTAAAAGATGTAGAAAAGAAACTTGAAAGCGTAGTAGAGAATTTAAGGAAGAATCACTTTAAAGTAACCCGGGTTGATAATCTGGAAGCTGCCAAAGATGAAATGCTTAAACTTATAGGCGAAGATGAAGTGGTGGGAGTGGGCGGGTCACAGAGCGTGCGTGAGACCGGAATAATAGAAGAGCTGATAAACAGGGGAAATAAAGTGATTCACCACTGGCTTCCGGGCACTTTTATTGAAGAGATAAAGGATGCCAGAAGAAGGGCTGTGCGCCTTGCCGACACTTATCTTACAAGCACAAACGGTATCACCCTTGATGGTTTTCTGGTGAATATGGATACTTTTGGCAACCGGGTATCCGCCATGATATACGGCCCAAAAAAAGTCATCATAGTTGCCGGAATAAATAAAATAGTTAAAAACGTTGATGATGCTTTTAAAAGGATAAGGGGAGAAGTGGCGGTAAGAAACGCGCAAAGGCTTAATATGGACAACCCCAATAAACTGTGCAAAGTAGCTTCGATAATTTATGAACGCCCGGATGATACAGATATTACAATAATACTGGTCGGCGTGGAAACCGGTTATTAATCCGCACCGTCTTTAAGGAGCAGCCATGAAAAAACAGATAAGCCTTAATGGTATTTGGGATTTTAGAGCGCAGGGACAATACAGAAAGATAAAAGTGCCGTCAAACTGGTATTTGCAGGGCTGTGATTTTGCCGGCCGGGCGGAGTATTCAAGGAAATTTACCCTTAAAAAAAAGAGCGGTAAAAAATATAAGATTGCGTTTAAAGGCGTTGATTACTTTGCGGATGTTTATATAAATGGCAAATTCGCGGGCAGCCACGAAGGCTACTTTCAGCATTTTAATTTTGACGCGACAGCTGTTTTAAGAAGCGGCAGTAACGAAATAACCTTAAAAGTTAATTCGCCAAAAGAGCCGGAAGAAAAATGGCCGGATGAAAAATACCTTATTAAAGGCATATTTAACCACCATGACGCAAGGCCGGGGTCCTGGTCAAAGAAATACGGACAGGACAAGAATACCGGCGGTATATGGAATGATGTATATATTGAAGAGACGGATGAAATAGAGATATGCAGGATTAAGATAACCCCGTGCCTTAAGGATGACGGGATATGGAACGTTGGAAGCGAAATCATAATAGAAAATAGTTTAAAATCACCGGTAAAGGCAAAGCTTGCAAAAACAATAAAACCGGAAACCTTTAAAGGCAAACCATTAACCATAAAAAGGGATGTCATTTTATATCCCGGTAAAAATACTTTCTTATTGCATACGGATATTGCACAGCCGCACCTGTGGTGGACCTGGGATTTTGGAACCCCTGATTTGTATAATTTTTCATATTCCATCGCCGCTGAAAACGGGATTAAGGATACTTACGCTGACATAAGCGGTATTAAAGAACTTAAAAAAGGCGCGGATAATTTATGGTACTTAAACGGAAAAAGGATATTCCTGCGCGGTTCCAACATAATTCCCACGCAGTGGCTGTCGGAATACACAGAGGATAAAATAAAGAAAGATGTAAAGATGATGAAAGAGGCAAATTTAAACACTATAAGGGTGCACGCCCATGTAAACAGGGAAGAGCTTTACCGTGAATTTGACAGGCAGGGAATAATGATATGGCAGGATTTCGCGCTGCAGTGGAGCTATGAAACCACCCCTGAATTTATGGAAAACGCCTCGCGCCAGATAAAGGATATGATTAACCTCCATTACAACAGGCCAAGCATTGCCATCTGGTGCTGCCATAATGAACCTTCGGTAAACGCAAAACAGCTTGACCCTGTACTGTACAGAAAAGCCCGTGAAGAAGATTCCGTGCGATACATTGAACAGTCTTCCGATTTTAAGCAGCACCCTTATCAGGGGTGGTATTATGACAGTAATTTCATAACATCATCATCCACGCTGGACAGCCTTAAAGACGCTTTTATTAATACCGAATACGGCGCGCAGGCGCTGCCGTGCATGGAGACCATGAAAAAGATGGAAAAAATAGCAGCCGCAGGCATGTGGCCGCCGGATTTTGAAGCGTGGGAATACCACGATTTTCAGTTTAAGACCACTTTTGACATCGCGCGGGTTAATAAAGGGAATTCGCTTCAGGAATTCATAGAAAATTCACAGCAGTATCAGGCCGATTATTTAAAAGAGCAGACAGAGACATTCAGGCTGCAGCGGTATAAAAGCCTTAACGGGCTTTTACAGTTTATGTTCTGCGAATGCTGGCCGTCTATTACATGGGCGGTGGTGGACTATTACAGAAATCCCAAAAAAGGTTATTATCAGCTTAAGGAATCCATGCAGCCTGTTTTGCCGGGCTTTCGCCTTTTTACCACAAGAATCGCGCAGGGCGATGACATAGGGTTTGGGCAGTTATGGAGCATGGTCTTTATAATCAACGACACGCTTAAAACCTTAACTGACACTGTATTAAAAATAACTCTTACCGGGCCGGATAAAAAAGAGTATTTTTCAGAGACACAAAAACTTGGTGCTATAATGCCGGACAGCCTTACTTTTCCTTTTCAGGGCGTAACAAACATAAAAAGTAATTTATTTAAAGCCCCGGAAAATGCCATTTTAGGAAGACACACAATGAATATCACGCTTAATGATTCCAAAGGAAAAGTAATTGGGGTAAATTCCTACAGCTACGAAATTGTTAAGTCTAATAAAAGAGGCAATAATTGAAACTTATAACCTCGCATTTTAACCTTGATTTTGACGGGCTTGCGTCAATGGTGGCGGCGTCAAAACTTAATGAAGGTGCTGTCATGTACCTGCCGTGGAGCTTTGGCCCGGAAGTCAGGCGTTTTTATACTTTCTTTAAACATAAATTTAAGGTGTTAAAAGAAAAGGACATTGATTTTTCAAAGGTTGAAAAAGTAATAATTGTGGATGCCATGTCGCGCGTGCTTTCGCCCGCGCTTAAAAAAATCATTGAAGAAAAATCAATTGAAACTGTTATTTATGACCACCACATGACCGAAGATAAAATAAGCGGCGGCAATGTTAAAATTATAAAAACAGCATACGGCGCGTGCACCACGTATTTTGTGGAAGAATTATTAAATAAGGGAATTGAAATTTCACAGGACGAAGCCATGCTGTTTATGCTGGGAATTTTTGCGGATACGTCCAGTTTTACAAGTATTAATACCACGCCTACGGACATGCGCGTTGCAGCCAAGCTTATGGAAAAAAATGTAAATATGAAGGCTTTTTCGGACTTCTTAAAAGAACACTTTGAAACGCCTCAGATAAAGCTTTTTGACAGGCTTCTAAAGAACCTGCAGGTTTTTGACATGCGCGGGCATAAGATTCTTTTAACCTACGCGCGCCTTACAGAACACGTGCAGCAGCTTGCCGACGTGACATCACATATCATGAGCATGAACGCAGCGGACGCCATTGTGTCGGTGGTGCAGATGGGCAACAAGATATTTGTGGTGGGCAGGAGCAGCGATGAAAAAATAGATATAAGCAGGGTGGTGCTGCAGTTTCAGGGCGGCGGCCATAAAACCGCTGCCGCGGCTGTAATCTCGGTTAAAAAAGGCGTGGCAATAAAAAGCATACGTGACAAGGTTTATGAAGCCATGCTTGAAACAGTTCAGGATAGGTTCACGGTCAGCGATATTATGACATCTCCGGTGCGTGCTATTTCTCCGGAACTTACCATGGAAGAAGCTTACAGGATCTGCATCCGTTTTAACAATAACGGCCTGCCGATAGTAAAAGATAATAAGTTAATCGGCTTCATAACAAAAGAAGATATTGAAAAGGGCATCCTTCACAACCTTGGTTCTATTCCCGTAAGCGGCTACATGAGCGGAAATGTAATTACCGCCGAGGAAAGTTTTTCAATTATGAAGGCGCAGCAGATTATGATTAAATACAATATAGGGCACCTGCCTGTGGTAAAAGACGGAAAATTAACCGGCATACTGACAAGGGCGGATATTTTTGAGTTTCTTTACAAAGAAAAGCCCATAAAAAAAGAGAAGATTATTTTTCACGAAAAAGATATTAATATGAAAGATAAGATGGAAGAAAAGCTGGACAAGGACACTTACGGCCTTATCATGAAGATAGGGGAATATGCCGATGAAATGGGCGTTAACGCGTATCTTGTGGGCGGCATAGTAAGGGATCTTTTTTTGAATGAAAAAGATATGGACATTGATATCACCGTGGAAGGCGACGGTATGCAGTTCGCCAGATTTCTGGCGGATAAAATGGGCGGCGCGTATAAAGGGTTTGAAAGGTTTAAAACGGGCAAGGTTTTCCTTGATAAGGGCAGGCGGATAGATGTCACCAGCGCGCGCGCCGAGTTTTATGAATTTCCGGCGGCGCTTCCTGAAATAGAATTTACCCCTATCAGATACGACCTTTACAGAAGGGATTTCACCATTAATGCCATGGCTGTGCAGATTAACAGGCAGTACTTTGGAAAATTTACCGATTATTTTAACGGGTTTGAAGACCTAAATAACGGCATTATAAGGACTCTTTATAATATGAGTTTTATTGACGACCCCACAAGGATATTAAGGGCCGTGCGTTTTGAGCAGAGATATAATTTCAAAATAGAAGAAAACACGCAGCGGTTCATTGAACAGACTTTAAAATACAACATTTTTGAAAACCTGCCCGGCGAACGCATAAAGGATGAACTGTTTATATCGCTTGATGAAGCCAATCCGTACAAGGTTTTCAAACGCATGCATGACATGAATATACTTTCAAGGCTTGGGAAAAAATTCAGGCTGGATATGACGGTTGATAAAATGCAGCAGAAAGCCGCGGCGTTTGTGCCGGAAAAATTAAAACCGCTGGTATATTTTATGATATTTACCTATAACATGCCTGAAGAGGATTTTCTGCTGCTGGTTGATAAGTTAAAGTTTAAAACAGAGTGGCGCGACGCTGTGGCAGCCGGAAAAAAAGACGAGGACAAAGTATTTAAGGGGCTGCATAAAAAAGCCGCGGATAACAGCGAAATTTACGCGCTTTTAAAAGGGTACAGGGATGAAACCCTGTATTACTTTATGGCGGCGTGCGACAGTGATTACGTGAAAAACAGGATAGAAAACTATATTCATAATTTAAAAAACATTAAGCTTGAAATATCGGGCAGGGATTTAAAAGAGATGAAAATAAAGACAGGGCCGGAATACGGCAGGCTTCTTGAAAAGGTATTGGATGCAAAACTTGACGGCAAAATAAAGTCAAAAAATGAAGAGCTGGGATACATAAAGAAGTTATTAAAAAATAAAAGGTGAAATGATATGGATTTTTTTGAAGCTGTAAAAAACAGGCGGAGCATAAGAAAATATAAAGCGGGCGCGAAAATAGAAAAAGAAACCCTTGTTGAAATTGCACAGGCGGGCTGCCTTGCGCCAAGCGCGCGGTCTGTGAATCCATGGAAATTTGTAATTCTAACTGAAAAAGACAGAATTAACGGCCTTCAAAAAATAATAGGAAATAACGGCAGTTTTCTTACAGAAGCGTCTGCCGCCATTGTCATAATCTGCGAAGACACCAGATATTACCTTGAAGACGGCTGTGCCGCAGCCGAAAACATGCTGCTGGCCGCTGCAGCGCTTAATTTGGGTGCGTGCTGGATAGCGGGGGATAAGAAAGATTACAGTGATGATGTCCTTAAATATCTTGAAGTTCCTGCCGGATACAGGCTTATATGCAGTATTGCCATTGGTGTTCCTGATGAATTTCCTGTTAAGGAAAAACCCAAAGCGCAGGATGTAATAAGATGGGAAAAGTACCAATAATAAAAGCGGAACAAATAACTGTTGACAATTATTTGTTAATGTTATATATTTCTTTATCCTTAAAGGGTATGTGAATAAGGAATTTTTTTTATTTGATTAGGAGGACTTTTTTTACATGAAGACTTTCATCGCAACAAAGGAAACGGTTCAGAGAAAATGGTACATCGTTGACGCCGACGGTAAGGTTCTTGGCCGCATGGCATCAAGGATAGCATCTGTATTAAGAGGCAAACACAAGGCAACTTACACACCCCAGGTTGACACGGGGGATTTTGTTATCGTTGTAAACGTGGAAAAGCTTATTCTTACAGGAAAGAAGATGGAAAAGAAAGTTTACCAGAGCCACAGCGGTTATCCAAACGGTTTTAAAGAAGAAACGTTTGAATCCCTTATGGCAAGAAGGCCTGAAAAAGTTCTTGAAGAAGCGGTTAAAGGGATGCTTCCTAAAACCAAGCTTGGCAAGGATATGCTTACAAAGTTAAGAATTTTTAAAGGACCAAAGCACACGTTTACTTCAATCAAACCGTTAGAACTTAAATAAGGAGGAACCTTAAATTGGCTTCAGTATTATATGGAACAGGAAGAAGAAAGACATCAATAGCTAAAGTATGGGTAAAAAACGGAACAGGTAAAGTTACTGTTAACGGAAAAGACGTAAAGGAATTTTTTAACAGAAGCACGCATATTGACCATTTAATGGAACCGCTGGAAGCAATTACAGCGTCCGGAAAATATGACCTTAACTGCAAGACGCTTGGCGGCGGACAGACAGGCCAGGCAGGCGCAATAAGGATGGGCGTTGCAAGGGCCCTTTCAAAAACAGATGAAAACACGCACACGATTCTTTCAAAGGGCGGATTTTTAATGCGCGATGACAGAATGGTTGAAAGAAAGAAATACGGTAAAAAGAAAGCCAGAAGGTCTTTCCAGTTCAGCAAACGTTAATCGCAACTTTAACATACAAAGCCCGGGTCAAAAGCCCGGGCTTTTTTTTTAACTTAAAGATTGTTTATAATTTATGGGAGCGGGGGAAAATATGAAATATAAAAAACTTGGCGGAAGTAATCTTGAAATATCCACAATAGGGCTTGGTATGTTTGCCACGGGAGGAGAAGGGTGGAAGTTTGCGTGGGGGCCGCAGGATGACAATGAAACTATTAACGCTGTTAACGCTTCGCTTGACTGCGGAATTAACTGGGTGGATACCGCGCCCGCGTACGGGCTTGGCCACGCGGAAACAGTCCTTGGAAAAGCAATTAAGGGCAAACGAGATAAGTTATATATTTTCACCAAGTGCGGAAGGGTGTGGGATGATAAGGGCGATATGTCCGCGGTACTTGATAAAGAATCTGTAATAAAAGAGTGCGATGACAGTTTAAAAAGGCTTGATATTGATTGCATAGACCTTTATCAGATACACTGGCCGCAGCCCGATGAAAAAATTGAAGAGGCGTGGGAAGCGATATGTGATTTGAAAAAAGCGGGTAAGATAAAATACGCGGGCGTGTCAAATTTTAACGGGGCTCAGATGAAACGCGTGCAGGATATCGCGCCGGTAACATCGCTGCAGCCGCCGTACAGTTTAATGCGCCGTGAAGCGGCGGTGGATTTTAAGTTCTGTGAAGAAAACAATATAGGAATTATAGTTTATAGCCCGATGGCAAAAGGGCTATTATCAGGCAAGTATAACAAGGATAATGTATCGGCGTTTGCTGAAACGGACCACAGAAAAAATGATGATATGTTCAAGGGTGATAATTTAGAAAAAGCATTACGTCTTGTTGAACTGATGAAACCAATGGCGGTTATCAGGGGATGCGAAGTCTCCAATATCGCGGTGGCATGGACGCTTTCAAACAGCGCCGTCACAGGCGCTATCTGCGGGGCGCGCAGCGCCAAACAGGCAAAGACAAATGCCGTATCTGCGGATATTACGCTTACGCGGGAAGAATTAAATTTATTAAACAGCTGATATAAAAGGAGGGTTTATGGCATCGTGGGGAACGGCAATTTCCTCAAATGATACATATGAAACAATAAGAGACGCCTTTTTTGAAAAATATGATGACGGCGCGGAAGTAAAGGATATTACAGAGAATATTTTAAAGGAATACAAAGAGCTTTACGAAAACCCTGAAGAATTAAATAACTTCTGGTTCGCGCTGGCGAAATTTCAGTGGGAATGTAAAGCGCTGGATAAAGAGATTTTTGAAAGGGTTAAGGGGATAATAGATTCCGGAAGTGATATAGAACTATGGAAAAAAACAGAGGATGTTCAGGAAGAGGATATATTAAGACGCCAGAAGGTATTAAGGAAATTTATTGAAGAACTGTCATCTGAAAAATTTACGGCAAGGAAAAGAAAAAATATATAGTTGAGGTGCTGATATGAAAAGAAAAATTGATCTGAACATAGATATGTCATCAATAAAGAACCATCAGGATTACAGGGCAGTGTGGGATGACCTTTGTCCCATTGAGATTAAAATGGTGGAGCAGTACGAAGAGTGTAAACACAAAATAGGCGATACATTTATATACGAAAACCCTTATACAAAACCTGCCGGGCTTTGCGGCGCGCTTATGCATGTCGCGGAGCTGTATCTGTGGCGCGCGGAACTTGGGTTTCCGTCATGGAATGAGGATAACAGAAGGGTATTCAGGGTGCATTGTCCTGACGCAAAAGGGACGGTATGGGAAATAAGGAAGGTGGAGAAGAAATGAACATATATTTGACTTTAAGGAAAATACTGTTTTTGACGGGCGTGATTGTTATTCTTCAGATGCTTACCGGTTGTGCAACATATCAATCGCGCTATTACAGGGATGGAATCCGGATTAAAAAATTGGAATTGAAAAAGCCAATGGCAGGATTTACCGCAGATAACAATATGGCGGTTTTAAAAAAACGTACGGTAATTTTGCCTTTTGAAGACAGGCGGGATATCAATGAAATATATGTTGGGACGTCTGAACCGATTTCTCTCCTTTTTGCAGGCGCTTTTTCTGATGCCGCTTCAGAATCGCTTATCTTTAAGAGTTCGGGCCTTCCGGGATTTGATGAACTGCACATGAAGGGAATAAAGCTTGAAGAAAAAAATATCCGTAAATTACTTGCCGGGTTTAGCGCTGAATATTTACTTGGCGGAACTGTCGATAAGTTTGAAATAAAAATAGAAAACCGTAATGTTATGGATGTTTATCTAAATGTTTCTGCGGAAGGTTCTGTTTATCTCTGCAGCGCAGACAGTGGAATGATTTACAAAAGTACTTTTCAGGCGAATGAGAACATTAAGGTTGATTATAGTGTTGCGCCTTATGGAGGATATAACGGAATAGAGATGTCCGGTCAAAAGATTAAAGATTTTATTTATAAAGTAGCAATAAAGGAAATTGATAAAATATTTAATAAAGCAGATAGGATTAATGCAAATCTGCCGATAAAAACCGGTTTGCCTGCACAAACCCTGCAATATCCGCCGGATTGGCCTTGTCCGATATATTCTGAAACGGATATCGCAAGAGCAGAGATGGGGGCTCAGGCAGCGGGTTATATTGGCGCGTTTGCCGGAGCGTTGGCAGGCTCGGGTATAGCTATTGCAGCGGCAGGCGGAAATGATTCAGGTTTGGTTGTAGGGATTGCGGCCGGGTGCGCCGGGGCAGGGCTTGGATATCTTGCAGGCTGGTTAATCGGGCAGGGAATGATTGATAATGACATTGAAAAAGCTAAGTTTATTGCTTCAGCTGATGGATTTATAATTACGCATAATTTTGATTTCTGAAAGCGCTGAAGAAGTTTATTGAAGAGCTGTCTTTTGAAAAAATTATGGTAAGAAAAAGAAAAAACGTATAATAATGGCGGATTGACACCACATCATATGTGATGTATAATTGATTTGAATAAAACATAGAGGGACAGAGATGAAAGTAATATACTATTTTACAAGGTCAGGCAGGAAGCCTGTATTTGATTTTATTGAAGAACAGGGCGAAAAAGAACAGGCAAAGATATACCGTAATATTTCGATGCTGCGGGAACAAGGTTATATGCTGCATAGGCCCTATGCGGCAAAGATTACAGAAAAGATCCATGAATTAAGGGTTGAAGCAGTACAGGATAATTTCAGGGTATTGTATTATTTTAATTTTGGCGAGCGTGTTGTTCTTTTACACGCTT
Source organism: Candidatus Goldiibacteriota bacterium HGW-Goldbacteria-1 (assembly GCA_002839855.1). NCBI lineage: Bacteria > Candidatus Goldiibacteriota > Candidatus Goldiibacteriota bacterium HGW-Goldbacteria-1. Next base: position 165,878 of record PGYV01000002.1, read on the forward strand.
TTAAGAAAAAGACTCAAAAGTTAAACCGTGGTGATATAGAAACCGCGGAAAACAGAATGAAAGATTTTATTGAAAGAATTGAAAAGGGAGAAGTGATTATATGAAAAAAATAAAACTGGCAGACGAGGACAAGTTTTTTGATAATGTACTGAATCGAAAGCTTAAAAATAAGGTGTTTAAAGATGCTTATGAAGCCGAAGGTCTGCGCCTTCAGCTTGCTCATGAACTTTATGAAGCAAGGCGTAAAAGGCATATTTCACAGAAAAAACTTGCCGATAAACTGAAAATGCCGCAGCAGCAGATATCAAGGATTGAAATGGGAAATCAGAATATCACACTTGATACGCTTAGCCGGATAACGTCTGCTTTAAATGTAAGGGCGGATGTGAAGTTAAAGTTGTTGTAGTGATTGTCAGCTGACTGTATAAATTATGAGGAAAAATTAATGTAATAATAATAAACTGAAGGTCTGAAAAATAGCTTGCAGATACTGAAAAAGTACCAGTAAAAAGTTCGGAGAAAAAGTTCAGAGAAAAGTTCGGAGAAAAGTTCGGAGAAAAGTTCGGAGAAAAGTTCGGAGAAAAGTTCGGAGAAAATACTTGCCATGTTTCGTAAGAATCCAAAGATGTCCGCTGCGCAAGCTTCTGAAATACTTGGTATTACAAGTCGTGGTGTTGAAAAACAGATTTCAGCGCTGAAAAAAGCAGGAATACTTAAAAGGATAGGCGGGGACAAAGGTGGATATTGGAAAGTGAAATGAATATTATTATAGAAGACGGTTTGAATTTGAGAAAGGATGGGAACTATGAAAGTTGAATATGCCCAAGGTTTAGATGGTCCGAAAGTTATAATGATAATTTTGTTTTTTATAATATTGTGGTGCATCATCAATTATTTATCTTCGAAAAAATCAGGATGGAATGAAATTGCAATTATATTTGGTCTGAAAAACGAAAATATTAAAAATATTAAATGGTTTGAAGTTATAGAGGCTTGGACTGAAAATTGTTATTTTTATGGCGGACTGTTATATTTTGCGATCAGAGATAAAAACATATTGTTAAAAGTAATACCGTTGTTTTCGATAGGATACCAAAAGCTTAGTATTCCGCTTCAACACATTGAATATAAAGAATGGAATAGCATATTCGGGATCCGATATTATATAATTACTTTCAAAAATATTGAGCATTTAAAGTTGAAAATACATAAAAGCGTGATATGGAAAAGCGGTTTGGCATCTAGGCTGGGTATGGTAAAGGGAAAGTGATAATTATTTAAATCAAATTTTATTTTTAGTGTTATATTTTCATTTGACAGATGATATATAAAATGGTATAAATTTATTAATAAAAAAAACGGAGGAAACAAATGGCACACGCGGCAATAGCAAAAATTAACGCCGCAACCATTCTGTCCTCTACAACCCTTTTACTAACAGTCACGGTCCTTCTAGTCGGATTAGTGCGACTTACAGTCGTCCTTTAACGGACAACTGGGCGCAAAAATCCGGCACCAACTTTAACAAACCCAATCAAAAACGATTTTTGCGCCGTAAAAGGTCTATTTTGCTATATTTTTACGGACTTTTAAGGCTAAAAAACCCTATTTTTTTAAGGGTTTTATGGTTGAAGCAAGTGCCATTTTTTGATATAATTTTTAAGTTTTATCTTTACAGTTAAATGGTTAATATCACGTAAAACAGGAGGATTATTATGAGAAGCGATAAGATGACAAAAGGCCCGGAACGGGCTCCGCACAGGTCACTTTTTAAAGCTATCGGATACACTGACGAAGAATTAAAAAGGCCTATAATAGGCGTTGTGAATTCATTTAATGAAGTTATTCCGGGGCATATTCATCTGCGTACAATTGCTGACGCCGTGAAAGCGGGCGTAAGAATGGCAGGTGGCACGCCAATGGAATTTCCGGCAATCGGCGTGTGCGACGGAATCGCGATGGGACATCAGGGAATGAAGTATTCACTTGTATCACGCGAATATATTGCTGACAGCATTGAAATAATGGGAATGGCATATCCTTTTGATGGGCTTGTTTTTATACCAAACTGCGATAAAGTTGTTCCGGGAATGCTTATGGCGGCAGCGCGCTTGAACATACCAAGCGTTTTTATAAGCGGCGGCGCTATGCTTGCCGGCAAGTATAAAGGCAAAAACTACGATCTTATATCCGGCGGTTTTGAAGCTGTGGGCGAATGCGCCAACGGAAAAATAACAGAGAAAGAACTTGAAGCCATTGAAAACGTAAGCTGCCCAACCTGCGGTTCCTGTTCCGGTATGTTTACCGCGAACACAATGAACTGCATGACAGAAGTGCTGGGATTGGGTTTGCCCGGCAACGGTACCATTCCCGCTGTTTATTCCGAAAGGATAAGGCTTGCCAAAACAGCAGGCATGCAGATTATGGAAATGGTGGAAAAAGATATTAAGCCGCGCGACATACTTACTGAAAAAGCATTTGAAAACGCGTTCACGCTTGACGTGGCGCTTGGCGGTTCCACAAATACAATTCTTCACCTTCCGGCAATCGCGCACGAAGCCGGCTTTGAATTCGGGCTGGCAAAGATAAACTCTATCAGCGACAAAACGCCCACGCTGTGCAAATTGTCACCGGCACTTTTGCCGACAGGCGGACAGCATTACATACAGGACCTTTATGAAGCCGGCGGCGTGCAGGCAGTTATTAAAGAGCTTGCCAAAAAGAACCTTGTGCACCTTGACCTTATGACAGTTACCGGAAAAAAGATAAAAGACAATATTAAAGATGTTGAAAATATAAATCCAAACGTGATAAGGACGCCGGATAACGCGTATTCGCCAAAAGGCGGACTTGCCATACTGTTTGGAAATTTAGCTCCCAACGGCGCTGTTGTAAAGCAGGCGGCTGTTGCTCCGGAGATGATGAAACGGGAGGCCAGGGCCAGGGTTTTTGAGTCCGAAGAAGACGCGCAAAAAGCGATTCTTGGGAAAAAGATCAAGCCCGGTGATGTAGTGGTTATAAGGTACGAAGGCCCAAAAGGCGGCCCCGGAATGCGCGAAATGCTTGCGCCCACCGCGGCAATAGCCGGAATGGGATTGGATAAAGAAGTCGCGCTTTTAACCGACGGCAGGTTTTCAGGCGGAACACGCGGAGCCGCAATAGGCCACGTATCGCCTGAAGCGATGGAAGGCGGCGTAATTGCGATAGTAAAAGAAGGCGACATAATCGAGATAAATATTCCGGAGAAAAAACTTGAATTAAAAGTTTCTCAGGATGAGATAGATAAAAGGTTCGCGGCATGGACGTGCCCCGAACCGAAAGTAAAGACAGGAGTCCTTTACCGTTATTCAAAGAACGTAACTTCCGCGTCAACCGGCGCGGTTTTTAAAGACTAAAAAATAAACACAAGGAGCCATTTATGAACGGAGCAAAAATATTACTTGAATGCCTGAAAAAAGAAGGCGTGGACACGGTGTTCGGATACCCGGGCGGCGTTGTGCTTCCGCTTTTTGATGAAATCTATAACGAAAAAGCCATTAAACTTGTTCTTGTACGCCATGAACAGGGCGCGGCGCATATGGCTGACGGTTATTCGCGTTCCACGGGAAAGACAGGCGTATGCCTTGCCACATCCGGGCCGGGAGCTACAAACCTTGTAACCGGAATAGCCACAGCGTATATGGATTCAATCCCCATGGTGGCATTAACGGGTCAGGTTAACAGCAGCCTTATCGGCAATGACGCTTTTCAGGAAGCTGACATGGTGGGAATAACCCGCCCGATAGTTAAACACAACTATCTGGTTAAAGATGTTAAGGACCTTGCGCAGACAATTAAAAACGCTTTTCACATCGCGTCCACCGGAAGGCCGGGGCCTGTGCTTGTTGACCTGCCGAAAGATGTTTTTACTTCGGAATTAGAGTTTTCAAAATATCCTGATCAGCCGCTGTTAAGGGGTTACAAACCCACTTATGACGGCAGCAAGGTTCAGATAAAGAAAGCCGCGGAGATGATTGAGAAAGCACAGAGGCCGCTTTTATACGTGGGCGGCGGAGTGGTGCTTTCAAACGCGTCGGAAGAGCTGATTAAATTCGCGGAAAAGACTGATATTCCGATAACCACAACACTTATGGCAATGGATGTAATGCCGTCAAACCATAAATTAAACCTGGGTATGCTTGGAATGCACGGTACAAAGTTCGCCAACTACGCTGTTCAGGAATCTGACCTATTAATAGCGGTCGGCGCGCGTTTTGACGACAGGGTTACCGGGAAGGTTGCGGATTTTGCGCCGCACGCGGACATAATTCACATTGATATAGACCCGTCCGCTATCAGCAAAATTATTAAAGTGGACCTGCCGATAGTTGGTTCGGCAAAAAATATACTTCCGGAACTGACAAAAGAGGTAAAGAAAAAAGAACACAAAGAGTGGAATACTCAGATATCGCAGTGGAAGAAAGATTTCCCGCTGTCTTACCGCGACAGTGATTCGGAAATAAAGCCGCAGTATGTAATTCAGAAAATATCAGAAATGGTAAAAGATGACACCATAATCACCACGGAAGTGGGGCAGCACCAGATGTGGACAGCGCAGTTTTACAGATTCAGAAAAAACAGGACGTTTTTAACATCCGGCGGGCTTGGGACAATGGGTTATGGATTTCCCGCGGCAATCGGCGCGCAGGCAGGAAACCCGGACAAGCTTGTTATAGACATAGCCGGAGACGGTTCCATACAGATGAATATTCAGGAACTTGCCACAGCGGTAAAATATAAGCTGCCTGTAAAAGTGGCAATTCTTAACAATGGTTATCTTGGAATGGTAAGGCAGTGGCAGGAGCTTTTTTACGGGAAACGTTATTCACACACAATTATTGATAACAGCGTTGACTTTGTGAAACTTGCCGAAGCGTACGGCGCCAAAGGGATAAGGATTGACAAAAAGCAGGATGTAGAAAAAGCCCTTAAAGAGGCGTTTGCGTATGACGGGCCGGTAATAATGGACTTTATCACAGCACGTGAAGAAAACGTATGGCCCATGGTTCCGGCAGGCGCGGCGCTTGGAAAAATGATAGAAGGAGAGCTGGCCTAAACAGCCGGTTGGGTGAACTGACATGACAAAAACAAAAACAATTTCGGTAATAGTGGAAAACCAGCCGGGAGTGCTGGCAAGGATAGCAGGGCTTTTTTCCGGACGCGCGTACAACATTGATTCGCTTGCGGTAGGGGAAACAGAAGACAAGTCAACTTCGCGCATGACCATAATGGCAACCGGAGACGAACTTGTGCTGGACCAGATAGTAAAGCAGTTAAACAAACTGATAGACGTTATTAAAGTTGTGGATATGTCGCAGGAAAGTTATGTGGAAAGGGAGCTTGCGCTTATCAAGGTAAATGTGGCAGGCAAGGATAAAACAGAGCTGATGAATATTGTAAACGTGTTCAGGGCAAGGATAGTTGACGCCACAAACGAAACGTACATGATTGAAGTGACGGGGACAGATGAAAAGATAACGGCGCTGACGGAACTTGTAAAACCTTTCGGCATACAGGAAATGTCAAGGACAGGCGCTGTGGCATTAACAAGGGGTAAAAGGTAAAAAAATGAAATATAAAAAACTTTTTGAAGGGAGAAATTAGAAATGAAAACTTACTATGACAAAGACGCAGATTTAAAGGTTTTAAAAGGCAAGAAAGTGGCTGTTATCGGCTACGGTTCACAGGGACACGCGCATTCGCTTAACATGATGGAAAGCGGAATTGACGTAAGGGTGGGTTTAAGAAAGACATCCAAGCACTGGGCAGAAGCAAAGAAAGCCGGATTAAAGGTTGTTGAAATTGAACAGGCGGCAAAAGAAGCGGACGTAATAATGATGCTGGTTCCGGATCAGACACAGTCGGAAATCTATTACGCGCACATTGAAAAGTACTTAACAGAAGGCAAAGCACTGGCTTTCGCGCACGGCTTCAGCATTCACTTTAAAGAAATCAAAGCCCCGAAAAATATCGACATCATCATGATAGCCCCTAAAGGGCCGGGACACATGGTACGCAGGGTTTACACAGAAGGAAAAGGCGTTCCGTCGCTTATCGCAATCTATCAGGACTTTACGGGTAATGCAAGAAAGATAGCTCTTTCCTATGCCAAGGCAATCGGCGGCACAAGGGCGGGCGTTCTTGAAACAACATTCAAAGAAGAGTGCGAAACAGACCTTTTCGGCGAACAGGTTGTGCTTTGCGGCGGCATCAGCTCTTTAATCATGGCGGGTTTTGAAACGCTTGTGGAAGCGGGATATGCACCTGAAATGGCGTATTTTGAATGCCTTCACGAAACAAAGCTTATCGTAGATTTAATCTATGAGGGCGGAATTGCCAACATGAGGTATTCAATCTCTGATACCGCGAAATACGGCGACATTACACGCGGCCCAAGGATAGTAAACGCGGAAACAAAGAAAGAGATGAAGAAATGCCTGCAGGAAATACAGTCGGGCCAGTTTGCAAAAGAATGGATGGCGGAATACAGGGCGGGAAAACCTAACTTTAATATGCTTCTTAAAAAAGACGCCAACCACCAGATAGAGAAAGTGGGAGAAAAGTTAAGGGCGATGATGGCATGGAAACACAAATCGCTAATCGAAGGAAAGAAAAAGACGGCAAAGAAGACAGCAAAAAAAGCAAAATAATAATTTCATATCCGGAAGAAAGCGCGGTTTAAAGCCGCGCTTTCTTCCGCCTAAATAGTAAAATATAAGGAGATTACATATGGCACAGGATAAAGTAATCATATTTGACACCACATTAAGGGACGGCGAGCAGGTACCGGGCGCGTCGCTTACTAAAAATGAAAAAATACAGATAGCCCTTCAGCTTGAAAAACTTGGGGTTGATGTCATAGAAGCCGGTTTTCCCATGTCCTCGCCGGGAGACTTAATATCGGTCGCGGAAATAGCAAAAGCGGTAAAAAAACCCATAATAGCCGGGCTTTGCCGCGCCGTACGCAAAGATATTGACGCGTGCAGGGAAGCTTTTAAAAAGACAAGCAAAGGGCGCATTCACACTTTTATCGGCACATCGCCCCAGCATGTGCATTACATCACCCGCACCACAGAAGAAGAAGTTCTCCGCAGGGCAATTGACGCGGTAAAATACGCAAGGAATTATTGCGGCGATGTTGAATTTTCCGCAATGGACGCCACCCGCACGGATTTTGATTACCTTTGCAGAATAGTGGAAGAAGTAATTAAAGCCGGCGCGCGTACTGTTGACATTCCCGACTCTGTAGGCTACGCGGAACCATATGAATACGGCAACCTGATTAAAAAACTTATGAACACAGTCCCGAATATAAATAAAGCCGTGATAGCGGTTCACTGCCACAACGATCTTGGCATGGCAACGGCAAATTCCCTGATGGCTGTTTTAAACGGAGCCAGGCAGGTGGAATGTACCATTAACGGGCTGGGAGAGCGCGCGGGCAATGCGGCGCTGGAAGAAATTGTAATGGCAATGCAGGTAAGAAAAGATATTTATAAAACTGTCACCAACATCAACACAGAAGAAATTTACAGGACATCAAAGCTTGTAACCAGGCTTACAGGAATGCCTGTTCAGCCGAATAAATCTGTTGTCGGCGAAAACGCGTTCGCGCACGCGTCCGGAATTCATCAGGACGCCATTTTAAAGCACGAATCCACTTTTGGCATAATGACTCCGCAGGCAATCGGCATTCCGGGGCATGAACTGGTATTAACCGCGCGTTCCGGCAAACACGCGCTGCAGCACAGGCTGAATTACCTTGGCTATAAGATTTCTGACGCGCAGCTGCCTGATACGTACGCGAAATTCCTGACAATTGCGGATAAGAAAAAAGAAGTTTTTGATGAAGACCTTGTACGCATGATGGAAGGTAATGACGCAAGCTCGCACGGTATTTACAACCTGGATTATATTTATGTGGCCACCGGCAATAAAATAGTACCGACAGCCACCCTTGAAATTACCAAAGACGGCAAGTCGTGCACAAAAGCGGCGGTTGGCGACGGGCCGGTGGATGCTATGTACAAAGCAATAAACGAAATAACCGGAGAAAATAACCTTAAGCTTACGGATTACCAGATAAAGGCAGTTACAAAAGGCACGGAAGCCATGGGTGAAGTGACGGTAAGAGTGGCAAAAGAAGGCAATGAAGTGACAGGGCGCGGCGCTTCAACGGATATCCTTGAAGCAAGCGCGAAAGCGTACCTTTCGGCAATTACAAAACTTTCAATGGATAAGAAAAATTCAGATGTAAAGAAAGCTGCGGTAAAGAAAGCAAAAAATAAAAAAGCGGCAAAAAAATAATATAAGCAAAAGGAGAGTCTATAATGGGAATGAACATTGCGGAAAAGATATTAGCCGCCAAAAGCGGCAAGAAACAGGTGGAACCCGGTGAACTGGTAATAGCGGATATTGACCTTGTACTGGCAAACGACATCACAGCGCCCATTGCAATAAAAGAATTTAAAGGCGCCGGCGCCACAAAAGTATGGGACCGCACAAAAGTCGCGCTTGTACCGGACCACTTTACCCCGAACAAGGATATTAAGTCAGCGGAACAGGCAAAGATGTTAAGGGAATTCGCGCATGAGCAGAAACTTACTCATTATTATGACCAGTCAGATGTCGGCATAGAGCACGCACTTCTGCCGGAACAGGGCGTAGTGGTGCCGGGAGACCTTGTAATAGGCGCGGATTCGCATACCTGCACATACGGCGCGCTTGGCGCGTTTGCCACGGGTGTGGGCTCAACTGATGCCGCTTTTGGTATGATGACCGGAAAAGCTTGGTTTAAGGTTCCGCCTTCAATAAAGTTTGTATATAAAGGAAAGCTTAATAAATGGGTAAGTTCAAAGGATTTAATACTGCACACAATAGGCGATATAGGCGTGGACGGAGCCCTGTATAAAGCAATGGAATTTACAGGCCCGGTCATTGACAAACTTTCAATGGATGCAAGGCTTACAATTTCTAACATGGCGATAGAAGCCGGCGGAAAAGCGGGCCTTATGAATCCGGACGAGACCACAATGGAATATGTAAAAAAGCGCGCCGAGCATAAATGGAAAGTATACACAAGCGATAAGGACGCGAAATACGAAAATGTTATAGAGTATGACTGCTCTAAAATAGAGCCTGTGGTATCGTGCCCGCATCTGCCGGAAAATACAAAGCCGGCTTCAAAACTTTCTAAAGTAGTCATAGATCAGTCGGTTATCGGGTCATGCACCAACGGCAGAATGGAAGATTTAAGGATAGCAGCCAAAATTTTAAAAGGTAAAAAGATAAACTCCCGCGTAAGGTGCCTTATTTTTCCCGGAACAAAAGAAATTTACATGCAGGCGATACACGAAGGGCTTGTGGATATTTTTGTCGGCGCGGGCGCCATATTCAGCATGCCCACGTGCGGGCCGTGCCTTGGAGGCCACATGGGAATTCTGGCAAAAGGTGAAGTTGCAATTTCCACGACAAACAGAAATTTTGTAGGCAGAATGGGTCATACGGAATCATCCGTATATCTTTCTTCGCCCGCTATAGCTGCAGCATCGGCCATCCTTGGCAGGATAGGCACACCTGATGAGATTAAAAAATAACGGAGGATAATATGAACATAAAAGGGAAAGTATGGAAGTTTAAGGATGACGTTGATACGGATCTTATAATTCCGGCAAGGTATTTAAATACATCCGACCCTGTGGAACTTGCAAAGCACTGCATGGAAGACGCGGATAAAACTTTTGCCGGCAAGGTAGGTAAGGGCGACATTATAGTGGCGGGAAAAAACTTCGGCTGCGGAAGTTCGCGCGAACACGCGCCTGTGGCTATTAAGGCTGTAGGAGTGTCATGTGTTATAGCCAAAGATTTTGCCAGGATTTTTTACAGGAATTCATTTAATATCGGCCTTCCCATATTTGAATCTGAAGAAGCGTCCGCAAAGATTGCCGAAGGCGATACCGTGGAAATTGACGCGGCAAAGGGCGTAATTAAAAACATTACAAAAAACGAAACATACAAAGTAAAACCCATTCCGCCTTTTATGCAGGAACTTGTGGAAGCGGGCGGGCTTTTAAAGTACGCGAAAACAAAATACAAGATAAAATAAGAAATTCAAAATCAGATAAAAACTGAAAAAATTGAGAGGAGAATCAGAATGGCCAAGTCAAAGTCGTACAACATAGCTTTAATGCCGGGAGACGGAACAGGACCGGAAGTTTTAGCGGAAGGTTTAAAAGTTTTAAAAGTTGCCGGAGCAAAGTACGGGGTAAAATTAAATTTAGAGAAATATGATTTTGGCGGGGAAAGATACAAAAAGACCGGCGAAACCCTTCCTGATTCGGCTATAGAAGAATTAAAGAAATCAGACGCCATTTATCTTGGCGCCATAGGCCATCCTGACGTAAAGCCGGGAATACTGGAACTTGGCATACTGTTAAAATTACGTTTTGCCCTTGACCAGTACATCAATTTAAGGCCGGTAAAACTTTATCCCAACGTGGAAACCCCGCTTAAAGATAAAGGCCCGGAGCACATTGATTTTGTGGTAATCAGGGAAAACTCAGGCGGCATATACACAGGAATGGGCGGAGTGGCGCAAAAAGGGACGCAGAACGAAGTTGCCACGCAGGTTATGGTTTACACAAGGCCGGTAGTTGACCGCTGCTTAAAGTATGCCTATGAATTTACAAAGAAGAGAAACAGCAAAAAGAAAATGCTTACGCTTGTACATAAAAATAATGTATTAACACACTGCGGCGACCTGTGGGTAAGGGCGCACAAAGAAATGGGCGACAAATATTATAAGGGAATCAAACAGGATTACGCGCACGTGGATGCCACCACAATGTGGTTTGTAAAGAACCCGGAATTTTTTGATGTTATCGTAACAGAAAATTTGTTCGGCGATATCATCACCGACCTTGGCGCCATGATTCAGGGCGGCATGGGAATAGCAGCCGGCGGAAACATTAATCCGGAAGGCGTATCCATGTTTGAACCAATCGGCGGTTCTGCCCCCAAATACACGGGCAAGAACGTCATTAATCCGCTTGCTGCAATAAACGCCGGCGCGATGATGATGGACACGCTTGGCGAAACAAAGATGGCAAAGTCAATTGATAACGCTGTAACAGCAGCGCTTGCATCCGGCAAAATTAAAAGCATGTCTGCCGGCAGAATGGGAATGGGAACAAAAGAAATGGGCGATTTTGTTGCGTCGCTGGTTAAATAAAATAAATTAATATATAAGGAGAAGGAAGATGAGCAAACAATATAACGTAGCCATTATGGGCGCCACCGGTGCGGTTGGCGAGATAATGAGGGACATTCTTGAAGAAAGAAAGTTTCCGGTAAAGGATATAAAGTTTCTGGCGTCAGAGCGTTCAAAAGGCAAAAAAATGAAGTATCAGGGCAGGGATGTTGAAATTGAAGTTTTAAGCCCCGATTCTTTTAAAGGTGTTGATATTGTCCTTGCGTCAGCGGGCGCGTCTGTCAGCAAAGAGTATGTTAAACACATACTTGACGCAAAGGCGCTTATTATTGACAACAGCTCCGCTTTCAGAATGGATGACGATGTGCCTCTTGTAGTGCCGGAAGTAAATCCGGAAGATATAAGGTTAAACAAGGGAATTATCGCGAATCCCAACTGCTCCACCATTATTATGCTTGTGCCTATCAAACCAATTCACGACAAGGCAAAAATAAAAAGGATTGTTGTTTCAACTTATCAGGCAACGTCCGGAGCCGGCGCAAAAGGAATGATGGAACTTGAACAGCAGACAAAAGACTGGGCGGCAGGAAAAGAAATTAAAGTGGATAAATTTGCTTACCAGATACTGTTCAACCTTATTCCGCACATTGATGTGTTCTATGAGGACGGCTATACAAAAGAAGAAATGAAAATGGTAAACGAAACCCGCAAGATAATGCACGCGCCGGATATGCAGATAACCGCAACCACGGTGCGCGTACCCTGCCTGCGTTCGCATTCAGAGTCCGTAAACATTGAAACGGAAATAAAGCTTACGGCAAAAGAAGCGCGCGAACTTCTTGAAAAAGCTCAGGGAGTTACCGTGCAGGATGATATTCACAATAAAAAATACCCAATGCCGCTTTTTGTATCCGGCAAAGATGATGTTTACGTGGGCCGCATAAGGGAAGACTTCTCCATAGACAAAGGGCTAAACCTTTGGGTAGTGGGCGACCAGTTAAGAAAAGGCGCCGCATTAAACGCGGTTCAGATAGCTGAAGTTGTGGCAAAAGAAGGCCTTAAATAAGAAGTAAAAGCCCCGCCTGAATAAGGCGGGGTTTTTTAATTTCAGGAGGTAATCATAATGATAGCGCGCTATACAAGGCCCCAAATGGGTGCTCTTTGGACTGAAGACGCAAAGTATCAGTCGTGGCTTGATTTGGAAGTGGCTGTGTGCCAGGCATGGGCAAAAAAGGGAAAGATTCCAAAAAAGGATATGGCCAGCATAAAAAAGAACGCGGCGTATAACGTAAAACAGATTGAAAAAATAGAAGGTGTGGTAAGGCACGATGTAATTGCTTTTTTAACATCTGTGTCAAAACACGTGGGCGCTTCTTCGCGCTATGTGCATATGGGCATGACTTCATCCGACCTTGTGGATTCCGCAATGGCGCTTAGAATGGTAAAAGCGTGCGACATTATAATAGAAGGGCAGAAAAAACTTATAGCGGCCCTAAAAAAACTTGCGGTAAAGCATAAATATACGGTAATGATAGGGCGGTCGCATAATATTCACGCAGAACCAATTACCTTCGGGCTTAAAGTGCTGGTGTGGTACTTTGAAGGAAAAAGAAATTTAGAACGTCTTATTGACGCCAAAGAAGAAATACGCGTGGGTAAAATTTCCGGGGCTGTGGGTAATTATGCAAATATAGACCCGGCAATAGAACTTGACGCGCTTACAAGGGTGGGATTAAAAAGGGCGGAAATTGCAAACCAGATAATTCAGCGCGACAGGTACGCGGCTTTAATGAATGCCATGGCTGTTGCCGCGGCATCTATTGAGAAAATAACGGTAAATTTAAGGTTAATGCAGCACAGCGAGATTTTAGAGACAGAAGAACCATTCGCAAAAGGGCAAAAAGGCAGCTCCGCTATGCCGCATAAAAGAAACCCCGTGGTATGTGAAAACCTGTCCGGCCTTGCCAGAATAGTAAGGACAAACGCGCTTGCGGCAATGGAAAACATTGCGCTTTGGCACGAACGTGATATTTCGCACAGTTCTGTGGAAAGAATTGCCGTACCGGACAGTTTTATCCTTATGGATTACATGCTGTCCAAATGCACATGGATTATTGAGAATTTAAGTGTGTTTCCAAAAAATATGATACGTAATATGAACCATTTAAAAGGCCTTGTTTTCAGCCAGCAGGTGCTTTTAACCCTTATTTCCAAGGGTATATCAAGGGAAGACGCCTATAAGATAGTTCAGACAAACGCCATGAAAATATGGGCCGGAGATCCGGAAGATTTTAAAACAAAACTTTTAAATGATGAAAAAGTGGTTTCAAAGATGACAAAAGCTGAAATTGAGGGTATTTTTAATGTTGATTATTACCTGAAAAATGTGGAAGAGTTTTATAAAAGAATGTAAGAAATCAATTCATCCCAAAGCCGCGGATTATCATCCACGGCTTTTTTTATTTATAGCCGGTCAAACCCCCTTAATTTAATCAATAAATACGGGTTTTTATATCTATTATAATAAAACAGGGTTTGGGTATATTTTTTTCAGAAGCACCGCAAATTGGTATTCTTGCATGTAAACAAACTTGAAATCATCGGGAAGGTTAACGTCATTGGCGAACGGGAGCTTGCGGCACATATAAATATGCCGCTGTGGCATTACATCCGGATAGGCGGATAGAAAGTTTATTTGAGCGGTGCATCTGAAAAAAATATACCCAAACCCTGTTTTATATTTGATTTTACTAATTAATCAAAACGAAATAAAAACCTTTAAAAATAAGCAGGTTTAATCTTAAATTCCGCGATAATTAAATTTGGCATCCTTGTTATTAAAGCGGCAATATACGGATAAATATTCTTTTGCGTAAATCAAAATAAAAAGTTATTTTAAATATTAGTTATATGCATAATATATAATACATATGGTTATTATCAAATAACGCTGTTATTGCTGCACAATACGCAAGAAACAGGCGTATAAAAATAAATGAAAATAATTTGTTTTTTATGTTGACAAGTATTTGTAAATTTGATATTATCACTCTCACGTTGATGAATTAGAAACAACACGTTCTTTAAAAAAGAATTAAGAGCAGCGCGGTGAAACGAAAAGTACCGCAAACGGAAATTAAAAACAGGCTTGTTAAAGCGGCAAAAAATAAATTAAAAATAATTTAAAATTTTTGTTGACAAACGAAGTTGTTTTTGGTAAAGTTTGAATGTAGCTAGCAGTTAAGCAAAACTACAGAGCAAGTTCTTAAAAAGCACATAAAGTGTGACAGGGATAGTTTGCGCCGTTTTTTGCGTGTCCGCAAAAATCTTTTGAATAAAAAGGTTTTTCCGGATACGCAGATAATCAGAATGAATTTCAAATTTTCATCTGAAAGCAAAAAACACAAATGTCCCTTGAACAGGATATTTTTGTCTGTTCTTTACCAGATTACTATAGAATAGATTGAGTTTCGCCTGTAAGCAGAATCAATAGTTCATTGGAGAGTTTGATTCTGGCTCAGGACTAACGTTGGCGGCGTGCCTAATACATGCAAGTCGAACGGGATACTTAGCAGCAATGTTAAGTGTTCAGTGGCAAACGGGTGAGTAATGCATAGGTAACATACCTTAAAGACGGGGACAACTATCCGAAAGGATAGCTAATACCGGATGTGATTGCGGGATCTCAAGGTTCTGCAATTAAAGGGCGGCCTCTATTTATAAGCTGTCGCTTTAAGATTGGCCTATGTCCCATCAGCTAGTTGGTAGGGTAATGGCCTACCAAGGCTGCAACGGGTAGCCGGCCTGAGAGGGCGATCGGCCACACTGGAACTGCGACACGGTCCAGACTCCTACGGGAGGCAGCAGTAGGGAATTTTCCACAATGCCCGCAAGGGTGATGGAGCGACGCCGCGTGAGGGATGAAGGTCTTCGGATTGTAAACCTCTTTCGTTTGGGAATAAGGTTTCAGCACTAATATTGCTGAAATTTGACGGTACCGAAGGAAGAAGCTACGGCTAACTCTGTGCCAGCAGCCGCGGTAATACAGAGGTAGCGAACGTTGTCCGGATTTACTGGGCGTAAAGGGCTTGTAGGTGGCCATATAAGTCAGTTGTGAAATCGTTCTGCTTAACAGAACAATTGCTTCTGATACTGTATGGCTTGAGTGCAGGAAGGGAAAATGGAATTTCCGGTGTAGCGGTGAAATGCGTAGATATCGGAAAGAACACCTGTGGCGAAGGCGGTTTTCTGGCCTGCAACTGACACTGAGGAGCGAAAGCTAGGGGAGCAAACAGGATTAGATACCCTGGTAGTCCTAGCTGTAAACGGTGTACATTAGGTGTGGGAGATTCATTTCTTCCGTGCCGACGCTAACGCATTAAATGTACCGCCTGGGAACTACGGCCGCAAGGTTGAAACTCAAAGAAATTGACGGGGATCCGCACAAGTGGTGGAGCATGTGGTTTAATTCGACGCTACGCGAAGAACCTTACCTGGGCTTGACATTCTTATGATCGCTTTGTGAAAGCTTAGCTTTCTGCCCGCAAGGGTAGACATTTGAACAGGTGTTGCATGGTTGTCGTCAGCTCGTGCCGTGAGGTGTTGGGTTTAGTCCTCTAACGAGCGCAACCCCTATTGCTAGTTGCCAGCGGGTAATGCCGGGAACTCTAGCGAGACTGCCTGGGATAACCAGGAGGAAGGAGGGGATGACGTCAAATCATCATGGCCCTTATGTCCAGGGCTACACACGTGCTACAATGGCAGATACAAAGGGTCGCAAAATCGCGAGATGGAGCCAATCCCAAAAAGTCTGCCTCAGTTCGGATTACAGTCTGCAACTCGACTGTATGAAGCTGGAATCACTAGTAATCGCGGGTCAGCTACACCGCGGTGAATACGTTCCCGGGTCTTGTACACACCGCCCGTCACGCTACGAAAGTTGTTTGTACCAGAAAACTCTGATTCAACCGCAAGGAGATAGGAGGCTAAGGTATGAGCAATGATTGGAGCGAAGTCGTAACAAGGTAGTCGTACCGGAAGGTGCGGCTGGATCACCTCCTTTCTA
>PGYV01000002.1:187190-343569 GCA_002839855.1 Candidatus Goldiibacteriota bacterium HGW-Goldbacteria-1
AAGAAGGAACCAGACCAGTGAAGATGTAACGGCGCAATTAAGCGATTTGCAGGCGGTTATAAATAATAAAAAAATTCTGCGCGACAAATTAAGAAAGCTTGCTGACGCATCCAGGCAAATGTCCGATATAATAGAAATGGAAAAAGAACTTTCCAGGCTTCAGACGGATATAGATTCACTGGAGTCGCAGATGAAAGGCATACAGTCAAGGGTGGAAATGTCATCAGTATCTGTGTCCTTGAAAATCAAAAGAAATCCCGGTCCTTTGGGCTGGATTTTTATTGGTGTTTACTGGGTTATAGAGAAATTGTTCATCTGGTAGGGTGTGAAATGGTTGTGTTTAGATAAAGGAATAGAAGGTTTTTAAAGGCGAAATTAGGAATTGATAATGCCAATTAAATAAACTGCCGCGGGCTAAAGACCCGCGTCTACCAGAGCGAACCAATTAAACATAAAACAACGCGGCTTAAAAGCCGCGGCTACCAAGGCGAAAAGAGCAAAACTAAAAACAAGCTGCCGCGGGCTGAAGACCCGCGTCTACCAAAGCGAACCAATTAAAATAAAAACAATTCGGCTTAAAAGCAGTGGCTACCAAGGCGAAAAGGGCAAAACTAAAAATAAACTACCGCGGGCTGAAGACCCGCGTCTACCAAATCAAGATAATTAATTCAGAAAAACAATGCAAAACCCCAAATTTACTGTTGAAACATATGACAATAAAGGGTATATTTAATTATAATTTTGACTAAAAATGCGGAGGGAATACATGAAAAGATTCGTAATTTGCCTTATTGCTGTTCTGTTTTCGTTCACAATGCTTTTTGCGGGGTATAAAGAAAATGTAACGGCTGGGGTTAAGGCGTATAAGTCAAAGAATTTCGCGGCGGCGCTGAAATATTTCAGGGCGGCATATTCTGAAAAACAAAGCCCGAAGCTTAAACAGTACATCACAATGCTTGAAAAAAAGGTGGAAGAATCAGGCGACGACCTTCTTGAAGACGCGGGTGTTGACTCTGAATACGCGGGCTGGTCCACAAGGCAGAATGTTGTCGGGTTAAATACCGTGTTTATTTTTAGCGGGGTTTTTGGTTTAAGGTATGAAAGGCAGGTACTTAATAATCTTGGCGTAGGGTTGGAAGGCGGTTATGCGTGGACGGGCGGTTCTGTAAGCGTGCCTTCCGGCAGTTCTTCAGCTTCGGGTTCCGGCTTTGTGGTCGGCGGATTTGTTAACTGGTATCCACAGCAGCGCGCTTTAAACGCGTGGTATTTAGGGCCGGAGTTCTATTACTACTCATACTCTTTAAAATATGACCTTGTTACAATTGATTATTATGATATGTCAGAAACAAAAGAAACAGTTAATGTAAGTTATACCATGACCACTTTTGGCGGGCATGGCGGATACAGGTGGATTTTTGATAACGGTATTGGAATTGATTTATCACTTGGTGTGTCAATGCTTAACGCCGGAAATATAAAGATGGGTGATATGTCAGTGACGTTGTCCGGTATTATTCCTACCTTTGCGGCGCTTGCTTCATACGCGTTTTAAATATTACAGAATACCATGAGAAGGAACGACAAGCAGATTCAGGACAAACAGGAAATTGAAGAAATACTGGCTCTGGGAAAGGTTGTAAGAATTGCCTTTTCCGGGCCGGAGCCGTATTTGCTTCCCATGAATTACGGGTATAATAAGGGCGCGATATATATTCACTGCGCGCCTGTGGGTAAAAAACTTGACCTAATCAGAAATAACCCCAAAGTGGCTTTTGAAGTCACAATTGATGATTCCCTGAAATCCGGCGAGACCGCATGCGCATTTGGATATAAATACAGGTGCGTAATTGGAAGCGGCACAGCTTTAATTGTTGAAGATGAATGGGAAAAAATATCGGGTTTAAATATCCTTATGAAACAGCAGGCAGGCCTTCATAATCCCCTGTATGAAAAAGAGATGACGGATAAAGTGGCTGTTTTTAAGGTGATTATAGGCGAAATGACGGGGAAAAAGTCGGGTTTTTAACCGTTTAAATCTGAAAAATAACTCTGAAATTAAATCAAATTCAATTTGATTTTTTTTTAAAAACGCCGTATAATCAAAACATAATTCATTAATCAGGAGATAAAAAATCATGATGAAAAAAGCTTACGGTATTTGTCTTGGCGCTTCAACAATAAGCGCTGTTGAACTTGGACGTAATAATGACAAGACAGAAGTTTTAAAAGTAATAAGAAAAGAGCACGACGGCAACCCCAAAGAGGTTTTTGTTGAAGTGGTAAAAGAACTTAACACCGGGGATGCTCCTGTGCTGGTAACGGGCAGAAGGTTCCGTACATATGTTAATTTACCGTCAATTACCGAACCCGAAGCGGTTGAAGAAGCGCTGCAGTTTATTAATCCAACAGGCGAAAAATTTGATGCTGTGGTATCTGCCGGCGGGGAAACGTTTATGGTTTACCGTCTTGATTCCAATTCAAGAATAACAGGTATTTCCACGGGCAACAAATGCGCGTCAGGGACAGGTGAATTTTTTCTTCAGCAGATAAAAAGGATGGACCTTGGCCTTGAAAACGCGATTGAAACAGCGTTAAACGGCGAACCGTACGCGGTATCCGGAAGATGTTCCGTATTCTGCAAGTCTGACTGCACGCACGCTTTAAACAAAGGCGTCCCTGTTGGAAACGTGGCGGCAGGCCTGTGCGATATGATTGCGGAAAAAATTGTTGAACTTGTGGTAAAAGTGCCGCATGAAAAAATAATGATAACAGGCGGAACCGCCCTTAATTCCGCGGTTATTAAATATGTAAAACAACACCTTGAAAATGTCATAGTTCCTAAAGAAGCGCCTTATGTGGAAGCGCTTGGCGCGGCTATGGCCGCTTTTGAAAAGGGCAAAGCTGTTTCAAAAGAGATGTTTAATGAAGGCGTTACAAGTTTCACCACACTTATCCCGCTTAAAGAAGCGGAAAAGCTTGTTACCTTTAATAAGTCAGAACGCGGTATATTAAAAGAAGGCGACAGGTGTATTCTTGGGCTTGATGTGGGTTCCACCACCACAAAAGCGGTGCTTTTACGCGCGGATGACGACAAAGTGCTTGCGGATATTTATTTAAGGACAAACGGTAATCCCATAGAAGCGTCGCGCAAATGCTATGAAAGCATTCTGGAGCAGATGAAGGGAATTAAGGCAAAAATTGTCGGGATAGGCGTTACCGGTTCCGGAAGGCAGATAGCCGGATTGTATTCTTTAACTGACGGCATTATTAACGAAATTATTGCCCATGCCGCGGCAGCGGTTTTCTTTGACCCTGAAGTTGACACCATATTTGAAATTGGCGGGCAGGACGCAAAATATACCCACATCACCGCGGGCGTGGCGTCTGATTACGCCATGAATGAAGCGTGTTCCGCGGGAACAGGGTCTTTTCTTGAAGAGGCCGCCTATGAATCGCTTGGCGTGGATTACAGGGAAATAGCGGATGTTGCAATTAAAGCTAAAAGGCCGCCAAATTTCAATGACCAGTGCGCGGCGTTTATCTCATCTGACATTAAAAACGCAAGCCATGAGGGTATAACAAGGGAAGACATTCTTGCCGGGCTTGTTTATTCAATCTGTTTTAACTATGTAAACAGGGTAAAAGGGCACAGGCCGGTTGGCAATAAAGTTTTTATGCAGGGCGGCGTGTGTTACAACAAAGCGGTTCCGCTTGCAATGGCGGCTATCACGCAGAAACCCATCATAGTTCCGCCGGATCCCGGCCTTATGGGCGCGTTCGGCGTGGCGCTTGAAATTAAAAAACGCCTTGCGCTGGGATTATTAAAAGAAGAAAATTTTGACCTTGAAAAGATAATCGGCCGCCAGGTAGTAAATGAAAAACCGTTTGTATGCGCGGGCGGAAAAGAAAAATGCGATTTAAAGTGCAAAATAAACATGATACGCATAGAGGATAAAGTTTATCCTTTTGGCGGCGCATGCAACAGGTATTACAATCAGAGGTTTAAGATAAACGTGGATGCGGACAAACTTGATTTTGTATCCGCAAGAAATAAGCTGGCTTTTGAAAAATACTGCCCGGCGCTGCCTGTAAATGAAAAAGCCCCTTCAATAGGGATAAACAGAAGTTTTATTGTGCATCAGATTTTCCCGCTTTATTACAATTTCTTTTCAACTCTTGGGTGCAAAATAATCACATCCGAAGAGATGGATGAAAACGCGCTGCATAAACAGACCACTTCTTTTTGTTACCCGGCGCAGGTTTCACTTGCCATGTTTTCTGACCTTATTTCCAAAAATCCTGACTATTATTTTATGCCTCACGTTGAAGAAATGAACGTGGAAAACGGGGAGCCAAGAAAAGAATTCTCCGCTACGTGTATATTCACGCAGGGCGAAGCGTTCTGGATGAAACAGATATTCCGCGATAAAGGGCTTGAAGATAAAATGCTGACCCCCACGCTGAACTTTGCAAAGGGTTATGAAAAAGAAAAAGGCAAGTTTGTGGAAATAGGAAAAAAGCTTGGCTTCACTGCGGCGAAATCTGCGGAAGCGTTTGAAAAAGCGCTGTCTGTGCAGGCGGCTTACAGGGAAGAAAAGAAGAAACTTGGGCGCGATGTCATAGAAGAACTGCATAAGCACCCGGAAAAAACAGCTGTTGTGCTTTTTGGCGCGCCTCATAACGCTTTTAATGATGATACAAACAAGGGTATTCCCAAAAAACTTACCACTCGCGGTTACATGGTAATTCCGTTTGACATACTTCCCACAGAGCATGAAGTAATTGAAGACCCGCACGATGACTATATGCACTGGGAAATAGGGCAGAAGATTATTAAAGGCGCCCAGATTGTAAAAAAAGACAACCAGCTTTTTGGAATGTATATTACTAATTTCCTTTGCGCTATTGATTCGCTGCTTGTAACTTATTTCAGGCGCATCATGAACCAGAAACCATCGCTGACGCTTGAAATTGACGGGCACACGGCAGACGCGGGAATTGACACAAGGGTGGAAGCTTTTATTGATGTTGTAAAAAATTACCTTGAAATAACAAAGAAAGAGAAAGAACCGGTGCATTCATCCTATGTACCCGCCCGCATACTTGTGGAAAATACAGGGATGTTTTTTGTGGATTCCGAAGGCGAAAAATTCAAGCTTACAGACAAGCGCGTTAAAATGATTCTGCCCAATATGGGCGATTTAACAACCCCGCTTGTGGCGTCTGTTTTCAGAAAAGAAGGCGTTAACACAGAGGCAATGGGCGTGGCAGACAAGGAAACTTTAAGGCTTGGAAGAAGTGTTACCACGGGAAAAGAATGCCTTCCAATGGTATTGTGCATAGGTTCCATGCTTAAATACCTTGAAACAAGGACAAACAAAGATGAAAAACTTGTGGTCTTTCAGCCAAGGGCCGCGGGCTATTGCAGGCTTGGACAGTACCATGTTTTTATGAACATGCTGGTTAAAGAAAGAAAAATTAAGGATGTGGCACTGTTATCGCTTGCCAATGAAGAACGCTACACAGGTTTTGGCCCCAAGCTTATGATAAACGCCTGGTACGCGCTTTTAGCCGGGGATGTGCTTGATGATATAAGAAATTCAATATGGACAATAGCCAAAGACCCGGTATCAGGCGAGGAAATATTAAACCAGGAACATAAAAAAATAGAAGCGTCACTTGATGGGTCGTCGGGAATTGATTTTTACAAGCAGATAAAAATGTCCGCTAAAGTCCTGTCAAAGATACCGCTTAAGATGAAACTGCACGAAGCCCCTGAAGTTTCTATAATGGGGGAAATATTTGTAAGAAGGGACACGTTCTCTAATAAGGGCATAGCCAAACGCCTGGCAGAAAAGGGTTTCATTGCCAGAACCGCGCACATTTCCGAGTGGCTGTATTACCTGACGTATATGATAGAAAATAAGCTGCACATACCGGACTACACAATGCTTGGCTGGCTTGAATATAAAATTACTGATGCCACGCAGCGTTATATGGAAATGAAAGTTAAAAAGATTTTTGAAAAATCCGGATTGTACGTCGCTGAAGCCGTTGATATTGATGATATCGTAAAGTATTCAGAACACATACTGCCAAAAGCGTTAAAAGGCGAACCGGGCATGATTATGGGTGTCACGATGCGCGATGTTTTTAATAAGTACGCGGGTGTGGTAAATATAGGCCCGTTCTCCTGTATGCCGGTAAGGTTTACGGAAGCTGTTGTGTCAAACAGCCTTGATATGAAAGGCAAGCAGGAAGCATATAAATTCGCGGGAGAAGCTCTTGACCAGGGAGCATTCGGCGATGAAGACAGAATGCCGTTTTTAACTATTGAAGCGGACGGCAATCCTTATCCGCAGCTGCTTGAGGCGCGTTTTGACAGCTTCAGCCTGCAGGCGGCAAGGGTGGCGGAAAAGCAGGGTAAAAAGGTGGCAGTAAAAGTCATCTGAAAATAATAAACTAAATGAAAAAATAAAAAAGCGTGGGCGTTAAGTTCACGCTTTTTTTATTCGGGAGTTACAAGTGAGCCGGGAAATTCGTGTGATATATGAAGATGAAGACTACGCCGTGGTTGAAAAACAGGCGGGTGTTTTAACCATTCCGGACAGGTACAAGCCGGAACTGTTTAACCTTTATACCGCGCTTAACGAAAAATACGGAAAAATATTTATTGTGCACCGGCTGGATAAAGATACAAGCGGTGTTATTGTTTTTGCCAAAAATGCCGAAGCGCACAGGGACTTAAGTATCAAATTTGAAAAAGGGGAAGCGCGTAAAACTTACCTTGCCGTAATAAAGGGCATTCCGGAAAAAGAAAGCGGAACAATTGATCTGCCGTTGGCGCCGTTAAAAAATTATAAAAACATTATGTCGGTAAATTACAAAATTGGAAAAAAATCTGTAACTACATATAAAATCCTGCAGAAGTATAAAGGCTACTCCTTAGCCGAAGTAAAACTTTTAACGGGCAGAATGCATCAGATAAGGGCGCATTTTAGGGCAATAGGCAATCCGCTAGCACTGGATACTCTTTATACGGACAAACATAAACAAAGCATAACATCCGGTGAAATCTTAAACACACCGGACAACAGGGAACTGATATCCCGGCTTACACTTCACGCCGCGCAGATTCAATTTGAAAGTATAAAGAATATAAAATTAAAATTTGGGGCGCCTTTACCCAATGACATGTCTTTGTTAATACAAACCCTTCAAAAATCCGCGTAATTATTGCTCCGTTTATACATCTTAGTTAAACGGTTAACCAAATTACGAAAATAATCATGAAAAAAATTTGACTTTTCGTCACTTAACCGGTTAAACTTATAATAAGAGTGAAACACCGTTCCGGATAAAGATAAGCAGGTTAGTTTTGACGTTAAAACAGTAATATAGAATCAATTAAAACGTTTTAATAGACATACGCGGAGGTGAAAAAGATGGGTAAAAAGGTGATGCTTTTTCTTTGTATGGCTTTTTTAATACCTTCATTTCTTTTTGCCGAACCAAGAATCTTAAGTTATTCTATGACTCCGCCAAACCCTTCCTTTGGAGATGCAGTAACGGTTCACGTTGAATTCTGTGCGCAGAATTATAATTCAGGATGGATGGCCCTTGCGGTAAGTACCCAGCCGGTAAGGGTAAACGCGGCGCTGTCCGGTGTAGGCCAGGTTTTTGTAATCTCACGCGCCGGTTTTGATGTGCCGACATCAAGGCCTGCTACAACACAGGGCGGGGTTATTGGGTATCAGGTAAGCACCACCACAACAGCCGCACCTGTCTGCAATGACTGCAATAGCACAAATCCAAATGGCCAGCTTTATGTTGAAGACTGGGTTGTTCATGTTCCTGCGGCTGACAATTTTCCGGGATGCGTGGTTGACAACCTTTATATGCATATAGGATTTAAAGATAATAATATGAATGAAAGCGACTGGCACAACCTGCAGCAGCCTGCCTGCGCGGGTGCGTCGCTTACGTGGTCAATGCCTCTTTTGCCTGAAGAATTCAGTATAAGAAAAAGGGTTGAAGGTGTTATTCAGGAACAAAACGACCTTGTTTTATTTTCTGTGGACTACTCTTATTCCAACGGAAGGCTTACCATAACAGATACGATTCCATCCGCGTGGAACGGCGATCTTGAACTTGTATCTTTTGGGCCGACATCAATAACCGGCGGAATAGTAAGCGGGCCAAATCCCGGGGACAGAAGCGGAACTTTTTCCTGGACGCTTCCCGACAGGACAGGCGTTAAGGGTGTTGCTGAAGGCACGGTGTGGATGCTTTACCGGCTTACAACCACAGTGCCTGTAGATTCGCCAAGGACTTACACAAATACCGTAAGCGGGTCTATGGATGGTATTACAAAAACAGACGATGCAAGCATTGTGACAGGGCAGGCCGCGATAGACCTTGAAAAAAGGCAGAGCCATACGCTTGCTTATCCCGGCGATATAGTTACGTATACACTTGAATATAATATTAACGGTTCAAAGTTAATTGCATACCAGCCTTTTGATGATATAAGCGGCGTTTATACTTCAACTCCGCCTGCGGGATGGGGTTTTTTACCGCAGAACAGCACAAACGGAACATGGACTGTAAGCGATGTGTGTAATACAGGCGACAGGGTGATAACCGGAAGCGTATCAAACGAGGCGTATCCCGCAATGATATATACGGCGCAGCCGTTTTGTGAAGGGACAATTGTGGCGGATGCTTTGATAAATCCCGGCAATACGGGAACAGCCCAGTACGAGGGTTCGGACGCGCTTATTATAATAAGAAACAACGGGCAGCCGGGAAATCTTAATATGGCTTACGCGCTGGGTATTTCAATTGATGATAATTTTGGAAGCAATATAAACGGTAATGTGGGTTTTCAAAAGTGTATAAACGGCGGGACATGTACCTGGCCGTTGTCGGTTAATACTATTCAGATAGTTGGAAATAAATGGTACAGGATAAAAATAGACGTGAAAGGCGTAACTTTCAGGGCGAAAGTCTGGGCAAAAGGCGACCCTGAACCGACAGGTTATACAATAACATGGACAGACCCGGCACCTGCGGGTATGACATGCGACCCGCTAAATCCTGCAGGCTGGTATGCCGGGATAGGCGAACAGGGCGGCGCCATGGGTTCCACCCAGGACAGTTACAATAATTTTATGCTATACGAACCAAGGATAGCTGAAAATGCGGTTTTATACGATACTGTGCCACTTGATATTAATTACGTGGGAGCAAGCTCTCCGCCTGTTAAAGTCAATCCTATGGTTGAATGGGAGTTAAATAATATAATGAATGAAGGCGGTTCTTTTACATGGTGGGGCGAAGTTACAGGCTGCGGCCCTATTACCAATGTCGGCGCTATTGACGCAAACGACCCTGTTCTGCCTGTGCTTTCAAACAGGGTGGTGATGAGCGTTTACTGCGGCTCGCCGACAGTAACTCCCACGGTTACTGTTACAGTAACGTCAACACCCACAAGGACCAGCACACCCACATCAACAATGACTGCAACACGGACAATAACAAATACAGCAACGCCAACAAGGACAGCTACCGCAACAAGTACGGTGACTTTTACAAGAACTGCAACGCCGACATCAACTGCGACCAGGACAATTACAGATACGGCAACACCTACGGTTACGTTTACAGTATCTGCCACAATGACGGCTACAAGGACAATAACCAGCACAGCCACGCCTACAGTTACATTTACAGTATCTGCCACAATGACGGCTACAAGGACAATAACCAGCACAGCCACACCTACGGTTTCTTTTTCCAACACGCCCACAGCGACACCCACTTTCACTATAACGGTTACAAGGACAAATACGCCTTCTAACACGCCCACTCCCACAATTACGCAGACTTACTGGGAATCAATGACAAATACGCCTACAGTTACAATAACAAGGACAGCCACTCCTACGGCAACACAGACAAAAACTGTCACATTCACATCCACAATGACGGATACAAAGACAGTAACCGCCACAAGGACGGCAACGCCAACCGTAACGGTGACGCATATGGATACCGCGACAAATACTAAAACAGTGACTTTGACAAGGACTCCCACGCCCACGCATACGCAGACATTAACGGTTACCCCAACTTCAACAAGCACGGCAACAAGGACGAATACGCGCACAGTCACACCCACTGCCACGCAGACGGATACAGCAACCATAACGATAACAGTAACGGATACTTTTACAATGACCGCGACACCGACCATAACACCAAGCCCCACTATAACAATGACCCTTCCGCCTTTTCCTTATGTCTTAAGGATAGGCGTGTATAATGAAGCGGGTGAAAGGGTAAGGTTTATCTGTTCCGTTCCCACCAATAAGTTAATGAGCGACGTGGATTTTCTTTCAAACGGCGATGCCACGGATGTTATAAGCAATGGCGCTGACATTACCATAACTTTAAACGGCGTTGAAACCCCGTATAATATGGGCAATGGTTATACGTCGTTTGTCTGGGACGGAAAAAATGACCAGGCACAGTATGTGTCAAACGGCCCCTACTATATTAAGCTTGAACAGCTGGATGAATACGGGCATAGCACGTCGCTTATCAAGGATATGCAGTCCATCCGTTATGAAGAAGGGGTGGAAGGAAGAATATATAATTCAGCGGGCGAACTTGTAAAATTATTAAGAACCCAGCCTTCTGCTAAAGGGCAGAAAGTGGCGCTGAAAATACAGGATATAATAATAATTGAGCCTCAAAGCGCGAAGATAAAATTGTATTACAACGAAGATGAATATCTTGAATGGGACGGCACAAATGAAGCGGGCCTTGCCGTAACCAACGGAACATATGAAATACAGGTAATAATGAAGACCGCGGAAGGAAGGTTAATAGAGGCGTCAAAAAGCGTAATAATTCTTACGGAAAAGACAGACTATCTTGCAGACCCGATAATCGCGCCTAATCCTGTTACCCATAAAGAGGGGCGTACGTTAATTGTATGGGACCCCCTTGCGCTGTATAATCCATCCGCCGCAAAGGGCATAATGGAAATAAGGATATACAGCCTGGCAGGGGAAAAGGTAAAAGAAATACGGTGCGCGCTGCAGAACGGCGCCGCGCAATGGGATTTAAAGTCCGAATCCGGCGGACAGGTATCCAACGGCGTGTACGTTGTGGTGCTTGAAGCGATACGTGATGACGGGCAATTAAACAGGAAAAAGATTAAAATGGCTGTAAAATAAGCCGGATATAAAAAGCCGCCCAAAATAGGGCGGCTTTTTTTTTATCACCATTAATACCTTGTATTATTGACGTATTCGTAAATAATGTTATAATAACTGTCAAATAATTAACCGGAGGATTAAATGAAAAGATTAATGCTTTTAATGTCAGTGTTAATTTTTGGTTCGTTCTTATACGCGGCTGATAAAGCCCGGCTGGAAACATTACTGCCCGATGTATATCTTATAACAGACGCCAATTATGATAACTTTAACGGCAATAAATTCTGTTCGCTTCACTGCGGGGATGTCAGGTGGATTATGAGGGCGTCTTCCGAACTTAAATCATCAAAGGGCAGAAATTACGGGCCATATAATGTGGATGACTGGTCGTTTAAAACAGCGTGGGTGGAAGGTAATAAGAACAACGGAAAAGGCGAATATCTTACGTTTTTCTTTCCAAGGACAACATTTTTCGCCCGTGATTTAAAACCCGTAAACTGGGACGGCTTTAGCGTGGTAAACGGGGATATGAGGGATGCGGTATCGTATAACAATAATGCAAGGGTAAAGACTTTTAGGGTTTACTTAAACGGAGAGCCGTTATTTGACGCTTATCTGGAAGATGAAATGGCAATACAGACTTTTTCTTTCGCGCAGTCAGTAATGCTTAAACCCGATGATGTTATAAAGGCGGAAATACGTGAAGTGTATCCCGGCGCTAAATTTAAAGATGCGGCTGTTTCGCAGTTTATGCTGCTTGGCGCGCATTCGCATGATAAATAGGCTTTAATTTTTTGATCCATAAAGCCCCGTGCCTTAAAAGCCGGGGCTTTTTTTATGTAATAAAAGGAGAATTATGAAAAATACTGGTATCTTCAAATTTGGCAATGACATTAAGACGGTATTTAAGTCCATAGTAGACAGGCGGACTCCGTGGTATGTGAAAGCTGCCGGTATTATAGGCATAGCATATATTATCTTTCCTTTTGATTTTTTACATGATTATATTCCGGTGCTTGGGTGGACAGATGATATCACGGCGGCAGGGTTGATATTGTGGTTTATAATCGCGCTTATACCCAAAGAAGTGCTTGAAGATAATAAGATAAAAAAAGATGAAAATGCCGCGGTTATAGAAGTAAAGAAGATTGACGATAAATGAAAAAACTTATCCCGGCGTTTTTTCTGTGCGTAATTTTTTTAATCCCTGTTTTATTGCCGGCCGAAGAAGAGCCGCAGGAAGACTATTCCGCCATGTTTGACATCACATCCGTAAGCCCCGCTATGATGACATATGAAAGCCTTGCGATAATATGGGAAAGTATGGATAACGGGCAGAAAAAGAAAACCACCAAGATGCTTAAAGAAAAATGGACATCAATGAGCAATGATGAAAAATCCTCTTTTGTGAGTGAAATAACAAAGTGGTGGAATTCATTATCTGACAAAGAACAGCAAAAGGTAATTACAAAGACCAGAAAACGGTGGCACAAGCTATCTGATGACGAGAAAAAAGATATTGTGGATAATATTAAAGAGTGGTGGACGGGCATAGGCGGGGAAGAACAGAAAATAGTAATGGTGAAAGTTCAGGATAAATGGGCAAAGATGTCCAACACGGCCAAGAAGAAAACAGTGGGATATGTGGAAACTTTATGGAATTCAATGTCTGAAAAAGAAAAACAGACGGCTGTCTTTACCGCAAAAAACTGGTGGATGCTGCTGCCGTTTGAGGCAAAAGAAGAAGTTGTCTTAATGGCGCAGAACAAGTGGGCTGCGCTGCCGGATGATGATAAGGATGTCCTGAAAGAAAAAGCCAAGTACTGGTGGAACGCCCTGTCTGAAGAAGAACGCCAGCACCTTATTGCTGATTCAATGATGAAATGGCAGGAGATACTTAAGAAGATAAAGTGAAGCAGCTGGGCAGCTGGGCAGCTGGGCGGCTAGGCAGCTAGGCAGCTAGGCAGCTAGGCGGCTAGGCGGTTGGCTTTAGATTTGGTAGCCGCGGGCTTTAGATTTGGTAGCCGCGGGCTTTAGCCCGGGGCAGTTGAAGTTGGTTTGTGTTTGTTTATATATTAGTAGACGCGGATCTTTAATACCGCATCTATATCAAACGTCATGCGGTCTTATCCGGGGCAGTTGGTTTGAATTTAATTCTTTTATTAGAATAATAATATATATTTCTACTAAATTGTTTGTTTTAAATCAACTGCCGCACCCTAAAGGGTGCGCCTACCAAACCCAAAACAAACCAACCAAAACCAAACCAAATTATTCATATCACCGTATTGCCGAAGCCGCCAAGCCGCCAAGCCGCCAAGCCGCCAAGCTGCCAAGCCGCCAAGCCGCCAAGCCGCCTAGCTGCCTAGCCGCCTAGCTGCCTAGCCGCCTAGCCGCCTAGCCGCCTAGCCGCCTAGCTGCCTAGCCGCCTAGCCGCCTAGCTGTCGATTCCGGGCATAAAAAAAGCCCGGCACGATTTGTGCCGGGCTTTTGGTTTTAATTTAAATTACTGGGCGTTCTTCTTAAGCCAGTTCTGAATCTGTGTGTCTGAAGGGTTCTGGCGGATGTAATATTTAAGGTACTGGGCAGCCCTTGCTTTGTCGCCCATGTAGTAATAGCACATACCAATCTTCTTATAAAGCGCCGCGGACGGTGCCTGTTTTACAGCGCCGCCGTAATACTTAAGGGCGCTTTTATAGTTTTTCTGTTTGTAGTAATAATCGCCCCATTTTTCATACTTGGATGAAGCGCCGGTAACTGCTGTTGACTGTGTGCCTGTTGCTGATGTGGAGGAAGAAGAACCTTCTGTTCCGCCAAAATAGAAACTTAATCCCGCGCCAAAATAAACACCGGAAAGGTCAACAGATGCGGCTTTAAAAATAGGTTCTCCGTCTATGTCTGTGGCGTTAAAAGGAAGTTCTTCAGGGTAGGTTATGGGCATGCTTGCTATTCTGTAACCCACGTTGGCGCCAAGGCCAACCGTATCGCTTACCATAAATTTTGCGCCTGCTTCAATGTTCGCGCCGAAAAACATTTCGGTAAAGTCAACAGAGTAATACTGTTCCATCGGGGTATCGTGGAAAAAGTTAATTTCCCAGAAGCTCTGGTAATTCATAAACATACCGGCGTCCGCTCCAAGGGATATGAAGAATTTTTCGGATGCGGGAATGTAGTACTTGCCGCCGATGCCAAAATAGCCGATTGAAAAAGCTGCGTGGTTATAAAAAATTTCTTCGTCATTTAAATCGGTATAGGAAACTTCGTCCTGCACGAACATAAAGTCTGTTTTAAAGAAAATTCCAACATTGGGTGTGGCAAGGTATTCAAGTAATAAACTGCCCGTAGGCGCCATTCCTATAAAGGTGGAAGCGCCGGGGTCTGTGTTCGGGAAGGCCATTGTTGGTATGTATTTGTAGTCTTCGTCAAATGCCGACGGATTCAAAAGTGTTGCCCCGCCGCGAAGTTCAATTCCAAATTTTCCGTTCATTCCGCCTTCTGCAAGAAGGGTAGAAGCAAGCAGTACAAAAACCAATACAGTAATAATTCTTTTAAACATTTATTTTAACCTCCGCAAATTGATTTTAACGAATAATTGATTTTAGCATAATTTTGATTTTTTAGTCAATAAATTAATGGAAATATCATAAACGGCATACTGCATATTTTTTAATAATTATATTGCAATAATTTATACAAAATACTATAATCTATTTTAACGTTAAAACAAAAGAGGTGTAAAGTGCTTAAAAAATTGGTAATCATCGTATCAGGGGTGCTTATGGCTATAAATGTGGCAGCATATTCAGAAAGTATTAAAGTAAACACGGTAGGATACAGGCCGGCGGATGATAAATATGTGGTTTGTGATAAGCCGTGTTCGTATTTTTCAGTCCACAGAAAAAGCGACGGTAAAAAGGTGTTTTCCAATGATATGAAAGGCCCTGTAAGCGATTCTGTTTCGGGGGATAACTGTTTTGTGGGCAGCTTTTCCGGTTTGAAAGAACCCGGTACATATTATATTGAAATAGAGAAGAACGGAAAATCCTCGGAATTTGTAATTGCCGATAATATTTATGACAGCGCGTTTGAAAAGGTGATGCACGCTTTTTACCAGCAGCGCTGCGGAACTGACATTATAAGCAGGACCGGTTTTGAACATAAGGCCTGCCACTTAAATCCCGCGGAACTGCACGAAAGCACCGGTGAGGAAGGCGAAATTGACGTGATAGGAGGCTGGCACGACGCCGGCGATTACGGCAAATATACGGTTAACAGCGGCATTTCTACCGGGACGCTTCTTTTAATGTTTGAAAGGTACAAGAACAGGCTTGAAAGTATCAAAACAGGAATACCCGCGTCCGCAGCTATCGGTAAACTGCCGGATGTCTTAAATGAAATTAAATGGAACCTTGATTGGATGTTAAAGATGCAGGCGAAAAACGGCGGAGTGTATCACAAAGCTACCCCGTTACAGTTTCCGGCTTTAAATATGATGCCCGAAGATGACAGGAACACATATTTTGTTTATGAGATTACTTCAACCGGCACCGCGGATTTTGCCGCGGTTATGGCGATTGCCTCAAGGGTCTTTAAAGAATACGACGCGGCATACGCTGACAAATGCCTTAGGGCCGCGCGTGATGCGTGGAAGTATCTTGAGAAAAACACGGCTATGGTTCCAAAAGAAGGTTATAAAAATCCTTCTGACACAAAGACCGGGCAGTATGGCGACAATGATGATAAAGATGAAAGGCTTTGGGCTGCTTCGGAATTGTTTTCAACTACCGGCGAAGAAGTCTATAATAAATTTTTTACGGCTAATTATAAAAACTGGGATAAAGCCATAGACCGGGCTGCGTCATGGCGCGACGTAAAAGAAATGGCAATGTTTTCATATTGCGTGTCTGTACAGCCGGGTAAATCAGAAGAGGCATGTGAGTCCATAAAGAAATCAATGGCGGTTCACTGTGATACTTTAATGGCAAAGATAAACGACAGCGGTTACAGGAACGTGATGGGTGAAGAGGATTACGTCTGGGGGTCAAATTCAGTTGCGTTAAATTACGCCATGAACCTTATCGTAGGCGCGGATGTCCTTGAAAAACAGGAATACAAAAAAGGCGCGCTTGAAATACTGGGTTATATATTCGGCATTAATCCTTTTGCAAGAAGCTATGTGACGGGAATCGGCTCTAACTATCCCATGAACATACACCACAGGCCCACGGTTGGGGATAAAAATCCGGAGCCGTGGCCGGGGCTTTTAGCCGGCGGGCCCAATAAAAGGCCGCAGGACAACCCTTTAAAAGCATTGCCATTTGGCACCGCACCGGCAAGAAACTACGCCGACCACATTGATTCATACGCCAGCAACGAAATTGCCATAAACTGGAACGCGCCTTTGGCATACGTCTTGGCGGAATTTTTATCAAATAATGTGGTGATGGAATAATACCGGTTTATACACGCTGAAATTATCATAAGGGGTTATTAAAATCATTTATTTATTAAAGGATACTTGCGGCTTATTAATGAGTATAATAGTTTTATTTGGTATTATTTTGTACTTGTTTTTCATAGCCGTTTTTAATATAATTATTAAAACGATTTACGGAGGATAACTATGGCTAAAAATGTAACCTTTACAATGAAAGTGGATAAAGACGTTCGTGACCTTTTAAAAGACTTCTGCCGATCAAGGGGATTTATGATGAAATCTTTCCTTGAAAAGGCGATACTGGATGAAATTGAAAGGGAAGAAATGAAAGAAGACCTTTTAAGTATTCAGAATTATGAGAGAAATGAAAAAGGAAACACTATACCGCTTGAAAACGTTGCCGAAGAACTTGGATTTTACGGAAAGAAAAAGAATGTATAAAATTGAACTTTCGCGCAGCGCGTATAAATGGCTGAAAATGGCTCCCGGGGGGATGCCGGAACTTGCGGCCATTAAGGGTAAAATAATGGAGCTTGCGGAAAATCCAAAACCGCCCGGCTGTGAGAAGTTAAGGATGAAAGAAGATTATTATAGAATAAGGCACGGGAATTACAGGGTTGTGTATGAAATCTCGGTCACAGAAAAGAAGGTAATAATTGTTGCAATAGGGCATAGAAGGGAAATATACAGGGGGATATAATCAGCGGGTTGAATCATCGTTTTTTTTCTGTGGCCGCATATGGAAACATATTTTTATACATAGGCTTTTATTGTTAATCAATTGAAATCCCATGGGGGATATAATATAATGCACTCTGCTCCCGGATTATGAGGGTAAAAATGTGGTATTGGGGTAAAAGATGAAACGTGTGACAATGCAGGAAATTGCAAAGAGGGCAGGAGTTACAAAAGCCACTGTTTCCATGGCGGTAAATGGTTCCAAACGCATCGGGGAAGCAACCGGAAAAAAGATAATGGATATAGTCCGCGAGCTTAATTATATTCCGAATGAATCGGCAAGAAAGCTTGCCCTTGGCAGAAGCGGGGCAATTGCCGTAATAGCGCCAAGGTATAACGGCCCTTTTATGATGAGTGTCCTGAATGCTTTTGAAGAAAAAGCATTTGCCACGGGCAGATACCTTCACAGCATACAGGCGTATTCAACAATGCACAAAATTGATATCAGGGAAAAACTGCTTAAGCAGATTCTTTACGGCAGAAAGGCGGACGCGGTGGTGCTTATTTCCTTAAGGCCGGATGATGAAACCGTGGAGCTTTATAAAAAAGAAGGCATTCCAATGATACTTATGGAAAACAAGGTTAAAGGCGCGCATTCAATTAATATTGATAACGAAGCGGGTGTTTATAAAGCCGCGGATTACCTTATAAAAAAATACGGGAATAAAATAACATTTGTATCGTCTATGCCGGCACGGTCAAATGACGCGGAGCTTAACCCGGTGTATGACGCCCGTTTGAACGGCTTTAAAAGCGCCTTAAAAGACAACGGGATAAAATTCCGCAATGCTATGGTGGCATATACCCCCGGTTTTGAATACCATGAAGCGCCGGCAGCCTATAAAGAACTTAAAAAAAATAATGCCGGAATAAATTCAATATTGTGTTCAACGGGGGATAAAGTCGCGTTTGGAATTATAGAAGCGGTAAAGAAAGACGGGCTTAAGGTTCCCGCGGATATCGCGGTTATCGGCTTTGACGACCTTTTACCTCTTACGCTGTTGTCTTCCCCGAAGATTACCACGATAAGGCAGGATTTTGAGGAAATAGGCTGCGCCGCTTTTGATATGGTAATGGCGGCAATAAAGGATAAACCGGCAAAGGACATGAATGTTATAATAGAACCTGAATTAATAATAAGGGAGTCCGCGTGAAAAATATAACCATAAGGGACGTGGCAAAACTTGCAGGTGTTTCCCACGTTACAGTTTCCAATGTAATAAACGGGCGCGGCAGAATGTCCGCGGAGACCAAAGAAAAGGTTTTAAAAGCCGTTAAAAAACTTAAATTCTATCCTGATGTCATGGCAAGGACGCTTGCCGGCGGCAGGTCAAACAATATTGCCCTTATCAGTTCGTACCTGTCATCGCCGTTTGTAATAAATATCCTGTCAGGGGTGGAACGCAGGCAGGCGGAATTAAATAAGTTTGCCTACCGGCTGGAACATCACAGCACAAGAGGGGCGCTGTCGGTAAAAGAAGACCTGTTAAAAAGTATCCTTTACGGTAAGAAAGCGGATGCTGTTATTACCGTTACCGTAAAACCAAGCGCTGAACTTGTAAAAGAGTTTTCAAAAAGGGGGATGCCCCTTGTGATTATAGAAAACAAAGCCGCGGGCGCAAGTTCGGTAACTGTGGATAATTACAAAGGCGCTTTTATGGCAACGGAACACCTTATAAAATCCGGCAGAAAAAAACTTGCAATTGTTAACGGGCCGGTGGGTTCCAGTGTTTATGACGAAGAAGAAAACCCCGTGGTATCAGAGCGTTTAAAGGGTTTTAAAGACGCGCTGGAAGAATACAATTTAAAATATGATGACAAGATGTCCTATCACGTGGCTTTCTATAACAGGGAAGAAGGCGAAAAAGCCATGCAGCGTATTAATAATACCGGCACCAGGGTGAATGGGATTTTCTGCGCGGCAGGCGATACAACGGCTTTAGGGATAATATACCAGTGCAGGCAATATGGGATAAAAATCCCGCAGGACGTAGCGCTTGCCGGTTATGACGATATTTCAATAGCGGGGATTATGACGCCGCCTTTGACAACCATAAGGCAGCCGATGGCAGAAATGGGAAAAGCCGCGTTTGATATTGTGATGGCGGCAATGGAAGGAAAAGTTAAAAAACCGGCGGATATAGTGCTGCAGCCGGAGCTGATAAAAAGGGAAAGCGCATAGATAAATCTTAAACTATAAGCATAGAAGCAGATAAGCATAAGCGCAGGATATAAAGAAATTCTTTTGCTATAGCTTAACTGCTTAATATTTTAAAGTGTTATACTTTCGTTATTGCTTAAAGTTTAAACCGTCCCTCCGTACATCTGTCCCTCTGTCCCTCGGTTTTACCAAGCCTCCAAGCCTCCAAGCATCTAAGCCTCCAAGCCTCCAAGCCTCTTGTTTTGCCGGGTTTCATAAGATATACTATATTTACAAGGGAATTTATGGGGCGACTTCATCAGAAAATTACTCTTATTAGTTACATTGGGGGAGTTGATGGATGTTGAAGGATTAAAAAAGGGGACGGTTTATGCGGCAAGGGGAAGTGTTATTGATATTCGGTTTGCAGGAAATAAACTGCCT
Organism: Candidatus Goldiibacteriota bacterium HGW-Goldbacteria-1; assembly: GCA_002839855.1. Taxonomy (NCBI): domain Bacteria; phylum Candidatus Goldiibacteriota; species Candidatus Goldiibacteriota bacterium HGW-Goldbacteria-1. The sequence continues at coordinate 207,178 of PGYV01000002.1, forward strand.
TTAATTAATAATCTTATATACTCGGGGGAAAATAATACTGTAATGCTTGAAGTGGCGGAGCATATAGACGAACAAACCGTCAGGTGCATCGCGCTTACTTCCGCATCCGGAATCGGCAGGGGAGATTCCGCGCATGATACGGGCGGGCCGGTTATGGTGCCGGTGGGAAATAAAGTATTGGGCAGAATGTTTGATATGTTTGGGAATGGTGCTGACAGGCTTGGGGCTGTAGACGCCGCGGAGAAAAGGTCAATTCACAGGACGCCGCCCTCTTTAAATGAAAGAAAAACAGGAAACGAGATTTTTGCTACAGGCATAAAAGCAATTGATTTATTAGCGCCAATTGAAAAAGGCGGCAAAGCCGGGTTGTTTGGGGGGGCGGGCGTCGGGAAAACAGTCCTTATAATGGAAATGATAAACAATACTGCCGTGAAACACGGCGGCATAAGTGTGTTCTGCGGTATCGGGGAAAGAAGCAGGGAAGGCGAGGAATTATACAGGCAGATAAAAGATGTGGGCGTGCTGGATAAAGCGCTTTTGGTTTTTGGGCAGATGAACGAACAGCCCGGTGCCAGGTTCCGCGTGGGGCATAGCGCGCTTACCATGGCGGAATATTTTCGGGATGACATGCAGACGGATGTGCTTATGCTTATAGATAATATTTTCCGCTTTGTGCAGGCTGGCGCGGAAGTGTCCGGCCTTATGGGGAAAATTCCGTCGCGCGTGGGGTATCAGCCGACGCTTGCCACCGAACTTGCGGAGATGGAAGAACGCATCTGTACCACAAGCCGCGGGGCTATTACTTCAATACAGGCGGTGTATGTGCCGGCGGATGATTTTACCGACCCTGCGGCCGTTCACACTTTCGGCCATCTAAGCTCCACAATTGTGCTTTCAAGAAAAATGGCGGCGCAGGGGCTTTATCCCGCCGTTGAACCGCTTCTGTCAAAATCAAAAATGTTAACCCCGCAGATTGCCGGTGAGCGCCATTATTCTGTCGCGGCAGAGGTGCGAAAAACCCTTTCTGAATATGAGGAGTTAAAGGACATAATTGCAATGCTGGGGATGGAAGAACTTTCAAAAGCCGATAAAAAAACCGTAATGCGGGCAAGGCGGCTTGAAAGGTTTTTAACGCAGCCGTTTTTTGTATCCGGCAAATATACCGGCAATGCCGGAAAAATTGTAGCGCTTGCCGATACTATTGACGGGTGCAGCAGGATATTAAATGACGAATTTGAAGCGGTGAATGAAAAAGCGCTGTATATGATTGGGGATATTTCGGAAGTGAAATTATGAAATTAAAAATTGTATCCCTTATGGAAAACTTTGAATTTGACGGGCTGGAAGCCGTTAATATTCCGGGTGAAAAAGGTAATTATACGATTTTGCCGCACCATATTGACTACACCGCGCTGGTATGCCCGGGGATACTTACATGCCGCGGCGCTGATAAAGGCGTAACAGATATGGCGGTGGATGAAGGGGTCCTTGTGAAAAAAGGGGATGATGTATTTATTTCCTGCAGGAACGCGGTAAAGGGCGTGTCAGGCGATCAAATAACCGCGCTTAAAGCTGTTGTCCATGAAAAATTTGAAGTAATTGATGAGGCAGAGAAAAAAACAAGGGAAATGATTTCACGGATGGAAAGCAGTTTTGTCAGGCGTTTTCTGGAGATGAAATAATATGAAAAGGGATAATGACTATAAAAAAGAATTTCAGACAAAAATAGAAAGTGAAATTGATAAAAAAGAGCAGGCAAAAAAAACCGGTTCAGAGGCCCTGTACTGGATAGGCATGATGGGTATTGTGGGATGGTCAGTCACAATTCCTCTGCTGGCGGGGATATTTCTGGGCAGATGGATAGATGAAAAATTCCCGGGGCAGTATTCGTTTACCTTAATGTTAATGTTTGCAGGGTTGGCGCTTGGCTGCTGGAACGCGTGGTATTGGGTGCAAAAAGCAAGCCGGAATAAAAAGGAAAAAGATAAAAGTAAATAAACGGAGGCGCGTATGAACAATATAATGCTTGTTGTGTCTGCGGCGGCGGGTGCGGTTACGGCGTGGATATATCTGATGCTGCTAAAAAGGACTGTTTTACAGATTACGTCCGGCAAATCATCAGCTGTTTTGATATTCGGATATTTTCTTCGGATAGCCATCTGTATTATTTGTTTTGCCGCGGTTTCGTGGGGTAATCACCTTGACAGGGTGCTTGCGTGTTTGGTGGGTTTCAGTGTTGTGCAGATTAGTTCAATAATCAGGGCGGGCAGACAGTCAGATTTCTTAAAAAGCGCGGGGAATTATGGAAATAAATCCTGACAATATGCAGATGTTCAGTATAGGAATTATAAAAATCAATGCCACTATTTTTTATACGTGGATTGTTATGGCTCTGCTGACACTATTTTCTATTATTATTACATCGCGCCTTTCAACCGGGGCAAAGATACCGCGGTGGCAGGGCGTGCTGGAAGTAATTGTATCTTTTGTAAACAATCAAATAAGGCAGGTGATAGGGCGCAACCCGCGGCCTTATACCGCTTTTCTTGGTACGCTGGGAATATTTATACTTGTGTGTAATGTGTTGGAAGTGGTGCCGCTGTACCATCCGCCCACGTCGTCGCTGTCCACCACAGCCGCGCTGGCTGTAAGCGTGTTTTTTGCTGTGCCGTTCTATGGGATATTAAAGAATGGGCTGTGGGCGCATATCAAGTCATATTTTCAGCCGTCATTTTTTATGCTGCCTTTCCATATTATAAGCGAGATTTCAAGGACAGTGTCCCTTGCGGTAAGGCTTTTTGGAAATATCATGAGCGAAAGTTTAATGATAGGCGTGTTTCTTTCGGTTGTGCCGCTATTTGTGCCGCTTGTTATGCAGGCCTTTGGGCTGGTAATAGGCGTGGTTCAGGCATATATTTTCTTTACTCTGGCAACTGTTTACATAGGGTCTTCCGTGTCAATACACGGGGAATAAAAAAATGAAAGGAGGGTCATAATGGACAATGCAACGATAGTGGCGGTAGTTTCAATCATTACGGCAGGGGCGACAATTACATTAGGGACAATGGTTCCCGCGTACGGCGAGATGAAAGCGCTGATAAAGGCGCTTGAATCAATTACGCAGCAGCCGGATGCTTCAAATGTGTTAAGCAGAAACCTTTTTGTGGGGCTTGCCATGATTGAATCGCTGGCAATTTACTGCCTTGTAATTTCAATAATTCTTATATTTACAAATCCGTTCTGGAATTTCATGACAACAGCCGGAGGAAAGTAGGATGCACTTTGACCTGTTTACATTCATTGCGCAGCTTATTAATTTCGCGTTGCTTGTATTTCTGCTTAATAAGTTTCTTTTTGGCAGGATTAAAGCCGCAATGGACGAAAGGGAAAAAAAGATAGCCGGCGACCTTGAAAAGGCGGGTATTCTAAGGGAAGAAGCGCAAAAATCCGCGGCGCTTGCGGCAGAAGAATTAAAATTGCTGGAAAGCCGCAGGCAGGAAATGCTGGATAATGCCCGCAAAAAAGCGCGTGAAGAAGCTGAAGAAATGAAAGCCGCAGCGCAGGGCGCGCAGCGGGAGCAGCAGAAAAAATGGCAGCAGGCATTTTCGGGAGAGCAGGAAAACTACTTAAGGATGCTTAAAGCGCATTCCGGTAAATTCGCGTGGAAGGTTTCTGAAAAGATGTTAAGGGAGCTGTCTGATGAAAAGATAAATGATAAAGCCGCGGAGATATTTTTAAAAAAACTGGAAGCGCTTGGCGGCGCGCAAACGGCGGAATTTAAAGCGGCGGTTAACAGGTCGGAAAAACCTGTGGTGGTTTCAAGTCCGTTTATTATAGATGCCGGTATTAAGGATAAAATTTCCGGTGTAATTGCAGCCAAGACAGGCAGCCAAAAAACAGTTATATATGAGCTTAACGAAGCTCTGGTCTGCGGTATTGAAGCCGGGGCTGAAGGGTATAAAATATCATGGGGCGGGGAGGAATATTTTTCCGGTATAGAAAAAGAAGTGATGGATGTTTTTAAAGATGGAAGCAAAAAAGGCGGATACGATGGATGAAAGTAAAAATATAAAAAGCACGCTTAATAATATGCTTGATTCCGTTTTTACAGAAGCGGAAAAGATAGCGGGTGAGAATTCCGCGTCACTTTTACTGGGAGAGACCGGAACAGTAATTTCCGTGGGCAGGGGTATCGCATCCGTAAAAGGGCTGTTTAATGTGAAATCAGATGAACTTATAAGTTTTCCGGGAGGGTATTACGGAACTGCTTTTAATCTGGAACCGGATTATGTGTTAGTGGTGCTTCTGTCAAAAAGCGATGATATTTCCGCGGGTATGCAGGTAAAAAGAACAGGCAAAACAGTAAGCGTGCCTGTGGGCGAAGCGCTGCTTGGCAGGGTGGTTGACCCGCTTGGCAGGCCGCTGGATAACGGTGCTGAAATAGCGGCCGAAAAATGGTACCCGTCGGAAAGGCCGTCGCCGGTTATTATGGACCGCGCGCCGGTAAATATGCCGCTGCAGACAGGTATTACAGCGGTGGATGCGCTGATACCAATAGGCAGGGGGCAAAGGGAGCTTATTATAGGCGACAGGCAGACAGGCAAGACTGCAGTTGCCGTGGACACAATAATAAATCAGCGCGGCAAGAATGTGATATGCGTGTACTGCTCTATCGGGCAGCAGAATTCAGCCGCGGCAAAGGTAATTGCATCACTTAGAGACGCCGGGGCAATGGATTACACTTTTATAGTTGTATCCGGAGGGGATGACCAGCCGGGAATGAATTTTCTGGCGCCGTATTCGGCGTGCTCTATGGCGGAATTTTTCATGGAGCAGGGAAAAGATGTACTGATAGTATTTGACGACTTAAGCAAACACGCCCGTTCTTACAGGGAAATTTCCCTGTTGCAAAGGCGCCCGCCCGCAAGGGAGGCCTTCCCGGGCGATATTTTTTACATTCATTCGCGGCTGCTTGAAAGGGCAACTCACCTGTCCGCGGAAAAAGGGGGCGGCTCGCTTACCGCGCTTCCTGTGGTGGAAACAGAGGCGCAGAATATTGCGGCGTATATCCCCACAAATCTTGTCTCCATAACAGATGGGCAGATATACCTGTCGCCTAAACTATTTCAGCAGTCGGTCCTGCCTGCCGTGGATGTGGGCAAGTCTGTATCACGCGTTGGCGGTGCGGCGCAGCTTCCGGCTTTCAGAAAAACAGCAGGCGACCTTAAACTTTCATATTCCCAGTTTGAAGAGCTTGAAATTTTTGAAAGGTTTTCAACCAAACTGGATGACCGGACAAAACAGTCGCTGCTGCGCGGCCACAGAATACGCGCCGTTTTAAAACAGCAGCAGAATAACCCCGTATCTGTTATGGGGCAGATAGCGCTTTTAACCGCAGTTAATAACGGGGTGTTTGATGAAATTGCCGAAAACGCCGTGCCGGCAGCCGCGGATATTGTAAGGCAAAAGGCAGAGGCGGAATTAAAAACAATCTCGGAGAAGATACTGGCAGGCAATGAAATCACTCCGGAAGATAATATTATAATTCTGAATACTGTAAAAAAACTAATTTCAGAAAGCACAGGTAAAAACAATGCAGTCTCCTGAGGAGGTAAAAAGAAAACTATCCGGGGCTGAATCTTTAAAGTCAATAGTGCGCACAATGAAGGTGCTTGCCGCGGTAAATGTCAGGCAGTATGAGAAGATGTCTGATGCTATTGACAGGTATAACGAAATTGTGGAAATGGGTTTCAGGGTGTTTTTGGGTAATGAAGAAAAAAATTATAATCCGGCGCCGGAAGAAGAAAACACCGGATATATTGTACTGGGTTCGGATATGGGCATGTGCGGAAGGTTTAATGACCAGATAGCAGCGTATGCTTTGGAAAAAACAGGTAATAATACAGATACAGTGATGGCGGTCGGCGACAAAGTTTCCGCCAAGCTGGAAGACGCAGGGGTTAAGCCGGCGGAAACTATTATTTATCCGGCAGTCCTGTCCGCGGGCATTGTGCCGCTTCTGCGGGAGATAATTCTTAAAATTGACGGGTGGCGGGAGACCAGAGGCATAAATTCCATAAGTGTATGCTATAACAAACCGGCAGATTCACTGTCGTACAATCCTGTTATGAAAAAGATTCTTCCCATGGAGCCGGAATATCTGGAGCAGTTAAGAAAAAAAGAATGGAAATCCCGCAGCCTTCCTATATATAAAGAAGATAGGGAGAAGTTATTCTCCGGCCTTGTTAAGAATTATATTTATGTAGCGCTATACAGGGCGTTTGTGGAATCGCTTGTAAGCGAAAACACGGCAAGGCTTATTTCCATGCAGGCGGCGGAAAAACATACCGCAGAACGCATAGAGGAGCTGACACTGGAATACAACATGGAACGCCAGGACGCCATCACCTCTGAAATCCTTGACATCATCGCCGGCGCAGAAGCGGTGGAAGGGAAGTAAAAAAAGCGATTTAAGCTATAAGCAGTTAAGCATAAGCGATAGCTATGATTTTGTAGTGGTTTATTTTTTTTCTTTGAATTTGTAGGGATAGCGCTCCCGCGCTGTCCGCGTATTTGATTTGTCCTGGTAGACGCGGGTCTTCAGCCCGCGGCAGTTGGTTTGTATTTAATGTTTGTATTTATATTTATATTTATATTTGTATTTGTATTTGTATTGGTATTGGTATTGGTATTGGTAGACGCGGGTCTTCAGCCCGCGGTAGTTGATTTGTATTTAATGTTTGTATTTGCCATGGTAGGCGAACCCTTTAGGGTGCGGCAGTTGTTCTTGAACGGTCTGCCTTGTCGCCGTTCTTCCGTCCCTCGGTTCTACTGACCTTCCAAGCCTCTAACCATCCAAGCCTCCAAGCATCTCTCAAGATAAAAATTCCCTTGCCAAACCTCCGCCACAGCCATATAATACCAATTGTGGCAGGGGTAATATAAAAGGAAGCGGAGGGAAGATGGAATTGGGAGCAAAAAATCGTTTTTCGTTTCTGCCTGTTATCAACAACAACTTCCCTAAAACTATGTTAAGTTTTGCCTATTTCGCGAATTTATATTCAAATTCCAAACGCAAGGGTATGGATAATAACGAGTTTTTTGTTCTGATTTCAAGGTCTGGTATGAGATTATTATTTTGAATTAGGGAGGTTTTTGCGAATGGCTAAAAATATTTCTTTTATAAGTATGCTGCGAGTAGTTGTTCGATTACATTCTAAAGGTATTGTCTGCGCGTTTTTATTAATTTCAGTATCAACTATGGTATGCATTTCCTGTTCCAGACACTTAAGCCCGCCTGCTATTTCAACATCTCCGGTAACGCAGGTTCCAACTGCGGCTATTTCGGGTACTGTCTCTGCTGCGGCTTCTCATACTTTTACAAATACAGATACACCTGTTGTTTTTTACACAAATACAGAAACAAGTACGTTTACAATGACAGATACATTTACACCAACTCGAACGGCAACAAATACCAAAACTCCTATTCCAACACTGTCTTCGGCGCAGATAATAGCCACGCAGACTGTAGTTGCGGAAATGGTGGCAGTCCCCGGGGGTACGTTTACGCAGGCGGATTCATATGGAAATTACAGTTTCGTTCACACAATTTCACCATTTAAGATTGCAAAATATGAACTTACTTATGATCTTTGGTATAAAGTGTATGATTGGTCCAGACAATCGGGTAATTATGTATATGCAAGTAATTACAGTGTCAGTGAAGGTTTTATAGGAACAACTAAACAACCGACCAACGCGAGATTTCAACCGGCTTATGGCATGTCCTGGTATGATGCAATCATTTGGTGTAATGCTTATAGTGAACTGGCAGGATTGACACCTGTTTACTATAAAGATCCTGCATTTCTTATTCCGCATAATGTTTCAAAGATAATATATCCACCAGATATTGATCCAACTCCCGGGAGTATTGATTATCCGTATGTGAAATGGGATGCAAATGGATATAGGTTACCTACATATGGAGAATGGCAATACGCGGCAAGGTATATTGACGGAACCAGTTGGCTTCCAACCAATTACGCAAGTGGAGCGGCGGATTTTGAATATAACAGTTATGCAACAATGGCTGTTGCGTGGTGCGTGGAAAATTCAGATTATTATACGCATATTGTAGGTTTGTTGATCCCAAATGCACTGGGGATTTATGATATGTCCGGAAATGTTTCAGAGTGGTGTTGGGATTGGGGTAATACTTATTTCCCGAATACGCCGAAAGTAAATTACAGGGGACCGGATGTCTGTAGCCTGATAAATCCGGGACGAATAATAGCGGGTTCTTATTTTACTATCAGTTCTTTTGATTCCGGTGTTCATTATCTCAGTTGGAGTGATTTATTCTATGGGAACATGGGTGGTGCAGTAACAATAAGACTTGTCAGATCAAACTGACGGTGTTTTTTACTTTTAAATCGCGTTTCTAACATATAAAAGGGGTGTTTTGATGAGAGTGGCTGCAATCATACCGGTTTTGATAGTATTAATAGAGGGATGTACTGCTCACAGAGCGCCGTCACCTGTCACTGCGGTGGTGATTCCTGCTGAAAGTGTTACAGTTACCGCGACATATACTTTGACAGCAGTAAGCACGCATACGCCTGCGGCTTCTATCAGCCCGACACATACCCCCGCTGCCACTGCCACTGCCACTGCTACTCCGGGATGTTTTGTTGTCACGTTTGCCGATCCTAATTTAGAACAACTTATTAGAGCGAAGATTGCTAAGTATAGTGGAGACATATATAACTGTGATCTGGCAGGGATTTATGAAATTGATGTGGTTTTTGAAATTTATGATTTATCGGGTTTGGAATATTGTACAAATGTAAAATATTTAGATCTTGACTTTTTTAAGGGGAATACTTTAGCGCAGTTGGCTACTATGAAGCAATTAGTAAATATACACATTCACGGCAAAGGTCAGGTGATAGATATAACGTCATTAAGTGAATGCACGATTTTATCAACGTTAAAACTAATAAACGTTGACATATCCGGCACTGTAAGTTCAATTAGTAATTTGTTTAATCTGGTGGTTTTAGATCTTGATTCTGAGTCTTTACCAAATCTTTCGGCTTTATCAGCGCTTACAAAACTTGTATATCTAAGTGTTTCTGCCTCGAATTTAAGTGATATTTCGGCCATTTCGGGATTAACGAATGTAGAGTATTTGGATATTGTTGCCGGCGGAATTACTTCTTTATCCGTTTTAAGCGGATTAGATTTACGTGAATTTTCATTTACTCATCTCCCAAGATACATAAGAAGGTCAATAGTATCAGATCTTTCGCCTTTTGCAGGCATGACAAATCTGGAGATTTTTAGAGTGTCGGGTGCTGAAATTACCGATATTTCTCCTTTGTCTAATTGTACGTCTTTGATTAATCTTACTATTAATGATACGCTTATTACCAACCTTAACGCGTTATCTGCTTTGTCAAATCTTCAAGATGTTACTCTTTGGGAAAATATAAATCTTGATGATATAAGCGGCCTTGCAAATTCTAAAAGTATTTCCGACCTTTCTATTATTGGTTCGAAAGTATCAGATATAAGTGCTATATCTACTATGTCTTGTTTATTTTCGATTGACCTGCCTAATAATATGATAACGGACATACATCCCATTGTGTTAAATGCGCAGGATAGTTCGTGTGGACAGAGTCCTTATAGTATTTTCTTGACAGGCAATCCGCTAAGTGCCGCGGCATTAGCAGACATAGAATTGCTTGAAAATACTTACGGGGTAAGTGTCATGTATGAATAAAAACGGTGGCAGACATTGGAAGTAAAATGTCTGCTTGATATTGTTTCCCAAATTGCACTCTAGCTCTTTGTGGGGTAGGTAAAACATATAATTAGGAAAAAGGCATAAGTCTGTCAGGCGGAAATGGGTTATTAATTATTTATTTCAACTTTAAAGATTTGGTATGGGCACTTTAATACTATATTTATGCGGGAGGCTGATATGCGGCTGAATCGTTATTTTTTTGTTATGTTTTTTGTGTTTATATTTGTTATTTCCGCGCAGTCAAAAGATGCTGCTTATTATATGAAAGCGGGAATAGAAAGGGATGGTTCAGGAGATGATAGAGGAGCTTTAAAAAATTATAATCAGGTTATTAAATTAGATCCTTCAAATGCAAAGGCGTATTCGTACCGCGGTGTAATTGAAGAAAGAGCCGGCAAGTTAAAAGAAGCGCTTATTGATTTTGATAAAGCGGTGGCTTTAGATCCTGATTTTGCGGATGCACATTTTAACAGGGGTGTAGTATTAGATAAACTTAAGCAATATGAAAAGGCCTTAAAAGCATATGATAAAGCAATAGAATTAGAACCCAAAATGGCATCTGCATACTTTAACCGTGGAAATGTAAAAGTTTCTATTAATAACCTTAAATCAGCAATAAAAGATTACAGCATGGCAATACAAATTAATCCCAAATATATCGGCGCATATTATAACAGAGGCAGTGCCAGAGATAAAAATGGAGAGTTAAAATTGGCTTTGGCAGATTTTGATGAGATACTTAAATTAAATGAAAATATAGCAGAAGCATATGTTAAACGCGGAAAAATCAAAATGAAACTAAACGACTATAACGGAGCAGTTGATGATTTTAGTGTTTTGATAACAGGTTATCAGGGGCCGCCTGATGAGTATATTTCTGAATTGTACTTTCTTCGCGGTTTTTGTTTTGAGAAACTGGCTAAATATAAAAATGCAATACGCGATTTTGAACTGTCAGCGGAATTTGGTTCGGCAGATGCAAAAGAACATCTGGTCAATTTAAAAGGGAAGTAAAACGTGTCTTAACTCTTGCATGGCAGGGTGAAAACGTAACAGGAGAATGATGGCGAATAAAAAGCGGATTTCTGCGGATAAAACTAAAAAGAGAGCAAAAAAAGCAGATAAAACGAAGGCAAAAAAGGCCATACCCGCGGTTAAACCGCCGGGGCAAAACCGCGGCGTTGCCATAAAGAAAACGCCTGTTTTGCTTGTAATACTTTTTCAGTTAATTACTCTTGGTATTTATTATCCTATATGGTTTTTGCGCAGGATGAAAAGTTTTAATAAAATGGCAAAAATTACAGGGGAAGTGGAAATATCCAAAGCGGCGCTAGTCTTTGCACTGGTTCTTGAAATTTTATCTGCGGTTGCGGTGCTATTTGGTTCACGTGCGGGTATTTTTTCACTTATTACATTTATTTTGCTCACAGTTCAGGCTTTTAGAAGCAGAAGGATTATGGTTTCGTACCAGAAGATGCATAAAATAAAACTGGTAATGCCGGGTTTAGCGGTATTTTTTATTTCACCGTATTATCTGCAGTATGAGATTAACAGATTGAATATTAAGATAGGGACAAGGCGTAAAAAAAATACCCGTATCAGATCATAGGATAAGAAAGCATAAATTTTATTGTGTAATATTTTATTCCGAACTGCAGTTTCGTTCTTTGTGTGGCAGGGTAAAACATATAATAATAAAATGGCATAAGCCTGTCAGACGGAAATTATCTTCCGGGACGGTTTTACTTTCTGGTTTCAAGATCCGGTACGGGTTATTATATTGCTGTTATGAAAATCGAGATACAGGAGGGTATGAATGAAGAATATTTTAATAACGTTTATATTTTTGGTTATGGGCATTATTCCTGCCATTGCTTTGGAAAAACCGAATAATTCCAAGGCTGTAGATGAAAAGATGGAAAAGATAAGGACGATGGAAGATAAAACGATTCAAATGAAACTCGGCAGGTCATATATCGCAGAACTGGATGGTATGATTCAAAAAGACGCCAAAAATCCTGAACTTTTCTATAAAAAAGGAAATGTTTATTTTTATATAGAGGATGATGCAAACGCCATAAAGTTCTTTTCCGAGGCCATTTCTCTGTCTCCTGCGGTTTCTGTTTATCACTTTAAAAAAGGAATATCACTGTATTATCTTAGGGACATTGACGGTTCCATAAAAGAGTTAAAAACATCAGCTGAGTTGGATAAGAAGTGCGAAGAATGTTTTTATGAGTTGGGCTGCAGATACTCTGAAAAAGATGATTTTGCGAACGCTGAAGCGGCTTTTAAATCGGCGCTCAGGATAAATCCGGAATTTCCGGATGCTATGTCGAAGCTTGGCGGATTATATGCGGAAAAGAGAATGTATGAAAAAGCACTTCCGTTTTTCAGGGAAATAGTTAAACGCAGGCCTGAAAATGTAAGTGATTTATATAACCTGGGGGTGGTACTGCAGCAGCTAAGGAATAATAAAGAGGCAGCAGACTGTTTTTCGGCTGTTGTCAAGAAAAACAAAGAAGACTGGCAGGCGATAGCAAAACTTTTACAGATAAGCCAGTCAGCTGACCGCGATGAAGAAGTGAATAAATATATGAAAATGCTTTTTGCGCTATATAGGGCGGGAAAAGTAGGTAAGGATTCATTTTGCAGGGAACAAATATGGGCTGGTGATGTACAGATAGTAGTTATGCAGGCCTTTGAGTTAAAAGGCGAATTTGCCAAACCGTATGTATTTCTTTTGACCGACTCTAAGACAGGCAGGACGCTTTATGAACTTAGTCTGGAGTCGTTTGAAGCAGACACGCAGATTGCCAGAGAGACCGGACAGATAAAAAAAGATGAGAGGGTATATACGTATGATTATCATGATACTTCTGACGGTGATTTTCACGGTACTCTTGGGATAGTGAACAAAAAACCGGAATATAAGAAATTAAGGAAAATTATGCTTGGATTTGTTGATAGCAAAAATAAAGGAACACTTAAATTTGTAAGTTCTACCGTTACAAAATGAATTTAACAGGATTGACCCCGAGCTGCTGCTTTTAATAAAAAATACCATTGCCAAATACCTGTTATCGCCATATAATACCAATTGTGGAAGGGGTAATATAAAAGGAATCGGAGGGAAGATGGAATTGGGAGCAAAAATCGTTTTTCGTTTCTGCCTGTTATCAACAACAACTTCACAATAACTTTGTTTATTTTTGCCTATTTTGCGAATCTAAATTCGATTTCCAAAAGCAAAGTTATGAATAATTACTTGGTTTTACTTTCTACTTTCAAGGTCCGGCACGGGTTATTATTCATAAATTATGTAAGTTGTAATAGTAAATAGTTTATATAAAATGGTTTTGTATGGAGGCGGAGTATATGAGTAACGAAGATTTATTCTGGGAGTTTTATCGTGCGTCTGGAGAAAATGAAATTCATAATATTCTTGAAAAACACGATTTAATGAATAACAATTCTTTTTGGTTTCCATATGGGGGTAAGACGATTGATGATAGAAATAATTTTGGTACGTTTGAAAGTCAGCAAGCAAATCCGATACCCGCTTTAATAGAAAAAATTACAAATTCTATTGACTCGCTATTGATGTTAAAATGCATAGAAAATGGTGTTGATCCGAAAAGTAAACTAGCTCCTAAGACAATGGAAGAGGCGATAGAAAAATATTTTAACATAAAAGATGGCGATTTTAGTGAGATAGGTAGAAATGTTAGGCGAAATATAGCTGAAGAAATACAAGTGATAGCTACTGGTGACAAACAAAGTCCTGACATTACTGTATATGATTGCGGCGAAGGTCAGTTACCAGAGAAGTTTAAAGATACATTTGTTTCGTTGTTGAAAGGAAATAAGAATGATGTACCATTTGTTCAAGGTAAATATAATATGGGTTCAACTGGAGCGGTAATTTTCTGTGGTAATAAGAAATATCAATTGATTGGGTCGAAATTAAATAAAACTATTGGTAGTTCTGAAAGTCCATTTGGATTTACATTAGTGCGTAGGCATCCATTAACGGAAGAAGAAGAAAGCAAATATAAAAGTAGTTGGTATGAATATTTGGTTATTGAAAATGAAATACCAAGCTTTAATTGTGGCGAACTTGATTTAGGTCTGTATAATAGAAAATTCGAGTGTGGTTCAATTATTAAAATGTTTTCATATGGATTGCCAAGAGGGGCTCGTTCATCTGTGGTATGGGATTTGTGGAGAGAATTGAATCAGTTTCTATATCATCCAGCACTGCCGTTTCTTGTTTATGAAAAAAGAGGATATGATAATAAAACTCCGTCAAAACTAGTTCTTGGTAATAAGATCCGGTTAATTCTTGATGAAAGAGACAAAAAAGAAAAAACGATAACTACAAAAATCATTGATGAAAGATTTGGTGAAATTCCAATAGAAGTTCATGTGTTTAAAAATGATGTGAATCAAACTGAGTTTATCAACGGCAAAGCATTGATTTTTACTGTAAATGGACAGGTTCAGGGTTATGAAAAAAGAAACTTTATTTCAAGTGAGTTAAATTTCCCTATGTTGAAAGATCATATGCTTGTTAGGGTTGATTGTACAAATATAAGGACTTCTATACGAACGGATTTATTTAAGTCTTCTAGAGATAGATTGAATGAAAGTGTTTTAACGGAAGAATTTCTTGATAAAATTATAAATGTTTTAAAAGGCAATGAAGAATTAAGGAAAATTAACCAGGAAAGAAAGAATTCTATTTTACGACAAAATGCAGATGATAAGAAGTTATTTGAAGATATTATAACAAGAATGCCTCTGCAAAATGATTTTATTAAAATGTTTACACAGTCAAATGATTTTAATTTTGATCTTAAAAATATAAATAAGAAACATGATAGGACTGATTCGTCTGATGGAAGTGAGAAAACTAAAAAGCCGATTGAGTCGAAAAGATTTCCTTCGATTTTCAAAGTTCAATTAAAAGATAATAACAATAAAGATAAAATTAAGACAATACCCATAAACGGAAAAGGTGTTATCAATTTTGAAACCGATGTTGAAGATGAGTATTTGTTTAGGCCTAAAGATAAAGGCGAACTAAGAATTGGAATATTAAATTATAAAAGCAATAATGCCGACGGTGGAACGGAAGCAAAGCCAACCAAGATTGAAGAACTATTGGATGTCACTCTTAGCGGACCAACGGATAATGCAATTAAAGCGACTTTTGAACCTAAGGCGAAATTAAATGTTGGTGATGAAATTCAAATAAGCACTACGCTAACATCTCCTTCGGGGGATTTGGAATGTATTTTCTACATTAAAATTATAGATCCTCAGAATTTGCAAGATAATAATTCAAAGAATAAAGACAAAGAAAGTCTTAACCTACCTTTGCCAATAAAAGTATTTGAAAACAAAGACAAAGACGATGATAGGACGTGGAGTGATTATGGTTGGGATGGCAATGATATTGTAAAGATAATAACTGATAATGAAAATAAAGAAAAAAAATTGATTGAGGGTATAGCGATAAATATGGACAGTTTTGTAATCAAAAGATATATTTCTAAAAATAAAGTTATTACTTCAAGTGATCTGGTATTAACAAAGAATAGATACTTCCTTTCTGTTTATTGGCATAGTATTTTTCTGTTTAAATTTCTTGAGAATATTTTTAAAGCCGAAGAATATCAAGAATTACCAGAAGATGTTGAGGAGATAGTAGCGCAATTGATGCAGTTTTATTCAGAATTTTTATTATCTTTTGGTATGTTAGGAGAGAGTTTAAATCAGGATTAATTAATATGGAATCTAAATAAGGAACAGAAAGATAAATTGACAGTAGAAATGCACAAAGCTTATAATTACATTAATGTTTTAGGGAGTAATTATATAGCAATATGACATTCGAAATAACATTAAGAAAGAGTTCTAAAACTTATTTTTCAAAACGAATAGATCCAAAAGAAAAAATTCTTATTTATCAGATAGAATGTGATTTTATTCGAAAGTATAAAATTTGGAGGTTTATTAAATATGGAAAAATTTCATTATCCCGCAATAAGATTAAAACAATTTAATACCGAATTATACCTAACAAGTCTTTCTGCTGAAAGTGTAGCATATTTAGTTAATCAAAAATCATTAATCGTCGACAAATATCAAAGAGGCGAAGAAGATTCTTATCAAAGGAACGAAGATCATAGTAAGATTAGAGAACTTGCTGACTTTTTAAGATTATATAAGAATGATGATATTGTAAAGCCGATTTTGCCAGCATCAATCATCATTAATGTCCCCGACAGTTCTAACCTAACTTTTGATGAAAAAAACGGCCAAATTATTCTTGATAAAAAAGCAAAATTGAATATCGTAGATGGGCAGCATCGAGTCAAGGCTGTTTGTAAAGCTTATAGCGATGGAATCGCAGATGATTTCGAAGTACCAGTTACATTTATCAAAGGGTTAAAACGCATTCATGAAGCGGCTCAGTTTTTAATTATCAACGTTAAACAAAAACAAGTTAGAACCGATTTAACCATGACCATATTGCATGAAATGAATGTACAAACGAACCAACTTGCAACGAAATTGAGAAAAATACTTAAAGTAGATGGATGGCAGATTGAAGCGACCGCCATCGCTATTGATGTAAATACCAGGCAAAGAAGTCCATGGTTTAATTTAATAATGAGGCCCAATGAATCAAAACAATCATTGAAAGAACTAGGGGTAAAATGGGTACCTATCAAACAGGCTTCATTTGTCGATTCACTCAGAAGATTTTGCGCTACAAATACTTCTAAAACGCTCGAGGAAAAGATCGCATTTTTAATTAAAACATGGAATTATCTTAAAAAAGAATACGCCCCTTCATTTGATTGCGAGACTGGGAATAATTATATGTTAACCAAAGGAACCGCGATAGGGCCAATACATATTTTTATGAGTTTGATGTATTCCATGGAAACCTGTGGTTTGTATGAAAATATCGAAGAAGTAATGACAACGTTTGTAAAAAAATATCCGTTAGAATTCTGGGAAAAGGGAAGCAAACACGCAGGATCATGGGGCACTTCGCAAAAAGAATATTATACACACGCAAAAGAAATTTCTGAAGTAATGTTTCCGGAATTGTATTCTTTTTGGAACTCGGATTTATTAGAACATTATAGAAAAAAAGATTTAGTTGATGATGAAGTTCTTAATAGTATTGAGCATCTAATGGATCCTTTTTCGCTGAAACCATATACGGAAATAGAAGAATACATTAAAAACGATGTATCTGGTATATATTTATTAATAAATAAAAAACGAAATAAACTGAATATGTATGTTGGGCAAGCCGAAAGCATAAAGGACAGAGTTGCTGGTCATAATAGAGATTTCCTTGCTTTTAATTTCATCACTGTTAACGGCGAAGATCTAGACACGAGCGAAGCGCTCGTATATCATTTGATTAACAAAGAGTTTAGAACAAATACAATACATCCTCCTACTAAAAAATGTGAATTTTGCGAACACGATAAAAAACATAAGTCTAAGAAGAAATAATTTTCAATCATTAAATTGATCGGATACTATTAACGAAATTACCAGTTAAAGTAATATCTGTGCCGGACATTAAAAAAGAAAGTAAATTTATTGTTTGATTTTTCTTACGGAATGCAATCTGGGGCTTTGCGGGGAAGGGTTGGGTTAAAAAAGCGTTTTAAGCTATAAACAGTTAAGCAAAAGCAATTTGACCTTTTGACCGGGTGGATAGTTAAAAATAATCTACTACCGCGGGCTGAAGACCCGCGTCTACCAGATCCAAACCAATCCTACAAGCAATCGAGATGCCTTGCCCTTGCTTCCGTTCCTCTGTGCATCTGTCCCTCCGTCCCTCCGGTCTTACGGCTTTCATAAAAATCCCTTTACAAAATCAATTTTTTCTGTAAAATACTCCGAAAGTGTTTTTCTGCGCTAAAACTGTGTTTTATAAACACTATACTTCTTGAAGGAGGAACAGATGGAAAACATCGCACTAAGCCCGTTGACAGGTTCAGAACTCAACATGATCTGGATCATCTGGGGCATCGCTCTTGTGGCAATTGTGTACGGATTTATCCTGATGAAAGAAATCAATGCAAAAGATTCAGGAACAGCCAAAATGATCGAAATTAATAACGCGATCATGGAAGGCGCAAACGCTTATCTTGCAAGGCAGTTTAAGACAGTTGCATTACTTGTTGTAGTTCTGGCAGTGGTTCTTTATTTCACAGGTACTGCGGCAGACCCGGCAGTAAACCTTGGAAGGGCAATTGCTTTTGTACTTGGTGCAACAGCATCGGCTCTTACAGGATTCATGGGAATGAGAATGGCAGTTAAAGGAAACGTAAGGGTTGCAGCGGCATCTTTAAAAGGCAAAGTGGAAGCGCTTACAATCGCGTTCAGGACAGGCGCTATTGCAGGTATGTTCACAATCGGACTTGGCCTTCTTGGCGCGACAACAATATTCCTTATCTATAAAGAAAACCTTTCCGAAGTCCTTGTAGGATTCGGATTCGGCGGATGCTTGCTTGCCATGTTCATGAGGGTAGGCGGCGGAATATACACAAAGGCAGCTGACGTTGGTGCTGACCTTGTTGGTAAAGTAGAAAAGAACATACCTGAAGACGATCCCAGGAACGCGGCTACAATCGCGGATAACGTTGGCGACAACGTAGGCGATTGCGCGGGTATGGCAGCAGACATATTTGAATCATACGAAGTAACACTTGTTGCTTCCATGGTTCTTGGCGCCACAGTATTCGGAAACATGGGTGTTATTTTCCCGCTTCTTCTCCGCGCTGTCGGTGTTATCACTTCAATCATCGGAACATATTTTGTAAGGGCAAAAAATGACAACGAACCGGCTATGAGGCCTATCAACAGGGGCTTTATAGTTTCTTCAGTACTTTCAATAATCGGTTTTGCGATACTTACAGTAATGTATGTACAGGGAAGCATCTTCAACATCATGTCCACGGACGCAAAGTGGGCAAATGTTCTTGCGGCAAACCCGGACGCCAATGTTATTCTGGCGTGGAAGCTTTTTGGAATCACCACAATCGGTATCTTCCTGTCATTCGCTATTTCCGCAATGACGGAATACTTTACATCAACAGAAACCAAACCTGTTCAGGAAATCGCGAAAGCGACCCTTACAGGCCCTGCAACAACAATCCTTTCCGGAACTGCTGAAGGAATGGAAAGCAGCGTATGGGCAATTCTTTCCATCGCTGTGGCAATTGCTTCTTCAATACTTGTATTCGCCATCAACCCGATAGGCGAAGGAATTCTTATTGTTGAACAGACACTTTACGGTGTATCGCTTCTTGGACTTGGTATGTTGACAATAACGGGTATCATTGTTGCTGAAGACACATACGGCCCTATTTCTGACAACGCTCAGGGCGTTGGCGAAATGGCAAAGCTTCCTGAAAAGGCACGTAAGGTTCTTGACGAACTTGACGCTGTTGGTAACTCCACAAAGGCTATCACAAAAGGTTTTGCAATCGCGACTGCTGTTATCGCGGCTGTTTCACTTTTTGGTTCTTACAAAGAAATCACCGGAATGCATTACATCGACATAAGCAGCCCTATGGTTCTTATCGGATTGCTTGTCGGCGGCGCGGTACCGTTCCTGTTCAGCTCGCTTTTAATCAGGGCTGTTGGAAGGGCGGCGTTCCTTGTTGTTAATGAAGTTCGCAGGCAGTTTAGGGAAATAAAGGGCATTATGTCAGGAAAAGCAAAACCGGAATACGGCAAAGTTGTTGACATCTGTACAACAGCGGCTTTAAAAGAACTTGTCGGACCGGGGCTTATCGCTCTTCTTATGCCTGTTATAGTTGGTTTCTTATTTAAGGCTGAAGGACTTGGCGGATATCTGGCCGGCGTTATCGTTGTGGGTCAGCTTCTTGCCGTGTACCTGTCCAATTCGGGCGGCGCATGGGACAATGCCAAGAAATTCATTGAACAGGGCAATTACGGCGGCAAAGGTTCCGATGCTCACAGAGCAGCGGTTATCGGCGACACAGTAGGAGACCCGTTCAAAGACACAGCAGGACCGGCGTTAAACCCGCTTATCAAGGTTATGAACCTTGTGGCTATTCTTATAGCGCCTCTTATCATCAAGAATCCGGGATACGGCCCGCAGGTTATAATAGTTGTTGTAATCTGCCTTGCAATCATCGGCACAGCCTTGTTCTTTTCCAAAAGGTCTGATGACAGCGGAATAGCTGATGAAGTTGCAAAAACAGTAAGCAAAGGCAAAAAGAAATAAACGGGATTTTTTCCGTAAGTAATAGAAAAAGGGCCGGTGCAAACCGGCCCTTTTTCATTAACACGCATTTATCTGTAAGCACGCCTGTTTTTTCGGCAGATTAACCGGAGGTATTATAATGGAAGTAGGAATAGTAGGGCTGCCAAATGTGGGCAAATCCACGACATTTAATGTATTAACAAAGACCAAAGGTGCCCAGGTTGCCAATTATGAATTCTGCACAATTGAACCCAATGTGGGAATTGTGGCGGTGCCGGACAAACGCCTTGATTTTTTATTTAACCTTTACAATGACGGGAAAACCAAACTGGTTCCCGCTTCATTTAAATTTGTAGATATCGCCGGCCTTGTAAAAGGCGCAAGCAAAGGCGAAGGGCTGGGCAACAAATTCCTTGGCAATATCAGGGAAGTGGACGCTATAGCGCACGTGGTAAGGGTCTTTACCGACCAGAACGTGGTGCGCACCACAGGCAAGCTTGACCCCATAGGCGACATAGAAACCATAGAAACAGAACTTATGCTTGCCGACCTTGAAAGCGTTACAAAAGGCTTTCAGAAAAATGAAAGGGCTGCAAAATCCGGCAATGATAAAGAAGCGTTAAAAAAATACGAAGCGCTTAAAAAGGTAAAAGACACCCTTGAAAAAGGCATGCCCGCGTCCTCAATTGGACTGACACCCGAAGAAAAACTTCAGGTTAAAGAACTGGGTTTAATGACGCTAAAACCAATGCTGTATGTTTTAAACACGGACGAGGATAAAATAGAAAACTTTGAAAAAAACTTTCCGGAATTAACCGATTACATAAAAAAGAGAAAAGCCGAATACGCCGTTATTTCCGCCAGGATAGAATCTGAAATGATGGAATTAGGCGAAGAAGAACGCGCTGACTACTTAAAAGAGCTTGGATTTGAATACAAAGGCTTTGACGAATTTATTACGCACGCTTACAATCTGCTGGATTTAATAACATTTTTCACATCCGGCGCGGATGAATGCCGCGCATGGCCCATTCTGCGCAATTCCAGGGCGGAAGAAGCCGCGGGCAAGATACACTCTGACATTCAAAGGGGTTTCATACGCGCGGAAGTGATGAAGTTTGAAGAGTTTAAAGATGTCAAAGATGATTTAAAGATGAAAGAAAAGGGCCTTGTAAGAAGCGAAGGCAGGGATTACATAATGCAGGACGGGGATATAGTTTATTTTAAGTTTAATGTTTAGATTATGCGGCCTTGATTATTGCGGGAGGGCAGATGAATTTTGCGGTAAAAGCCATAATCCCGGCGGTTTTAGCGGCGTTTCTTCTTAACGGATGCGCCGGCATTCCGGCCGGAGTTTATGAAACAAGCAGGTATAAAAAGGGAAAAAGTTTTTATAAAACAGCCGTTATTCTTGTGACAAAAGCGGATGACAGTTATTATGTGCCTTCCGGGGGCGAAATAAACGGCATTAAATGGCTTATTAAAGACGGCCTTATAGAGCAGAAAGTTTTTCCGGTTGTTTTAGAATACAAAAAAGGCATAAAAGACGCTGACCTGCTTATCCACGTTTCAATTCAGGAAATTAAATCACAGGGATTAAATCTTTACTATGAGTTTGTAAGAGTCGGAAATGTAAAAGACGTAAACGCCAAGATGAAAGTGGAATTCATAGATGTAAAAACAAGGATGCCTGTGTCTGAAATAACAGTGGATAAAGGCATGCCTTCGGGCGAAAAATATCATTCTGATGCCATTAAAGGGCTGTTATCTGACGCGGCAAATGATATTATCAGCTACATAAAAAACTATATACAGGAATCCGGTGTTTAATTTCACACAAGCGCCCGTAATTCTGCGATTAAGGCTGTAAAACTTTTCTGAAATTTTTCCTTGAAATCATTTTCAATCCGAATATAATAATAAAAACGGGAATTAAAGGGGAGATGCCAGCAATTATAGGAGGGTTTATGAAAAAAAAGCAATTGCTTGTGTTATTATCTGTTATTTTTCTTTTTGTTTTTATATCCTGCAGTAAAAAAGCAAGCCCCACATCTCCTGTAGCCGAACCTACAACACCTCCCGTTTCAGCTACTGTAACTGAAACTGATTTGGGCACGTTAACAGCAACCCCGACTGTTACAATTACAGCGCCGGACGCAACTGTTACCGTTACATCAACCCTTCCGGAAAACACACGGACGGCAACAGCCACATTAACGGCATCACCGACTTTAACCGCAACCGATATCATACTATCCTCAACTGCAAGCGCGACTGCCACGGCAACATTAACAGCAACCGATATCATACCGTCCTCAACGCCAAGCGCGACTGCCACGGCAACACTCCCTGAAAATACCTATACTTCTACCGTGACACAGACCGCGACAGGTACTTTAACGGGGACAATGACAAATACGATGACGCTTACCGATACAATAGAAGAAACACCCACTTTAACAGCCACAATTACAATCACGCCCACTGCCACGGTAACCGTCACTTTGACAGCCACTCCTTTGCCTGTATGGGCTGATTTTGGGACAAATCCCGTAAGTTCAGATATGGGCGGCATGCCTGTTTTAAGAAATTACAGTTCGCAGTTCTACCTTTTATATATTGACGGCGCGCAGGGCGGAAAATTAAGCGCAAAGTATCATAATGGATTTGCCTGGGGTTCAGCAGGCGACGGAATATCGTCGGATGTGGCGTCCTATCCAAGCATGGAATTAAGTTCCGGCGATATGTACTGCGCTTACGCGCAGCTTGGCAAAGTATATTTCAAAAGAAAGCTTGCTTTAACCTGGCAGGCGGAATATCAGATATCGGACGGCAATGCAAATTATCCGGATATTTTTGTTTACAGCGGCACAAGCCAGTATATATCATACAGGGATGAATACGGGGCTGCTGCGGGAAAAGCTTCGCTTAAGACAGGGCAGGGAAGCGCGTGGTCGCTTGTCGGCCTTTCGGGATTCAACACGGTTGCGGTAAAAGATACGGACGTTGTTGTAGCATCTGGCGCTGTGCCTTATGTGGCGTGCCAGGAAGAAACCGGAAATGTTCTGGGCAAAGTGGAGGTAATGACATACAACGGCGCGTCCTGGTCACAGGTTGGCACCACAATTACCGCGCGCACCGGATGTAATATAGATATGGTTTACGGCGGCGGTTATTTATACCTTGCTTACGCCGCGCCGCAGAGCCCTTATCCCGTGCAGGTAATAAGATCAAGCGGGGGTGCATGGACGCCGGTGGGCGGAATTGTAAATAATGTAGAGGCAGCGGATATATCCCTTTCGTATGATGTATATCAGGGAACCATTAATGTGGCCTTTACGGATGTTTCATCTTCCAATTCAGGCAAGGCGTTTGCATGGAACGGCGTTTCATGGAACCAGATAGGCGGCATATTCAATGATAATATTAGCACCAGCAGCGCAATTTTCCCGTCGCTTAATGTTTATAACGGAGTTCCGTATGTGGCCTTTAAGGATACAGGAACCCTGCATAACGGGAAGATTGTGACAAGAGTATACCGATAGATTAAAATGCGTAATAAAGGCCAAACAAGTTCATTTTATATATGTTGTTTTCCGTAAAGCCAAATTTGAATTTCAGGCCGGCTTGTATTTTTTGATTATTAATAATTATAAATATCGGCCGTTTTAAAAATCAAACTTGACAAAATACTTTGGCTGTGTTTTCATATTAAAACGGGTAATTAAAACGGTCAATATGGAGGATTTTTTATGCATAAAAAAATATTTCTGCTTTTTATAGCGCTCTTACTTATTGCTTTTATGGGCGTTGGATGCAAAGGCAAAAGGTCGGTAAGGGTTGTAATTGAACACCCGTACTGGTGGGAAGCGAACATGATTAAGGGAGACACACTTACGCCAAATTTTTCTGATAATGAGACCAGAACATATCAGCTTGGTGATTATAAGTCCAAACTTACCGTTAAAGCGTGGCAGACTGACGCTGATCCAAATACCAAGCAGGCAAGGCTTTACATAAAAATAATAGAAGATTACGCGCCGGGATTTCTGTATCTTGAATCTTCGGAAGTGAAAGATGAAATATCAACTGAAGAACATATGTTTCCCATACAGGCAATGTATGATTTTGGCAGCAAGGATAACGAATAACCTTTTAAAATAACGCTAAAACGGGTTGACTATTGGATTTTTTCATGTTATTTTGGATGTCAATTATTTAATTTCAGGAGGATTTTATGAAAAGACGCGCTGTCGCGCTGTTTCTTGCGCTTACTATTCTTGTAGTTCCGGCTTCCGCAATTTTTGCGGCAAATGATTATGTAATTGATGAAGTGGTAATTGAACCCAAAGACCCGATTTTAGCGACTGTTGTCGCTTTTGGGCCCGGGCTTTTAGTCCACGGCTGGGGGCAGTTTTACAGCGAAAATTATAAAATGGGGCTTTTATTCACGGGAATAGAGATATTATCAATAGGCGCAATGACTTTTGGATATATTCAGAACACTAATCCGGAAATGCTCCGTATATACGGCGGAAATTTAGATGAAGTAAGAAGGGGCGGAGCCCTTGTATTTGCTTTTGGAATCGCGATGTTTCTTGGAACATGGCTTGCCGACATAGTGCTTGCCGGGCCTGCCGCGGAACAGTACAATAAAGAACACAATCTGGAGTTCAGGCTTCAGCAGGAATCGTACGCGCCGTCCCTGATGTATTCATATAAATTCTAATTATTAACTGTAATTTAAAATAATAATAAAAGACGGCCCCGCTTAACTGCGGCGCCGTCTTTTACATTTAAAAAAGGAAGTGGTAAAGAAATGATAAAAAGGTCGGTTTATTGCGGTGAAATTAACGAAAAGCAGATAGGGCAGCAGGTTTCCATAAACGCGTGGCTTGGAACAAGGCGTGACCACGGCGGCGTAATATTTTTTGACATGCGCGACAGGACAGGCATAGTACAGGTGGTCTTTGATCCGGAAGCGGACGCGGCGCTTCATGAAAGCGCGCATAAATTAAGAAGCGAATTTGTGCTTGCGATAACCGGTAAAGTGCGTTTAAGGCCGGAAGGCACGCAGAATAAAAGGATTCCCACGGGAATGATAGAAGTGCTTGCGGAAAAACTGGAAGTGTTAAATGAATCAAAGCCGCTTCCGTTTATGATAGAAGATGACGCCGAAGTAAGCGAAGAAATACGCCTGCAGTACAGGTACCTTGATTTAAGAAGGCCCAAGATACAGAAGAACCTGATAATAAGGCACAAAGTGTGCGAAATTACCCGCAACTATTTAAATAACGGCGGCTTTATAGAAGTGGAAACGCCTATGCTTATTAAAAGCACCCCTGAAGGCGCAAGGGATTACCTTGTACCAAGCAGGGTAAACGAAGGCAAATTCTTCGCGCTGCCGCAGTCGCCGCAGACCTTAAAACAGATTCTTATGGTATCGGGTTTGGATAAATACTATCAGATAGTAAAGTGTTTCAGGGATGAAGATTTAAGGGCTGACCGCCAGCCGGAATTCACTCAGATAGACCTTGAAATGTCATTCGTGGACGAGCAGGACGTAATGGATGTCACCGAAGGTATTGTACAAAGTGTTTTTAACGGCGTGAAAGGCACAAACTTAAGCGGCCATTTTACAAAGATGCCTTATGATGAAGCCATGGAAAAATACGGCAATGACAAACCCGACACAAGGTTTGAAATGCATTTAAAAACCGTGTCCGATATTTTTAAAGGGTCGGATTTTAAAGTGTTTGCCGGTGTGATAGAAAAAGGCGGAGTGGTAAAATCCATAAACTTTAAAGGCGCGGGAGAGAAGCTTTCAAGAAAAGAAATAGATGACCTTGTGGCATACGCGCAGAAATGCGGCGCGTCCGGAATGGCGTGGATACGTTTTGCGGATAAGCCTGAATCGCCCATTGTTAAATTTCTTGGCGATGAGCGCATAGAAATGATAAAGAAAGAGATGAACGTTGAAAAAGGCGACATCACATTCTTTATAGCCGATAAATTCGAGGCGGCCAATGATGTCCTTAGCAGGGTAAGGCTTCACATAGGAAAAAAATACGGCTTCATTGATGAAAATAAATTTAACTTTCTGTGGGTAACGGATTTCCCCATGTTCGCGTTTAACGAGCAGGAAAACCGCCTTGATGCCAACCACCATCCGTTTACAACCGTAAAGGATGAAGACGCGCATCTATTGGACACTGACCCGGTAAATTCCAAGGCAAAAGCGTATGACCTTATATTAAACGGCACGGAAATAGGCGGGGGAAGCATAAGGATTCACAGGCGCGACCTTCAGAGCAAGATTTTCACGCTGCTTAAAATAAGCGAAGAAGACGCAAAGATGAAATTCGGATTCCTTCTTGAAGCGCTTGAATTCGGCGCGCCGCCTCACGGCGGCCTGGCATTGGGGCTGGACAGGCTTATAATGATTCTTACCGGCAGCCAGTCAATAAGGGACGTTATAGCGTTCCCCAAAACCCAGAAAGCGCAGTGCCTTTTAACTGACGCACCGGGCGAAGTGGACTTAAAACAGTTAAAAGAGCTTCACATAAAAATAGTCCAGGAATAAATATAGTTCCTTTAAACGGTTAAACAGGGGGCGCTTATGGCGCTCCCTGTTTGGTTTTACCCTTAAAATAACGCTTTTACCTTATACCTCTTGACATATGCTTATATTATGTTAAGATTTTTATTGTTGGGTAATGTTATTAAAAAAGGGAAAAGGATTTTTATGAAAAAACTGTATGTTTTACTGGCTTTTCTTGTTTTTGCCTTAAACATACCGGTATATTCCGCCGGCGGCAGTACAGTTGACATAATTAATGAAAAAGTTCAGGAAAAGCTTGATGCCATAAAGAAAGCCGGCGATAAAGGCGGCGCTTTTGTTGAAGAAATAAAGATTGATAAATCAAAAGCAAAGCAGCAGGTTCAGGCAGCAGAGCCGGTAAATTATGAAATGGGCAATCTGGCGGCAATGAATATTGTGGGCGGCTTTTTTGAAGGCGCAATAGCAGGGGCCGGCTGCGGGCTTATAGGTTACGGGCAGACAAAAAACATGGATATAAATCCGCTTGTAAACGGGGCAATTATAGGCGCGGTTTCAGGCGCGGTTTTGGCATCAGTTCTTTCAATCGCACAGGTGCAGACAAAAAAATATTACGCGTCAGATGATTATGGAATAAACACAGCGGTCTGGACGCTGCTTGGAAGCGCAATAGGCGCGTCCGGCGGCGCTTTGTCTTATGCTTCAACAAAACAGACGGAAAAAATAACAGAAGGCGCGGGTTATGGCGCGGCAATAGGCGCTTTATCCGGAATAATATTATCCACCGTGGAATTTTTTATGCCGGAAAATTTAAGAGGCAAAGTATATAAAGGCCACGCAATAAGGCAGATACCCGTAGTCGACGGTTTTGCTATGGCTTTTACGGCGGAGTATTAATTATGAAAAAAACATTAATGATTCTTATAATTGCAGCAATGTTTTGCGTGCCGGTATCTGCGGGTGAAATTGCCAATACTGTTGCTGTGGACACTTTAATAGGATTTTCTGCGGGAGCCGCAATAGGCGCGTTAACCGCTATTGCGCCTTACAGCGAAGGCAATAACATTGCTGTGTTTGCGGCGGGCGGCGGAATAGGCGCGCTTGCAGGCGCGGGAGCGGGCCTTGCTGTTGGAATCTGGCACGCAATTTACAACGCGCAGAATAAACCGCCGGAAAGAACCGGTAATCTGCAGGGCGATATTAATATAAGTTATGAAAATAAATCAGACTATTATGGTATAAGGCTGACAAAATCATTTTGAGGAGGTAAGAGCATGAAGGTATTAAGACTTGCGGTTTTAGCGGTAATTGCATTTGCACTAGTTTTCACGGTAGGGTGCGCGGCTAAACAGACAGTTAAGCCCGACACAACAGACGCTATAGACACATCAGCGTCAGCAGATGTAGAAGAAGCTGCAACAGCGGTTCCGACAAAGGTATCGGTTCAGAAGTATGTTGTTAAGAAAGGCGATACTCTGTGGGATATTTCATCAATGAACAAAATCTACACCGACAATTTCCAGTGGCCGCTTCTTTTTAAGGCAAACAGGGACCAGATTGAAGACCCGGATTTAATTGAAGTAGACCAGGAACTTATCGTTAAAAAGGACTGGAGCAAATCTGAAGTTAATGACGCAAGGCAGAAGGCTATGGATACACCGCCTTTCAAGCCGCACACTTCTGCAAGGAAGACGCTGCCTTTAAGGTATTAATTTTTTTAAGCAGGAATCGGATGGCCAAAGTTGCTTGATTCAAAAAAGATAAATGTCAATATGCACAAAGAAGCGCTCTTTAACCTGTATGGTATTGCTGATGAAAACCTTAGGTTTATGGAAAGGATTCTTGGCGTTGAAATAGTCGGCAGAAATGACGTGATTATTATCAATGGCAGAAGAAAAGACATAAGCCGCGCCGAACGCGTTATTGAACGGTTAAAGAAATACGCGGAAGGCGGAAAAGCGGTTTCCAGATTACTGGTTGAAGAGACTGTTGAAAATGACAAAGCAGGCGGCAGGGAAACGGTGCCGGAAGCAGACGCAAAGCATATAAAAAGCTCCGGGCTTCTTGTTTCAAGCAAAAGGGACCTTGTAAGGCCAAAGACAAAGAATCAGGAAAGTTATATACAGTCAATTTTTGATAATCAGATAGTATTTGGTATCGGGCCCGCGGGAACCGGCAAGACTTATCTTGCCACTGCCGCGGGCCTTTACTTTCTTCGGGAAAAACTGGTGGAAAGAATTGTCCTTGTAAGGCCGGTGGTGGAAGCGGGGGAAAACCTTGGCTTTTTACCCGGTGATTTAAAGGAAAAGATAGACCCGTATTTAAGGCCTTTGTTTGACGCTATTTATGACATGATAGAGCCAAGAATATTTCACGAACTGGTGGAAAGCGAAATCATAGAAGTGGCCCCGCTGGCATACATGAGGGGCAGGACTTTAAATAAGTCATTTGTAATACTTGACGAGGCGCAGAACACAACTGTGGACCAGATGAAGATGTTTTTAACCAGGACAGGCAATGATTCCAAACTGGTTATTACAGGCGATGTCACGCAAATTGACCTGCCTGTGGGCAAAAAGTCAGGGCTTATCCACGCAACAGAGATATTTCAGGGAATGCAGGACATAAAGTTTTCTTATTTCGGGACAGAAGATGTTTCCAGGGCGGAAGTTGTTAAAAGAATCCTGGACGCCTACGAAAAGTACGATAAAAATGAAAAGTAATCCAGGCATAGAAGTTTTTTACAAAAAAAAGGTGGATGCCGGATTTGATATAATAAAGGCCGCCGAAAAGATTATTTTATCTGAAAAAAAGCCGGGCATACAGGCGAATATTATTTTTGTAAGCGATGCTTTTATAAAAGAAATGAACCTTAATTACCGGATGAAAAACAGTAAAACCGATGTTATATCTTTTGAAAACGGCAGCGGCGGTGACATTTATATTTCCGTTGATACCGCAAAGACAGACGCCGCGGAGCTTGGCATAACCTTAAGCGAGGAAATTTTAAGGCTTTTAATTCACGGACTGCTGCATATAATGGGATATGACCACATTAAATATAATGACTATAAAAAGATGTATGTTAAGGAAAAAAAGTACCTTGAATTTTTCAAAAAAAAAGGAGTTTAAATGGAAATAGCCGCTCAGTTTCAGCTTTATATAATAATCCTGCTTTTTTTTGTTGCTGCCACTCTGTCAGTCGCGGAAACCGCGTTAATAGGCATGAGCAGGATAAAAATAATTGCGCACATTAAGAATAATCACCCAAAGGCAAAATATTTAAAGGTTTGGATGGCAGACCCCAATAAACTGCTGGCCACGCTTTCCATCTGCGTAAATGCAGTTGCTATAACCACTTCCACCATCGGCGCTTTTTTATCAATGAAACTTGCGGAGGTGACAGGGTTTGACGCGGCGCTGGTTGCGACCCTTACGGCCGGCATAATAACATTTATAATAATAATTTTCGGCGAAATTACGCCTAAGATTTTTGCTATTCACAATACCGAAAAACTTGGGCTTCTGCTGGTGGGTCCTATTGTTTTTTTATTCAGGATACTGAAACCTATCACCGAACTTTTTGTAAAAATAAGCAACCTTACCATTAAAATACTGGGGGGCAAATCTTCTTCCAGCATACCTGTGATTTCCGGGAAAGATATTGACACCGTAATAGACGTCAGCATGGAAGCCGGAGTTATAAACGAACAGGAAAAATCCATGATGCAGAACATCCTTGAAATTAAAGACACCCAGGTGAAACATATAATGGTGCCAAGGACAAAAATGGTGGGTATTGACATCACATGGGACGTGGATAAAATAATTGATGTTATTGTTGAAGACGGGTATTCGCGCGTGCCTGTGTTTAAAGAAAACTACGACAACATTGTGGGCATTGTTTACGTTAAAGACATGCTTACAATGATTAAAAACCGCGGGCTTATAATTTTTCACGACCTTATAAGGATGCCTTATTTTGTCCCGGAATCCAAAAACATAGGCGAACTTTTTAAGGAATTTAAAAAAGGAAAGATGCACATGGCGATTGTTGTGGATGAATTCGGAGGCACTTCCGGGCTTATTACCATAGAGGATATCCTTGAAGAAATAGTGGGGGAAATAAAGGATGAATATGACGTAGAAGAACCGCAGTTCAGAAAACTGGCGGAAAATTCCTATGAAGTGGACGGGCTTGCCGAAATAACAAGGTTAAACAGGGATTTATCCATAGATATTCCGCTTGAAGAAGATGTAAATACTGTGGCGGGTTTTGTTATGGCGCTTTTTGGAAGGGTTCCCAAAAAAGGGGAAAAAGCGGATTTTGGAAATATTTCTTTTACGGTGCTTAAAAGCGACGCCAAGAAAGTGGAATTATTAAAAATGGATATCACGCCTCAAATAGCGGCGGCTGAACCCAAGGCAGACGAAGGGGTAAAAGGATAATTATCAGTTCTTAATAATTTCCAGCACAAAGAAAAACAGCATTATTAAAGTGGCGGAAAGTTTTAAGGCAATGCCCGCGATAAAACCCACAAAAGTGCCAAAAGAGACCTTCACTGATTTTAAGACTTCTTTTCCGGCTGAAATTTCCCCGATAAAAGCACCGATAAAAGCCCCTAACAGCATACCCACGGGCGGTAACAGGAAAATTCCCGCAATAGTGCCTGCCGTGGCTCCTATTATGGCGCGCTTGCTTCCGCCAAACTGTTTCGCGCCCATTATGGAAAAAACATTGTCAAGTATGGATGCTGCAATGGTAAGAATACCCGCTACAATAAGGAAAGCGGTTGAAAATTCGCCGTACTTTGAAAAGTGAAGGAGTAAGAGCCCCGCGTAAGCCAAAGGCGGCCCTATTAAGACCGGAACCACGCATCCGACAAGCGCCAATAACTGTAAGATAGAACCTGCAATTACAAATGTAATATCCATATGATTATTTTAATTTGATATGGTAATATTGTAAAGATAATAATAAGTAAAGCGGATGGAACCGGAAAGCATACAAAAACGTCTAAATATTAAATAAATCAATGAAGGGTAATAATATGAAAAATAAAATATTCTGTTTTGTTCTTCTGCCTTTTCTGATGTTTCCTGCGTTGCTGCAGGCAGATGTTATTTCGTGGCAGCAGTGCGCGAAAAACGCGCTTGTAAACAGCGGGGATTTGGCCGCGGCAAAAGAGAAACTTAACAAGGCGCTGGCCGCAAAAAATTCTTCCATATCAAACATACTGCCTTCGGTGAACGCAGGCGCGGGATACAGCAGAAACGCCGGCGGTGAAGGGTTTTCTTACAGTGTATCAGGCTCGCAGGTTATTTTTCAGGGGTTAAGAAATATATATTCCATACTTGCATCAGATGCGTCGCTGATGGCTGCGCGTGCGGAATATGACACTGCTTCGGCGCTTATACGCCATAATTTAAAACTTGCGTATATAGAGGTTTCAAAACAGCAGGAAGCTGAAGGCATAACGAAAATTATAATGGAAAGAAGAAAGCAGCAGCTGGAACTTGTGGAGTTAAAATATAATTCCGGCAAAGAACACAGGGGCGCTTTTTTAAACGCGCAGGCTTCCATGGCTCAGGCGGAAGCTGATTACAGGCAGGCAAAAGACCTTCTGGTGCTGGCAAAACTTAAACTGGCAAGGCTGATGGGGTCGGAATTAAACAGCGATTTTACCGTACAACCGCAGGATGAAGCGCGGGTTTCAATTCCGCAGCCTGACTTTAAAAGCGGCGCGCTTAATACTTCCGGAATAAAGCAGATGCAGGCAAATCTTGAAGCTGCAAAACACAGGGTGATGGTATCAAGGGCGCAGTTTATGCCTTCTGTTTCGGCGTCCGCAAGCTACGGCAAGTCCGGCAGCAGCTGGTTTCCCCAAAAAGAGAACTGGTCGCTTGGGGTGAATATAAGCCTTCCCATTTTGTCAGGCCTTGATAAATTATCGTCGTTATCACAGGCAGAGTCGGACCTAAAGACCGCACAGATAGCGCTTGATGACGGGATTAAGGATATGGAGATCAAATTATGGGAAAAATTCATAAGCCTGCAGTCAGCCGCTGACGAAGTAAATGTAAGGGAAAAATCCGCGTCTGCCATTGAAGAACGGGCGCAGATAGCCGACGCCCAATATCAGACAGGGCTTATGACATTTGACAACTGGGCAATGATACAGGATGACCTTGTAAATTCAAGAAAATCCATGCTTGCCGCCGTAGCTTCTTATCACGGCTCGTATTCACAGTGGCTTAATACAATAGGGAGGAAATTAGAAGATGAAGCTGAATAATAAAGGGAAAATTATTGCGGCAGCTGTAATTATTGTTTTTATTGCCGGATTTATTATTGTTAAGAAGCCTTTTAGCGTAAAAAAAGGCCCGCAAATGGAAGAAATTTTCCCGGAAATAAGGGATATATCCATTGTTATTTCCGCTACAGGCGTTGTTCAGCCTATGAACCGGCTGGAAATAAAACCGCCTATTGCGGGCAGGATAGAAAAAGTGCTTGTCAGAGAAGGTGATGTGGTTTCTAAAGGAAAGGTGCTGGCCCTTATGAGTTCTTCTGAAAGGGCGGCGCTGCTTGACGCGGCGCGCGCGCAGGGCGAAGACAACGTGAAAAAATGGGAGGAAATTTATAAACCCATTTCTGTCATCGCGCCCATAAACGGCACTGTTATAGTAAGGGGTTCGGAACCGGGGCAGACTGTGGGTTCGGGCGATGCTGTTTTTGTCCTGTCCGACAGGCTTGTTATTAAGACTTCCGTGGATGAAACTGATGTGGGAAAAGTAAAAGTGGGGCAGAAAGCGGTGATAACGCTTGACGCTTATTCGGATACCGAAATCCCGGGCAGTGTTTATCACATAAGTTATGAATCAAGCGTAATGAATAACGTATCCATATATGAAACTTTTGTGAAACCGGATAAGGTTCCGGATTTCTTCAGGTCGGGAATGACCGCAAATGTGAATATTATCAGGGCTGAAAGTAAAGGGGCCCTTTCATTGCCTGTTAACGCCGTAAAAATAAAAGACGGTGTTTCATTTGTCATGATTAAAAGCGGGGACAAACCCAAAAGAAAAGAGGTTGTAACGGGCATTGATGACGGCACTTATGTAGAGATAAAATCAGGTATAACGCAGAATGAAGCCGTGCTTGCCGTTAAAAGCGGTTATACCGCCAATAATGATAATGCAAGAAGCGCGGGGACCAGCCCTTTTATGCCGAAACGCCCGGGCGCAAGGCGCTAAAAGATGATATCTGTTAAGGGTATTTCAAAGATATACAAGTCCGGAAAAATGGAGTATCAGGCGTTAAATGACGTCAGTATAGATATTAATAGGGGCGAATTTGTAGCCATAATGGGGCCTTCCGGGTCAGGCAAGTCCACTTTAATGCACCTGCTTGGATTTCTTGATAAGCCGGATTCGGGTTCATATCTGCTTGAAGGAAATGAGACCGCGGGGCTGGCCGATGAAGCATACGCGCGGTTAAGGCAGGATAAAATTGGTTTTGTGTTTCAGCAGTTTCACCTGCTGCCCAGAAGCAGCGCCGAGGAAAATGTGGCAATGCCGCTTGTTTATTCCGGGAAAAAATTATTTGAACACAGGGCAAAAGAGCTGCTTGAAAGCGTGGGGCTGGGGACAAAACTAAAAAACCTGCCGGGTGAAATGTCCGGCGGTGAAAAACAAAGGGCGGCAATAGCGCGCGCGCTGATTAATGACCCGGAAATTCTTTTTGCGGATGAACCCACGGGCAACCTTGATTCTAAAAGTGAAAAAGAGATAATGGATATATTTACCGCGCTTAATAAGCAGGGAAAGACAATAGTAATGGTGACCCACGAGCCGGAAATAGCGCAGTACGCGCACCGCATTATAACCGTAAGGGACGGTAAAATTCTGTCCGATAAAAAAACTTCAAACGGCGAAACAAAATTATTAAATGTACAGCAGCACGAAGAAAAGCAGGGAAGCGCGGTCCTTGAAATAGAATTTAAGGATTATCTTAAGCAGGCGCTTATATCCGTAATGGGCAATAAGTTAAGGTCAGCTTTGTCGGTTCTTGGCATACTTATCGGTGTGGCTTCTGTCATAGCAATGCTTGCGCTGGCGGAAGGAGCCAAAGAGTCAATAAATAAACAGCTTTCATCACTTGGGTCAAACCTTCTTGTGGTAAGCCCGGCATATAACAGGTCAGGCGGCGTGTCAAGGGAAGGAGCCACAAGGATTACCCTTCAGGATTCACAGGAAGCAGCAAGGCTTGTTTCGGTAAAAAACGCTTCAGGCCTGGTCAGCGGCAATGTTCAGGCTGTATATGGCAATAAAAATAAGGCTACAAGGGTTGAAGGCGCGGCGCATTCCTATGAGGAATTAAGAAGTTATAAACCCGAAGCAGGCCGTTTTTTTACGCAGGCCGAAGAAAAACAGAGGGAAAGGGTGGCTCTTCTTGGCGCCACGGTTGTAAAGGAACTTTTTGTAAGCGAAGACCCGATAGGCGCTACGATAAAAATTAACAGGGTAAATTTTAAGGTGATAGGAGTTCTGCCTTTAAAGGGTTCAAGCGGATGGCGCGACCAGGACGACACCATAATAATTCCTATTAATACGGCCATGTACAGGCTTCTGGGCAAACAGTATGTTGATCAGATATATGTGCAGGCAAAAAGCGCGGATTCACTTGAAAGCGCGCAGGCGGAAATAATGGAGCTTTTGAATAAAAGGCACAATATAAGCGCATTAAGAAAAGACCCGGCTTTTGAAATAAGAAATATGGCGGAAATGCAGGAAGCCATACAAAGCACAAGCCGGACATTAACATGGCTTTTAGGTTCTATCGCCGCCATATCCCTTCTTGTGGGCGGAATAGGTATTATGAATATTATGCTTGTGTCCGTAAAAGAGCGTACCAGGGAAATTGGTTTAAGAAAAGCGGTGGGCGCCAGAAGTTTTGACATATTATATCAGTTTATGATAGAAGCCGTGTTAATGACGCTTACAGGCGGTTTTGCCGGGATTGTTTTAGGCGCTTTGATTGCTTTTTTAATGGCCGTGCTGGCAGGGTGGGCTGTAAAGGTTTCTGTTTTTTCTGTACTCTTATCCGTTTTCTTTTCTGCCGCGACAGGGTTGGGTTTTGGTATATGGCCTGCCAGGCAGGCCGCGGAATTAAATCCTATTGACGCGCTAAGGTACGAATGATTAACAACGTACAACTAACAAGTTACAACTGTCAGCTGTAACCTGTAACTTGTAACCTGTAACCTGTAACTTGTAACCTGTAACCTGTAACTTGTAACCTGTAACCTGTAACTTGTAACCTGTAACCTGTTAGCTGTTAGCTGTTAAATTTCCCTTGAATATGGTTTTAACCTTTCACGGTTTTTCCAGCGGCCGCTTTTGTAATACCAGAAATTTAACAGAGCGCCAAGATAAGCGCTTGCCGTAATTCCAATCCAAATACCGCGTTCATCCATGCCCGCTTTATCCAGCAGCGCCCACGACAGCCCCACGCGTAAAACAATTAAAGTTATAAACGCGAACAGCGTGGATGGCAGCGTATCGCCTGAACCACGGACAATACCCTGAAACGCGAACATAACGGCATAGGCGAAATAGGTAAGGGTGATGTATCTAAAGTATACGGCGCCGTGAGAAATAACAGAGGCGTCGCCGGTGAATATAGCGGTTATCTGCGAAGGGAAAAGGTTAATAGCCGTAAACGCCGCCGCGGCAAACGCAAGAGATAAAATGGTAACCCAAAGCGCCACTTCGCGTATTAATTCCTCTTTTTTCGCGCCTATCGCCTGAGCTGTAAAAGATGAAGCCGCGGCGCCAAGCGACATGGCGGGGATAAACGAAAACTGGTCTATCCTTAAACCTATTCCGTACGCGGCAATTATTCCGGGGCCGAACCTGTTTACAAAAGAGATTACCGCGATTGCGCTTAGCGACACAATAACCATCTGAAAAGTCACGGGGATTCCTATTGTGAACATGTTTTTTATAATGCTGTAATTCAGCTGAAATTTCCATTTAAGCACGTTGAAGATTACATTTTTTCTTGCCAGATAAATAAAGGAAATTAAAGTGGTGACAGCTCCCGATATTACCGTGGCGGCCGCGGAGCCGGCTATTTTTAATTCCGGAAACAGCCACCATCCTTTTATAAGCAGGGGGGCAAGTATGATGTTTAATGCCACGTAAATGCAGGAAAATATAAGAGGGGTTTTTGAATCGCCCAGGCCGCGCAGTATTCCCGCAAACCAGTTCTGGGTGAACATAAAAATAAGGCCGCTGAAAATTATAACCAGAAACAGATGCGCGTCTTTTATTATGGTATCCGGTGTGCCTAGAAATTTAAGCATGGGCATGGCAAGTGTTGTCCCTAAAACCGTGATAAGCAGGCATAAAGAGAAAATTGTGATAAATGAATTTGATATTATTTTTGAAACAAATTCCATGTCATCCATTCCGTATGCCTGGCCAATCATTATCACTGTGGATACGGAAAGGCCTATGATAAGCGATATCAGGAAAAACATTACAGGCATGGAAGAGGAAACGGCGGCAAGGGCGTCGGGGCCTAAAAGCCGCCCCACCCAGAACGCGTCAATTGCGCTGTATAAAGACTGCAGCAGGTCGCCGGCCATTATGGGCCAGGAATATATAAAAAGATTTTTAAGGACATTTCCTTCTGTTAAATTTTTCATAAATACTCCTTCATTAAAATCAGGCAATATTTTAATACTAAAGCGCGGTATTATCAATATGATTACTGTGGTATAATTTTTTAATATTATACAGGAGGAAATTTTAAAGTGGAACTTTCACTGATAATAATTACGGCGGTGGGGCTGGCAATGGACTGTTTTGCTGTTTCGCTGTCAGCCGGCACATGCAGGGTAAAGGTTAAAACGTCAATTCTGCTGAAGATGGCTATAATGTTTGGTATTTTTCAGGCGGGAATGACGTTTATAGGGTGGTTTGTGGGAAGCGCCTTTGCCGGCATTATAGGAGCGTTTGACCATTGGATAGCTTTTGGCCTTCTTCTGGCAGTGGGGGGCAAAATGATACTGGAAGCTTTAAAAAAAGAGGAAGATAAAACAGCAATAAATTATTGCAGCAACCGAATAATTCTGCTGCTTTCGGTTGCCACAAGCATTGACGCGCTTGCGGTGGGTATAAGTTTTTCAATTCTTAAAGCGGGCCTGGTGCTGCCGGTTATGGTTATTGGGGTGGTGTCGTTTTTGTTTTCAATAGCCGGCGGATTTATCGGAAGAAAAACAGGCGAAATGCTGGGAGATAAAGCGGAATTATTCGGAGGGCTTATACTGGTTGGTATCGGAATAAAGATTCTGATTGAACACATCTAAACACGGCGGATTTTTATTAGCAAATAAGTCAAATACCTTTTTGTTTCATAATGAGAAATTTTTCACTAAGGACTCTCTTTTATTGATAAAAACTGTTGACAACACAAAGGCATAGTTTTATAATTACGCGCTGTATTTTATAAGTGTTTAAAGTTAAAAGATGACAGCGTGATTTGAAAGGCACAAAAAGCATTTTTGTGTTACAGGAATGGTATTTTCTATTTTTACTGTTATTTTCAGAAGCTATTTAAAAAGAGGTTAATTTATAATGTTAAAAATAAATCTGTCATCGTTTAAAGTAAGGCAGGAATTAAGTTTTGATCTTACTAAAGATGATATTTCTTTAGATGACACTGCAGTCCTTGAAGGCCCTTTACATCTTGACCTTGTACTTACAAAAGACAGTGACACATCCGTTATAGTGGAAGGCAGGCTGAAAGGTACGCTTGCAATGGCTTGCTCACGGTGCTTAAAGGAAATAATGCAGGATGTTGAAGGTGATTTTGTTACAATATTTAAAGAACAAAGCCGAATGAATGATGAAGACAGGGAAAGTGATGTGGTTGAATATAAGGATAACGAGCTTGATTTAACGGATTTTATAAGGCAGACAGTGCTTATTGAAGCGCCAACAAAGCCGGTATGTGATGAAAAATGCCTTGGCTTATGCCCGGTGTGCGGTAAAAACCGCAATGAAGGCGACTGCGGGCATAAACAGGAAATTAAATTCAACCCGTTTGGCGGAATTGATATAAAGTAAAACCCGCGGCATAAGCCTGCGGATTTATAAAAAGAAATAATTTTACAGGAGGAACAGAAAGTGGCAAATTTAACGTGGAGAACTTCAAAGTCAAAAACAAGGTCAAGAAAAGCGGCTAACATGAAATTAAGCCAGAATATCAACCTCACTGAATGCCCCAACTGCCATGCAAAAAAAGAGCAGCACAGGGTATGCAAGAGCTGCGGCCATTACAATGGCAAAGAAGTCATTAGCTCTGAAGAATAGTCCTGATACTCAAAATTCAGTCATGAGGTGAGGCAAAACGTGCGCATTGTTTTGGATGCAATGGGCGGGGACAACGCCCCGCAGGTAGAAGTTAAAGGCACTGTTGATGCGATAAAAAAGAACCGTGATCTTAATGTTATTCTTGTAGGTAAAAAGGAAGAAATAGAAAAATACCTTAATACATATAAGCTTAGCGAAAAAGAACGCGCCCGTCTGGAAGTTGTCAACGCAAATGAAGTAATTACCATGTCTGACGAACCGGCAAAAGCTTTCAAGCAGAAGCAGGATTCATCAATGATAGTCGGAGCAAAACTGGTAAAAGAAGGCAGGGCAGATGCTTTTGTTTCTGCCGGAAATACCGGAGCAATGCTTGTTACATCGCTTCTTACCATAGGCAGAATACCGGGCGTCATAAGGCCTGCTATTCTTGTTCCTATGCCTTCTAAAAGCGGAACCACAGCTGTACTTGATGCCGGTGCCAATGTGGACTGCAAACCAATTCATCTTGCGCAGTTTGCGATTATGGGCAGTATTTATGCATCTCATATATTTAAGATAAACAAGCCGCGCGTGGGTGTTATGAGCGTAGGCGAAGAAGAAGGCAAGGGAAACGAACTTACAATTGAAGCAAAAGAAATTATAAAAAAACTTAACCTTAATTTTAAAGGCAATGTTGAAGGCAGGGATGTATTTAACGGAAATGCCGACGTTGTAGTCTGTGACGGATTTGTAGGAAATATAATCCTTAAAGTGGGCGAAGGCGCGGGAGTGCTTCTGGTAAGCGAAATAAAAAAAGGCGCAAAAAAGAGCCTGCTTACCATAATCGGCGGCCTTTTAATGAAAAAAGTTTTTATACAGGTCAAAGACAGAATTAACCCTGATGCTTACGGCGGGGCGCCGCTTCTTGGAATACAAAAACCGGTAATAATATGCCACGGCAGTGCAAGCGCGGAAGGCATTAAGAACGCGCTGATAGTGGCCTATGAATTTGTGGACGGCCATATAAATGAAGAAATAGAAAGTGAAGTGAAAAAAATGGAGGCAAAAAGTGAGTAAAAGGGCAGCCATACTTGGTACGGGGTATTATGTTCCCGAAAAAATATTGACAAATAAAGATATTGAAAAGTTTTTGGACACAAATGACGAGTGGATTACCACAATGACAGGAATGAAAGAAAGGCGCATATCCGGCAAAGACGAGCCTACTTCCGAACTTGCGATGAAAGCGGCTGAAAAAGCCCTTCTAAACGCGGGCGTAAAAAAAGAAGAAATTGATTTTGTGATTGTGGCAACGGTTACCGGGGATTATATCTGGCCTTCAACAGCTAATATTGTTATTAATAAACTTGGAATTAACGGAGTACCGTCAATGGATGTATCTGCGGCGTGCTGCGGTTTTATTTATGCGCTTACAACAGCAAGGTCATTTATTGAATCAGGGCTTTATAAAAAAATACTGCTTATAGCAGCAGATGAATTTGCAAAGGTATCTGACTGGACAGACAGAAAGACATGCGTACTGTTTGGCGACGGCGCGGGAGCGGTGGTTGTAGGTCAGGCAGAAAATGAAAATCAGGGAATTCTTTCAACATATCTTGGGTCAGACGGGTCCAAGGTATCTTATTTAATGCAGCCCGGCGGCGGCACTGCAAATCCTTTCAGCCAGGAAGTACTTGATAAAAAAATGCAGTATGTATATATGGAAGGCAAAGAAGTATTTAAGCAGGCCGTGATTAAAATGACTTCATCAATTGAGATTGCGATGGAAAGGGCGGCTGTAACGCCGGAGCAGGTTGATTATTTTATATTTCATCAGGCTAACAAGAGGATAATTGATTCA
The DNA here is from genome assembly GCA_002839855.1 of Candidatus Goldiibacteriota bacterium HGW-Goldbacteria-1. Lineage (NCBI taxonomy): Bacteria > Candidatus Goldiibacteriota > Candidatus Goldiibacteriota bacterium HGW-Goldbacteria-1. Next base: position 248,051 of record PGYV01000002.1, read on the forward strand.
ATCGCGCAGAGGTTTAGCGCGCCTGAAGAAAAAATAATTGTTAATATTCATAAATATGCCAACACTTCCGCGGCCACAATTCCGATAGCGCTTGCCGAAGCGGTGGAAGAAGGCAAAATAAAAAAAGGCGACCTTCTGGGTTTCTCGGCGCTTGGCGCGGGATTCACATGGGGCGGCGCAGTTGTCAGGTTATAATTTAATGGAAAAAGGTGCCAGATAATGTCAACAGCATTGGTTTTTCCGGGTCAGGGTTCACAGTATGTAGGTATGGGTTTCGCGTTCAGCGAACATAATGAAAGGGCTAACGCCATATTTGCCATGGCAAGGGAAGCATGCGGACGTGAACTTTTAGACGCAATGTTTTTAGGGCCGGAAGAAACACTTAAAAAAACAGATTTTACACAGCCGGCGATATTGACAGTAAGCGCGGCCATATACGAAGCGATAAAAGACAGTGTTAAACCTGCTTTTTTCGCGGGACACAGCCTTGGCGAATATTCAGCTTTATGCTGCGCGGGCGCAATGGATTTTAAGACAGCGGTTGAAATGGTAAAGTTAAGGGGCTCGCTTATGCAGGAAGCTTCCGGCAAAGCCGCAAGCGGTATGGCAGCGGTGCTTGGGCTTGATGTTGAAAATATTAGATTACTGTGCGAAAAAGTAAAACCGGCAGGCCTTATGTCGCTTGCTAATATAAACTGCCCGGGGCAGATAGTGGTGTCAGGTGATTCCGCCGCAATAGACGCGGGAGAAGCAGCCGCAAAGGAACTTGGCGCAAAAAGGTATATTAAACTGGCTGTGGCAGGCGCGTTTCATTCGCAGTTTATGCAGAGTGCGGCTGACGGCATGGAACAAAGCATGGCTGTTTTTAAAATGAAAGATACTGCGGTTCCTGTTATTTCAAATGTGACAGCGCAGGCTGTGACATCGGCTGAAGAAATAAAAAAACTTCTTGTCAGGCAGATTGTGTCGCCGGTCCGGTGGATTGAATCGGTTGAATACATGAAAGCGCAGGGAGTGGATACTTTTATAGAATGCGGGCCGGGCGCTGTATTGTCCGGACTTATTAAAAAAATAGATAAAAATTTAAAAACAATAAATATTGAAAAACCTGAAGACCTTGTAAAACTGCAGGGAATTTAAGAGCTAAAAAAAGTTAACGGAGGCAAAAATGGGATTACTGAACGGAAAGATAGCACTTGTAACAGGCGGAGCCCAGGGAATAGGCGAAACCATTGCGGCAACACTTGCGCGTGAAGGCGCGTCAGTGGCTGTTCTTGACGTAAATCTTGAAAAGGCGTCAGCCACGGCTGCAAAGTTAAAGGAATTCGGTGTGGATTCAGAAGCTTATAAATGTGATGTTTCAAATGTGGCGGAAGTTGAAGAAACTGTGAACAAAGTAATTGACAAATTTAAGCGCATTGATATACTTGTCAACAATGCGGGTGTTACAAGGGACAATCTTTTAATAAGGATGACGGAACAGGAATGGGACCTTGTAATAGCAATCAACCTGAAAGGTACTTTTAATTTCACCAAAGCTGTAGGAAAGATAATGATGAAGCAGAGGGCAGGCGCAATAATTAATATTTCATCTGTTATCGGGCTTATGGGAAATGCAGGGCAGACAAACTATGCCGCCACAAAAGCCGGCGTTATAGGAATAACAAAAAGTGTTGCCAAAGAACTTGGTTCAAGGAATGTCAGGGTAAACGCGGTTTGTCCCGGATACATTAACACGGCAATGACTGATAAACTGACAGAAGAAGTTAAGAATGCCATGATACAGATAATTCCTGCAAAGAAAATGGGTGAAACCCAGGATGTGGCAAACGCGGTATTGTTCCTTGCATCAGACCTGTCTTCGTATGTGACGGGAGAAACAATTAGAGTCGACGGCGGAATGGCAATGTAAATGGATGCAATCCAAGGCAAGTCCGTAAGGACGCAGCCGAAGATTAGCAGCCATTTATACAAGTTAAAATAAAAAAGATTTTCAAATAAAAAAGAAAGTAAAACAAATTCAAGGAGGAAACAGAAATGGCAGACGAAAAGACAATTGAAGAAAGAGTGAAGGACGTTATCGTAGCACAGCTTGGTGTTGACGCAGCAGAAGTTAAACCGGAAGCATCGTTTATTGATGACCTTGGTGCGGATTCACTTGATACCGTGGAACTTGTAATGGCGCTTGAAGAAGAATTCGGCGTAGAGATCCCGGATGAAGACGCGGAAAAGATCAAAACAGTAGGCGAAGCCACAGACAGCATTAAGTCAAAGCTGGGCTAAACTTCAAGTAATAAAAAAAGAGGTCAATAATGGAAAAGAAAAGAGTTGTCATTACCGGTATGGGTGTACTTACCCCGGTTGGGAATAACGTAAAAGATACCTGGGATGCGGTGCTTGCCGGTAAAAGCGGCATTGGCCTTATTACCCAGTTTGATGTTACGGCGTATCCCACTAAGATTGCCGGAGAAATAAAAAATTTTGATGCTTCAGAGGTCATGGAAAAAAAAGAAATCAGAAGGACGCCCGGGTTCATTCAGTATGCTTTAAAAGCAGCTAAAGAAGCCGTGGAAATGTCGGGCCTTGAAAATGCATCAATTAATAAGGACAGGGTGGCTGTAATTGTAGGTTCGGGTATTGGCGGCATTTCCGTAATGGAAGAGCAGTACAAGATTCTTACCGAAAAAGGCCCATCCAGAGTTTCTCCTTTCTTTATCCCGATGATGATTATTAACATGGCGGGAGCCTATATATCTATGCGTTACGGTTATCGCGGGCCTAATTACGGAATTGTGACCGCGTGCGCGTCAGGAACGCATGCTTTTGGAGAAGGCGCAAAAATGATTATCCGCGGCGATGCGGATGTAGCAGTGGTAGGCGGAGTTGAAAGTGCGGTCGGGCCTTTGGGCCTTGCCGGTTTCTGCTCGGCAAAATCACTGTCGCAGCGCAACGGCGATCCTACGACGGCCTCAAGGCCGTTTGACAAGGACCGCGACGGTTTTGTAATGGCGGACGGCGCCGGAATTCTTGTGCTTGAATCACTGGAGCACGCCAAGGCGCGCGGCGCGAATATCATTGCGGAATACGCAGGCTACGGCGCTTCTGATGACGCTTACCATATGGTAGCGCCTCCGGAAGACGGAGCAGGCGGCGTTCTTTGCATGAAAAACGCGCTGGCTGATGCCGGAATAAAACCGGAACAGGTGGATTACATCAACGCGCACGGTACTTCAACTAACCTGAATGATAAAACAGAATCAAGAATTATCAGGGAAGTTTTTGGAGCGCATGCCAATAAGGTTATGATAAGTTCCACCAAATCAATGACAGGGCATATGCTTGGAGCCACAGGAGCGGTGGAAACCGTTATGTGTGCTTTATCCTGCAAATACGATGTGGTTCATCCCACCATTAATCAGTTCACCACGGACCCTGAATGCGGCCTTGATTACGTTCCCAATGTAAAAAGGGAAGCGGTTATTAATTATGCCGCATCAAATTCGCTGGGTTTTGGCGGGCACAACGCAACAATAATAGTAAAAAAATATAAAGAATAAAATATTATGCTTAAAGAAAGCTTCATTGAAGATTATCTTGACAAGAACGGGCTTTTAAATCAAAAGCCCGTTCTTGAAGCTTTAACACATAAGTCAGCCGAAGGCCCGCATTACGAAAGGCTTGAATTTTTGGGTGATTCGGTGCTTGGTTTGTGTGTTTCTGATTTTCTTTACAGCGAAATGTACGACACGGATGTAGGCTCCATTTCAAAAATTAAAGGTTATCTGGTAAGCAAGGATGTTCTTTACAGGATTGCGGTGGATAACAACCTTATCAAGCACATTGTATTTGGCAGCGCGCTGACAAAGAAAGATATTAAGAATAACAGAAAAATAATGAGCGATGTCATTGAATCGCTTATAGGCGCCATATACCTGTTAAAAGGTTTTGAAGAAGTAAATGAATTCATAATGAATATTTATAAGGAAGAGTTTAAGAATATAGGCACAAAAAAAGACCTTGGCGATTATAAGTCGGAACTTCAGATGAAGATTCTTTCAAAAGGCACAAGGCTTCCTGAATACGCGGTGGTAAACGCGGAAGGCCAGGAGCATAAAAAAACTTTTTATGTGGAAGTTTCCCTGAATTCCGGGGTTATAGGAAAAGGAAAAGGAAAAACAATAAAGGAAGCTGAACAAGCTGCCGCTAAAAAGGCGCTGGGCTCCCCAAAAATCAAGGAGGCAAAGAAGTGAATTATTTTCTCTCGGATGAAGAACAGATGATTGTGGAAACAAGCCGTGAACTTGCGGTTAAAAAGGTAAAGCCGGTAAGGGAACACTATGACGAAGCCGGGATTTTCCCGTGGGACATAGTAAAAGAAATGGCAAACCTTGGACTTTGCGGCCTTTATATTCCGGAAGAGTACGGCGGAATGTCAGGCGAAGGCAGTAAGGGAATAATGCAGCTTGTACTGTGCGTTGAAGAAATGTCAAAAATTTGCGGCGGTATATCGCTTGCAATGGCGGCATCCGCGCTGGGAACTTTCCCTATACTTCTGGGAGCCACGGCCGAACAGAAAAAGAAATATCTTCCGGATATCGCTTCCGGTAAAAAACTTGCAGCATTCGGCCTTACAGAAGCCGGTGCAGGATCAGACGCAGGTGCGATGAGGACAACAGCGGTTAAAAAAGGAAATAAATATGTAATAAACGGTACAAAACAGTGGATTACAAACGGCAGCGAAGCCGAGACTTATACAGTTTTTGCAATAACAGATAAATCCAAAGGCACCAGGGGCTGTTCCTGTTTTATTGTTGAAAAAGGGACACCGGGATTCACATTTGGAAAGAAAGAAAATAAGATGGGCATCAGGGCTTCGGCCACCACAGAACTTATTTTTCAGGACTGCGAAGTTCCGGAGGAAAACCTTGTGGGCGGAAAAGAAGGAATGGGCTTTATACACGCGGTAGGCACGCTTAACCATTCAAGGCCGGGAGTTGCGGCACAGGCGCTTGGTATTGCAGCGGGCGCTCTTGATGAAGCTCTGGCTTATTCCAGGCAAAGGGAGCAGTTTGGCACAAAAATATCCTCTTTCCAGGCTGTTCAGCATATGCTTGCCAATATGGCGGTTGAAGTTGAAGCGGCAAGAGGGCTTATCTATAATGTAGCCCGCGGGGTTGATAAAGGAGCGGTAGATTTTGCTAAAGATTCGGCTATGTGCAAATATTACGCGTCAGAAGTGGCAATGAGGGTCACGACAAATGCGGTTCAGGTATTCGGCGGATACGGATATATGAAAGAATACCCCGTTGAAAAAATGATGAGGGACGCAAAAATCACACAGATATATGAAGGCACCAGCCAGATACAGTTAAACGAAATAGCCGCAAAGCTTATTAAAGAACACGCGATGAAGAAAAAATAAAACAGTCCGGTTCTTGTCAGCCGTAAAATTGCGCCTGACAGGCGGCCGGGATAATTTACCAGGAGGAAAATATGAAAATTGTTGTATGCGTTAAACAGGTACCGGATACCACAAATATAAAAGTTGATCCGGAAACAGGCACATTAAAAAGGGAAACTGCCGGGACTGTAATGAATCCTTTTGACATGTATGCTATTGAAGAAGGTTTAAGGCTTAAAGAAAAACTTGGCGGCACGGTTACTGTTGTTTCTATGGGGCTTCCGATGGCAAAAGATATGTTAAAGATAGCAATAGGAATGGGCGCTGATGAAGCAGTGCTGCTGTCAGACAGAAGGCTTGCCGGCTCGGACACATGGGCCACTTCTTACGCGCTTGCAAAGGTATGCGAAAAACTTGGATATGATGTAATTCTTTTTGGCAAACAGGCAGTTGACGGCGATACAGCTCAGGTTGGGCCTTCAACAGCAGCTTATCTGAATGTACCGCAGATTACATGGGTTAAAAAGATAAGGGAAATAAACGAAAAAGAGATAATTGCAGAAAGGCTTATGGAAGACGGCACAGACGTGGTTAAAGCATCGCTTCCTGTTGTGCTTACTGTTGTAAAAGAAATTAATGAACCAAGGCTTGAATCCCTTAAGGGGAAAATGAGGGCAAAGAAGTATGAAGTGCCCACGTGGACTCTTGATGATATCAATGGAGACGAGGCAATGGTAGGCGTAAAGAATTCGCCGACCAGGGTCAACAAATCCTGGACGCCTGTCAGGGAATTTGGCAAGGCGGAATTAATTACCGGCGCTGACGCAGCCGAGACTGCAGACAAGCTCTATGTTAGGTTAAAAGAGCTTGGCTTCATTAAATAAGGAGCTGATGAAAATGGCCAACAAAGATGATTTTAGGGGAGTATGGATAGTAGCGGAGCAGCGCAATAATCAGCTGCATAAAGTAAGTTTTGAACTTCTTGGCAAAGGCCGTGAACTGGCTGATAAACTTGGAGTAAAATTATCAGCTGTGATAATGGGCGATAAAGTACAGGAGCTTGCAAAAGAGCTTGTGGCATACGGCGCGGATACGGTATATGTGGCTGATAACCCCAAACTTGCTCATTTCAATGACGAGCTTTACACGGAAGTTGTAACAGAGCTTGCGAACAAACACAAACCGGAAATTATTATTACCGGCGCAACAGCGATAGGAAGGGCGTTTTTTCCGCGCGTTTCCATAAAGCTTAACGCGGGCTTAACAGCTGACTGCACGGATTTTGAACTTGATATGGAAAACAGAAACCTTCTGCAGGTAAGGCCCGCTTTTGGCGGAAGCCTTATGGCAAAGATTATGACGCCTGAAAAAAGGCCTCAGATGTCCACCGCAAGGTATAAAGTGTTTAAAGCCCTTGCAAAAGATGAAAGCAGAAAAGGCGAAATAGTGGATGCGGGCGTAAACGTGGATTCGTTTCAGGCAAAATCACAGTTTATGGAATTTATCCCTGAAGTTGAAACCACTATAAATATTGCGGAAGCCGACATGATTGTGTCAGGCGGGCGCGGTATCGGCGGAGCCGATAACTTTAAGATTGTAAAAGAATTTGCAGCTGCAATGGGATGCGCCGTCGGCGCTTCAAGGGCGGCGGTAGATTCAGGATGGATTCCTTACAGCCACCAGGTCGGCCAGACAGGAAAAACAGTTTCACCCAAGCTTTACATGGCGCTTGGCATATCCGGCGCTGTTCAGCACCTTGCAGGAATGCAGAGTTCTGATATTATAGTTGCGGTAAATAAAGACCCCGAAGCCCCCATATTTTCAGTGGCAAAAGTGGGCGTGGTAGGCGATGTATTCCAGATAATACCGGCACTGACGGAAAGAATCAAAAAAGGCTGTTAAAAGCCTGTTATAAGCAAAGGCCGTGGAGAAATCCACGGCCTTTTGCATTTATGTCGTTGTTTGGATTTTGTGTCTTTGCTTATTTAATTCTTGTGTATAGTCTTGGTAGCCGCACCCTTTAGGGTGCGTTGTTTAGACTTATTTGTTATTCGATTATAGAATCTTTTAAAATGTTTCAGGGGTAAAAATGGAAAAAACAGACCTGCGCAATTACACCAGAGATGAACTTGAAGTAATCGTCAAATCCCGTGGCGGAAACAAAATTGACTCTGCGTCATTATTTGAATGTTTATACAGATTAAAAGCAACAGATTTTAGTGACATAAAAGGGGTAAATTTAAAAGTTCTAAAACTTATAGAATCAGATTATTCATTAAGTCCTTTAAAGGTATGCGCCAGACAGGAATCCAAAAAAGATAAGACCATAAAAATGCTGCTTGCGCTTCCCGACGGCAAAAAAACAGAAAGTGTTGTCATTCCAAGCGGGCATGGATACTCCGCCTGCATTTCATCACAGGCAGGATGCGCCTGCGGGTGCGCTTTCTGCGCCACAGGCAAAATTGGTTTTAAAAGAGATTTAACGGTATCTGAAATAACAGGGCAGTATATGGCAGCAGAACATGCAGCCGGCGGTAAAATTAATAATATAATTTTTATGGGGATGGGAGAGCCGTTTTTAAATTATGAAAATCTGATAAAAAGCATAAATATTTTAACTGACCATAAAGGGTTTGCCTTTCCGCAGACAAAGATAACCGTATCCACCTGCGGTATTGTGCCAAAAATAAAAGCCCTTGCGGATTCAGGGTTAAGGGTGAATCTTGCGGTTTCAATTGTTACAGCGGACGCAAAGCAAAGAAGCAGATTAATGCCGGTTAATAAGAAATATCCGCTTGCGGAAGTAATAAAAGCTGTCAAATATTACAATCAAAAGGCTAAAAGGCAGGTCTTTTTTGAATATATAATGTTTGACGGTATTAATGATAATCCTGAAGATGCCGAAAAACTTTATGAAATAATTAAAGATACAGACTGCAAGGTAAACCTGATAATTTATAACACCGTTAAAGGCGGGGAGTTTTCGTCCGCTCGTGATGAAAAAACAAAAGCATTCCAGAAGATACTTGTAGATAAGGGCATAAGGACTTATCAGCGCAGGGAAAAAGGCGCGGACATCTCAGCCGCATGCGGGCAGCTTGCAGGGGAAGCAGATAATGGGTAACAAGACAGCGGTTAAAGTTTCAATAATAATTGTGATTGTCTTTGTCATTATGCTGCTTTGCGGATGCGGCGAAAAACAGGTGTTTAATAAGGTTGGTTTTTATTACTGGAAAACTGTTTTTAACTTAACCTCTGCTGATACGGAACTTATGAAAAAATTCAGGGTAAGCAGTCTTTATGTAAGGATGTTTGATGTATCATATGACAATGTATCGGGAAAACATACCTTCAGGCAGCCGGTGATGAATTTAAAACCCGTTGAAGGGGTAGTGCTTTTTCCCGTCATATTCTTATTGCCTGATACGTTTGCGCGCGGCAAGGGTAATGATCCGAAAAAAGCTGCAGCAGTAATAATAAAAGAGCTGGATAAATTATGGAAGAGCCAGCTTGTAAAATACAGCGAAGTACAGTTTGATTACGACTGGTCGCAGGGGACTAAAGAGGCCTATTTTGAATTTCTAAAAGCAGCTGGAGAAATATATGTAAAAACAGGTATTAAAATCAGTGTTACTGTAAGGCTGCACCAGTATAAATACTGGAAAAAACTTGGGGTTCCACCGTCTGACAGGAAAAAAGTCATGGTATATAATATGAGAGATCCGCAGACTTTTGGGGAGTTAAATACAATCCTTAATATTAAGGATATGAAGAGTTATATCAGGGGGAATGTGAAATATCCGGAAAAAGTGGATGTAGTACTGCCCGTATATTCATGGTATATACAGTATAACGGAGGGAAAATAGCGGGGATATTTACTGATATTCCCCGGGAACAGATATCAGAAGGCGGTTATTTTAAAAGATATAAAAAAAATATTTTCATTGCCCAAAAAAGAGTTATGATAAAAGGGCATGAGATATCAGCAGGGGATATTTTAAAAAAAGAGTGTGTAACGGAGAAGGATTTAAACAGAACTTTAAGCCATATAAAGAAAAATATGAATCTGTCTGGAGAGTTGATTTACTTTGGGTGGGATAAAAATAAAATTGACGAGGTGGGGAATGAAACGGTTTATAGGAATGTTATTTCTGCTGTACACAGCAACGATTAACATACTTGCATGTCCTATGGGGCCGTCGTTGGGCGGGTTAAAGCCAAGTTTTTATGAATATGATGACTCCGTTTTATTTGAAGGCGTGACCGCCACGGCTTCGATGTATGGCAGGACTAATGATTACCCCGGAATTGCTCAGGAGTGGGAGGATTTTACAGGTAATACCACAGCGGTTAATAATTTAATTCCGTATATTTACGGCAATGCAGATTACTTTGAAGAAAGTTATTATAATGATGAAACAAAGCAATATATAAAAGATTTGCATGAAGTTTTTATTATGAATCGTGAATCGCCTTACGGGGAAAGTCCATATCAGGAAGGATTTGATGACAGAATCAAAGTTAAATTTGAAGCCGCTGAACAGCTTTTTATAAAAAAAAGATATGCGTATTTATTCATACGGGTTTGCTTTAGCATGAAGAAATATAATAAGGTTAAGGAAATGTATGAATCTGTATTTCTGAGTGATAAATCGCAGGATATCCCTTATTATAGGTCGCGTGGATATTATGCGGGTTCGCTTTTAAAGCTGGGTGATAAGACGAAGGCTATTGATGAATATATAACCTTATACAATGAATACCCAAACTACAGGGGTACAATCAAAGAGGATATAATAAAAAACTCCATAAGCAGTGAAATTGACGGTTATGCTAAAAGTACAACTGATACGGCAAAAAAGTATACCGTTGCATATATTTCAGGAAATCTGGATATTATGACTGATATCGGCCCGCAATACTGGGAAACCCTGTCAACACTGCACCGCAGGTTTAAGGCGTTTCAAAGATCATATCTGGCAAATAACTGGAAGAATATTATAGGTAATAAAAATCCAGGGAGTTTCGGAGATTCAATAAAGAAACTTTCTACAAAAGCCATGAATAACGAACTTGCGTTATATAAAGGGTATTTTGAAAAGATACTTGCAGGATCTCAGTCGCAGGTTGTATCTGCGTATTGTAATGCTTGCCTTGGATATATTTGCAGCTTGGAGGGTGACTGGAAAAATGCTTCAAAATATATTAAAAAAGCAAAGAAGTACGAGGAAGTTCCGGAGATATTGAAAAACCAGGTAGAAATATTCATGTATTTTAATGAACTTGCAGCGGCAACGGATACAAAAAAATTTTTAAAATCCAATGCCGAAGATTTTAATATTTTTGCGAAGAAGAACTGCATGGTCAACAATAGTGAAGGCTGCTACGGTATGGGATGGATGGATAATGGGTACCCCGCGGATAACCTTATGATAATGCTTGCCCAAAAATTTTATCTTGAAGGCGATAAAACGCGAAGCGCCGCATGTTTTAATAAAACGTGTGTTGATGATATAGGAAAATTTCTTCTTGATATGGAGATGACGGACAAAGAGTTTGAAAAAACCGCCATCTTTATAACCGCTGCGCCTGATAACGAATTTGACGGTTTTCTTAAAGAGGGTTTCTATATAAATGATTTAAAGGAATGGAATTACCTGCTGGGGGTACGGAAACTGCGGGAAAAAGATTTTGTGTCGGCTTCCAAATACTTGAATGCCGCAGACCGGGACATGTTCTTTGCTCCGGATGAAAAAAAGTATTATTATTACGATTATAATTATAGAGATAATAGGGGTGTTAAGCTGTTAAATAAAACAGTATATTTTAAATCTGCCGAAGACAAGTCTGAAGTAAAGAATAAAAAGGAAATAGCAGAATACCTTGAAGCCCTTGAGAAAAGTGCTAAAAATGGGAAAGATGCCGCGGAGAACTACTTTAAAATGGGGCTGGCATATTACAGCTGCCCTTACATAGGATATTCTGATATTTTATGGAATGGCGGGATGTGGTACGGTATCAGGTACTATTGTGAACCTGATTGCTGGATAACAAGAGGGATAATAGATAATAAAAAGATGAGCGGTATTATTTCATCGTTTTATGAGGATAAATATAACAGGTTGAAATCCGCGCGGGAATATTTCATTAAGGCGGAAAAGGAAAATATGAAATCAGGCAATAAAGAACTTAGCGCAAACTGTCTTATTTATACCGCACAGACAAAAGTGAAGACGAAATATACCAAAGATCATATAGGATATTTAAAAAGCCTTCCGGAATATAAGGAATTAATTAATAATTACCTTGAAACTGAAACAGTTAAAAATTTTGTAAACTCCTGCTCCTGGTTTGCGTCTGCCGCAGATGGCAGGGTAACTGTTATACCAACTGCCACAAATACGCCGAATGTCACCGCCACTGTAATTGCACAACAGACAGCAGCGGTACATGCGCGTGAAACCGCCACGATGACGGCAATTTTTGTGACAAAATGGGAGACTCAGAGGGATAAAAACGGGGAAACAGGAGATCCTAAGAGCATGACAATTGACAGCCAAAACAACATTATAGTTGTTGATAATAAACTGCATAATATTCAGAAATATTCTGCTTCAGGAGCGTTGCTGAATATTATGGGATCTGTAGGGGCGGATGAAGGACAGTTTATTAAAGCTGCAGGAATAGCAGCTGACAGCCAAAACGATATTTATATATACGATAATGAGTTGAAGTATATTTCTAAATTTTCATCGAAAGGTGAATTTATTAAGAGATTTAAGCTTAATTATACGGAGGATACATATTTTCTGTCGAATATCCGCCAGGTATGCATGGACAGTAAGGGCTTTGTATATTTGTGGTACGGAAACAAAGTTTTAAAGGTAAAACCGGATAAAGATATAATTGAAATAACTCCTGCGGATGTAATGGTTTTTGATTATGTGATAAACGGAATTGCAGTTGACTCAAAAGATAATTTGTATCTTCATGACGAAAAATCAAATACGATTCATAAAATACGTAATAACGGCAAAATATTGGATTTAAATGTTGAAAAAAAGATTAAAGGCGCTTTTTGGTATCTTAGAATTGCTGTTGACCGGAATGAAAACATATATCTTGTGGAAACTGACAAGTACATAGCGAAATATTCATCTAAAGGCAAATATATTATTGGATGGCAAAACATAGGTACACGCGACGGCGTTTTTGAGTATATTAATTCCATTGACCAGCTGGCAGTTGACAGGGATGGATATTTATATGCTTTAGCTTATGCTTCTAACGGGAGATTTGTACTGAAATTTAAGCTGTAATATATATTTTGAAGTTTTTATCAGGTTAAATATAATTCCGGATCAGCCGCATGCGGGCAGCTTGCAGGGGAAAAGCAGGCTTAAAATAATGTTTAAAAATGGTATAATTAAAACTATTAAATCTTAACAGGCGGTTACAAATGAAAAAAATATTAAGAAAGATACGTCAGTTTATAAACAGGCCGATTGCAGATGAGATGGAGCGTGCCCGTCTTGCGCAGGGCAGGATTGAAAAAAGGCAGGTGCTAAGTTCAAAAGTTGAAAAACTGGCGCAGGCTGAATTTCAGGTTTTTTCGCAGCACGGGGAAGACGGAATAATTCAGTATCTGCTTTCAAAAGTGGCTGTAGAAAATAAGTATTTTATTGAATTCGGAGTGGAATCTTACAGGGAATCAAACACCCGTTTTCTTCTTATGAATGACAGGTGGCAGGGGCTGATTATAGACGGCGGCTGCGACCACATCAACTATATTTCAAAGGAATCTTTTCTTGGCATCAATCATGACATTAAAGCTGTCCAGGCAATAATTACTCCGGAAAATGTTGAACTGCTTTTTAAACAGGCAGGCGCCCCGTACGAACCTGGAATAATCTCTGTAGATATTGACTATAATGATTATTTTATACTAAAAGCAATTAAGGCATATAAACCTGCAATTTTTATAACAGAGTATAACAGGGCTTTTGGACCTGAAAAGCAGGTAACGCTTCCATTTATGAAAGGGCTTAATAGGTACAATTCGGGTATATATTTTGGCGCATCGCTTGCGGCAATTAATTCGCTTATGAAAGAAAATGGCTATGTGCTTGCCGGTTCTGAATCATGGGGTGTTAATGCTTTTTTTGTACGTAAAGATCTTGCCGTGAATATAAATGAAATAACTCCGGCAGGAGTATTTGAAAATCTGACCGCTTCTGAAAAGTACGGCAGGGATGAATTGGCGGGGATAAAAGACAGTGTTCTGCTTGATCTTGAGTCAAATAAAGAAAGAACTATAAAAGATATTTATAATTTATAGCATTGGTTTTTAATATATTACATAATCCATATAGATACATCCTGTAAGGTGTTCAAATTTGTAATTACCTGTAAAAAAAATCATTATAATTAATCCAAGGAATAATATGAACAGATTAAAGGTAATATTCAGAGCATTCAAATATAGAAATTACCGGTTGTTTTTCGCGGGGCAGGGCTTGTCTGCTTTGGGCGGAATGATGCAGCAGATGGCGCAAAGCTGGCTTGTTTACCGTATTACCGACTCTCCGCTTATGCTTGGTATTGTGGCATTTGCGGGGCAGGTTCCCGCATTTTTGCTTACTCCGGCAGCAGGTATTGTAAGCGACAGGCATGACAGGCGGTTTATAATACTTATTGCGGATATTGCCCAGATGGCAGTTGCTTTTATTTTTGCCGCGCTTGTATTTTCCGGCCTTATCCGCGCGTGGCACATAGTAATTTTAAGCATTGCGGCAGGGTCTGCAGCGGCTTTTGAAATGACCACAAGGCACTCTTTTGTCCCGCAGATGGTGGAAGATAAGAACGACCTTGGGAACGCCATTGCCCTTAATTCTGTTATGTTTAATTCGGCGCGCCTGCTTGGCCCCGCGCTTGCGGGTGTGGTTGTGGCATTTGCCGGCGAAGGTATCTGTTTTTTGATAAATGGAATAAGTTTTATGGCGGTAATATCCGCCCTTTTAATGATGAATATTAAAAAACATGTATATACCCGGCACAAAAGCCCCTTGAAAGAACTTAAAGAAGGTTTTAAATATGTTACTGAATCTGTACCGCTTAAAAGTATAATTATCCTTATGGCTTTTGTAAGCCTTTTTGGTTCCGGTGTTACAATATTGCTTCCTGTTTTTGCGCGCGACATACTTCACGGAGATTCAATGACTTACGGTTTTTTAACGGGGGCGGTTGGATTAGGCGCCCTGTTGGGCGCTTTAAGCATGGCTGTTAAAAAGACCTTAAGGGGGTTAGCCGCCCTTATGGCGTCGGCTGCCGCGCTTTTTGGAGCCGGCCTTATTGCGGCGTCATTTTCCGGAAACTTATATATCGCGATGGCGCTGCTTATGTTTGTGGGCGCCGGCACAATGCTGCATATGGCCGCTTCAAATACAATCATTCAGACCGTGGCGGATGACGATAAACGCGGCAGGGTGATAAGTTTTTATATCCTTTCTTTTTCGGGATTTATGCCTCTTGGAAGTTTAATTTCGGGCTGGGCCGCGAAAATATTCGGAGTAAGGCATGTAATTGCCGCGGGCGGGGTTTTGACGCTTATTGCGGCTGGTATTTTTGTATTTTTTTTGCCGCGGATACGCAGCCATCTTAGGTCAGTATATATTAAGAAAGGCATAATTCCTGCTGAAACGGTGGTAGAAATAAAATAAGGCATTTAAAATTGACTTATTTTACCCGCGGGGTTAAAATAAATTTATAAGATTATTTAAGGGGTAAAAGTATTCAGGAGGGTTTATGTTTGAACTGTTAAAAAAAAGGGCGAATAAGACTTTTTATAATAGTTCAAAAAATGAAAAACTTAACGGCGAAGAGACACTTCTTTTAAGTCAATTCCGCGGCGATATCTGGAAAATGTCAAATAATTATCATCTATCCGAAGAACAGCTTACAGAAGAGCTTATTTCAAAAATAGGCGGTTTTTTTGATGCTGAAAGGTGTGTTTTCAGCAGGATAAAAGGAAACAATATTTATGCACAGACAGAATGGAAGAACAACAGGGTTAAAGGTGTTTCCGCGGGGCTTTCGGTTCCGCTGGACCTTATAGAAAAACTTAAAGCTGATCAACAGCGCACAGTCACTCTTGAAGAAATGATGGACGCGATAAGCGGCGCCAAAACGGACTTTCTTAAGCCTGTTATCCACGCCATGGTTGCCGCTATCGGAGATGCGCCTTCTTTGTCAACGCCGGTAAAGGTTAATGGAAGCCTTATGGGGTTTATAACAATGCGTTTCTTTAATTCGAAAATTGAGATGTACACAAAAAATGTAAAGGACGTTATAACTGACGCGGCAAATATCATAGCCCTTACCATAGAACGCAGGCGGTCGGAAGAGATGTTCAGGGCGTCCTTTGATTTAAACCCTGACGCCATGATTTTTGTAAACGTTTCTGACGGAAAAATTTTTGATGTGAATGAAGGTTTTATCCGTGCCAGCGGTTTTTCAAGAGAAGAAGCAACAGGAAAAACCACGACAGAACTGAAGTTATGGTACAGCGAAGACGAAAGGCAGGAAATTGTTATGCTTTTAAAAAAAGATGGAATTGTCAAGAATAAGGAGATAAAATTCAGAAGAAAAGATGGATGTGTCATTACCTGTTTATATTCGTCCAGGTTGATTAATCTTAACGGAGCGGCAAGAGTATTTACCTCAATTAAGGATATTTCTGACAGGAAAGAAATGGAAATGAAGCTTGCCGCAAGCGAGGAAAAGTTCAGGGTGGCATTTAATACAAGCCCTGATTCAATCAATTTAAACAGATTAAGTGACGGGATATTTGTTGAAGTTAATGAAGGGTTTTCCAGAGTTATGGGTTTTTCAAAAGATGACGTGAATGGAAAGACCTCCGCTGAAATAAAAATATGGGTTGATGCTGCTGACAGGGCAAAACTTATTTCCGGGCTGGAAAAATACGGTTTTTTTGATAATCTGGAAGCAAAATTCAGGTGTAAAGACGGAAGCGTTAAGACAGGCCTGATGTCCGCAAGTATAATTACTATATACGGTGAACCTCATATATTGTCGGTTACAAAAGATATTACGGAAAGAAAAAATATGGAACAAAACTTAATGAATACTACGGAGAAATTAATAAATACAATAGATACGCTTGAAAAGACAAATGAAGAACTTGAACGGTTTGCCTATGTGGCATCTCATGACATGCAGGAACCCTTAAGGATGATGTCAAGTTACGCGCAGCTTATGGAAAGAAAGTATAAGGGCAGGCTTGACGGTGACGCGGATGATTATCTTGGATACATTATATCCGGAGCCTTCAGGATGAGCGCTCTTATTAAAGACATGCTGGAATTCTCCCGTATCGGGAGTAAAGGCAGAAACTTAGAAAGTGTTGACATCAATACGCTGCTAAAACAGGTCACTGATGCTCTTCAACTGCAGGCAGACGGCGTTAACGCCGTAATTACTGCCGGACAAATGCCGGAATTAAAATGCGATCAGATGCAGATTTTTCAGGTTTTTCAGAACCTGCTTACAAACGCGCTTAAATTTGTAAAGAAAGGGCAAATACCACAAATTAATATTACTGCCGAACATAAGGGTAAAGAATGGATTTTCTGCGTGAAAGATAACGGGATCGGCATATCACCGCAGTATTTTAACAAAATTTTTGTAGTGTTTGAAAGGCTGCATTCAAAGGATGAATACGAAGGCACTGGTATAGGCCTTTCTATCTGTAAAAAAATAGTGGAACATCACGGGGGCAGAATCTGGGTGGAATCTGAACCGGGTAAAGGGGCGTCTTTCTTTTTTGTACTTCCCGAATCGGATTAAAAATCTGCTGCTAAACAGCAGGTGTATCTTGTTTAAACAGTAACAACTGCCTGCTTGTATTATTTCTCGTATTTCGGTATATTATTAATTAAGGATGAAAAGAGGGGAATATGAAAAAGAAAACGGGCACGAAGGTAAAATTAAAAGCGGCATTTAATTCAATTGCCTTTATCAGCGGCAGGATGGGTTCTGTTTTTAATTCAACTGTGGCAAAAGGCATTGAAAATCATGTTGCACTGCTGGGCGGCGGCAAGAAAACAATCCTTTATCACCTGCCAAGGGACGGTTCGGCAGAAGCCTGCAGCGCGGAAATTAATGATGTTATAAAACAAGGCGAGGCTGACGGTTTAATCTGCCTTAGTTTTACCCCGACGGAAAGCGCCGTGCAGAAAATCATAAAAAGCGGAATGCCCGCGGTATTTGTTGAAAGAAAAATAAAAGGGCTTCATTCCGTGAAAGTGGATAATTATAAAGGGGGATACACAGCGGGTGAATATCTTGCAAGAAAGGGTTATAAGAAAACCGGTTTAATAATTGACCCGCAGTGCGCGGATGAAAAATCCGCTTCTTATGAAAGGCTTTTGGGTTTTAATAAAGCGCTTGATTTTTATGGCATAAAACAGTTAAAAGGCGCAAGCGTTATGGCAGCCAGGCATAGCATAGAGTGCGGCAGGGATGTTTTTGAAGAGTTTGAAGATAAAATAAAAGGGATTGATTCTGTATTTTCTGTGGCCGGCGACCTTGTAGCGATAGGTTTTATGATGGAAGCAAAGGCCGGCGGGATGAAGTTTCCTGAAGATATAGCAATAATGGGTTATGACGGGATTGAAGCGGCTAAAGCGGTTTTCCCGGTTCTTACCACAATTAAGCAGCCCATTGAAAGAATGGGAATGGAAGCGGTGGAAATTATTAATGGCTGTTTAAAAGGCTTAATTGACGGGGAAAAGCACCTTGGTATTGACACGGAATTATCTGAAGGCGGCACTGTTTAAGAATTCAGATTCATTATTAAAAACGCTAGAGTGCCCGGCGTATTAAAAAAGTATTTGCTGATTTTTAAATATTCATTTTAAACCTAAAATAATAACATGGGGATTTATGGCAGAAAAAATAATTGAATGCAGGCTGTGCGGTGAAAATGCCTGTTTTTTTACATCTTACAGGCATGCGGATTTTTATAAGTGTTCTGTATGCGGTTCTGTCATGACGCATGAAAACGCATTTATGCCGATTGATAAGGAAAAAAAACGTTATGAAAAGCATAACAACGACATAAATGACAGCGGTTACAGGGCTTTCACGGCGCCTGTTGTAAAGGCTGTTACAGGCAAATACAGTAAAGACAGCGCCGGGCTTGATTTTGGGTCCGGCTCGGGCCCCGTTATTACAACTGTGTTAAAAGAAAAAAATTATAACATTGAAACTTACGATATATTTTTTGATAACGATTTAAAGAAACTTGAACATAAATACGATTATATTGTGTGCTGCGAGACGGCGGAGCATTTTAAAAAACCGGCAGCGGAATTTGCCCTTCTTTTTGGGCTGTTAAAACCGGGCGGCGCTGTTTTTTTAATGACAGAGATGTATGAAGATACTTTAAATTTTAGTCAATGGCACTATAAAAATGACGCTACGCATGTGTTTTTTTACACGCGAAAAGCTTTTGAGGTAATAAAGAAAAAATTTGGTTTTGCTGAAGTTATATTTGACGGCCGCCTGATAACGCTGCTGAAATAAAACACGCCTTTTTTTATGAAATAATTAAGACCGATACGGCTATTGGTAATTTTTAGCTCGCGGCCGCCCGAATAAGGAAATTTACGCAGCAACAGTCAGAAAACGCCGTTTTTATGGTAAAAACAGTTAAAAATACATTCTAAAACTATTGAAACAAAAAACCCGTTGTGATATGATTATACCGTTTTGTATTACACAATTACATTACCTGATTAAGCTTTTTCAAGCGTTTCAGGAAATCAAAAGGAGGAAGTAGAAATGGCCAAAGCGAAGAAATCTGCAGCAAAGAAGCCGGCCGGAAAAGCCAAAAAGTATGTTTATTTTTTTGGCAATGGAAAGGCTGACGGCGAAGGGCACCAGAAGGCGTTACTTGGAGGAAAAGGAGCAGGTCTTGCGGAAATGACAAAAGCAGGCGTGCCTGTACCCCCGGGATTCACGGTTACAACAGAAGTCTGCAACCTATATTATGAAGTGGGAAGGAAAATCCCTGAAGCTGTTGAAAAAGAAATGCTTATGCACGTTGACAAACTTGAAAAGTCAACCGGCAAAAAATTTGGCGGGGACAATCCGCTTTTAGTTTCCGTACGTTCAGGCGCAAAGTTTTCCATGCCGGGAATGATGGATACTATTTTAAATCTGGGATTAAATGACAATTCTGTATTATCCCTTATCAAGCAGACAAAGAATGAAAGGTTTGCTTATGACAGCTACAGAAGGTTCATAATGATGTTTTCTGACGTTGCTATGGATGTTCCAAAAAACAAATTCGAGCACTTATTTGAAGAGGCAAAACATAAAAAGAACGTTAAGCTTGACACCGAACTTGACGCGAAAGACTTAAGGGAAATCTGCGAAAGGTTTAAAGAACTTTTCAAGAAAGAAAAAGGAATGGACTTCCCGCAGAATCCGCTTGAACAGCTTAAGCTTGCAAGGAACGCGGTTTTTAATTCCTGGATGAATGACAGGGCGATATATTACAGAAAGCAGAATGACATTCCTCACGACCTTGGAACAGCTGTTAACATACAGTCCATGGTATTTGGAAACATGGGAAATGATTCAGGAACAGGCGTTGGTTTCACAAGGAACCCCGCAACCGGAGAAAACGTATTCTACGGCGAATACCTTATCAACGCGCAGGGTGAAGACGTGGTTGCAGGCGTAAGGACACCGCAGCCTATTGCTTCGCTTGAAAAAGACATGCCGGAAGTTTACAAACAGTTAAGGCAGATTACTTCAAAACTTGAAAAACATTACAGGGACATTCAGGATTTTGAATTCACAATTGAAAAGGGAAAACTTTTCATGCTTCAGACCCGTTCAGGAAAAAGAACGGCTAAAGCAGCTGTAAGAATAGCGGTAGAAATGGTCGGAGAAAAGCTTATTTCAAAAGAAGAAGCGGTTTTAAGGGTATCCCCGGCATCGCTTGACCAGCTTTTACACCCTGTATTTGACCCCAAAGCGGAACTTCAGGTAATAGCCAAAGGGCTTCCGGCATCACCGGGCGCTGCTACAGGCAAAGCTGTATTTACGGCTAATGAAGCTGTTGAATGGGACGAAAAGGGCGAACACACCATCCTTGTAAGGCAGGAAACATGCCCGGATGACATCCACGGAATGGACGCCGCAAACGGAATTCTGACAGCACGCGGCGGAATGACATCGCACGCTGCGGTTGTAGCGCGCTCTATGGGTAAATGCTGCGTAGCAGGATGCGAAGACATTAAGGTTGACGAACATTCCAAGACCATGACCACAAAGTCAGGCCTTGTAATTAAAGAAGGGGACTGGATTTCAATTGACGGTTCCACAGGAAAAGTTATTAAGGGAAAAGTGCCTACAGTTGAACCTAAACTTGAAGGTGAATTTGGCACGTTTATGAAATGGGCTGACGCATACAGGACATTAACAGTACGCGCCAACGCAGACGTTCCAAGGGACGGAAAAGTAGCAAGGGAATTTGGAGCGGAAGGCATAGGCCTTTGCCGTACTGAACATATGTTCTTTGACGCTGACAGGCTGCCTCACATGCAGGCTATGATTCTTGCAACAGATGAAGCAGGACGCAGAAAAGCGCTTGAAAAGCTTCTTCCTATGCAGCGCAGCGACTTTAAGGGCCTTTTTGAATCTATGGATGGGTACAGCGTAACTGTAAGGCTTCTTGACCCTCCTCTTCACGAATTCCTGCCAAAAAGGGAAGAATTAATGGTTGATATCGCCAAAGCAGAAGCTTCCGGCAAAACCACCATTGAAACAGAAGGATTAAAGAAAGCGCTGGAACTTATCAAGACAAACGGCACAGAGCTTGAAAAAGCAAAAATGCTTCTTTCCCGCGTTGAAGAACTTCATGAATTCAACCCGATGCTTGGACACAGGGGATGCCGTCTTGGAATCACATACCCTGAAATAACAGAAATGCAGGCAACAGCCATATTTGAAGCGGCAGCGGAACTTATCAAAGCCGGCAAAAAGGTTGTCCCTGAAGTAATGGTACCGCTTGTTGGAAATGTAAAGGAATTCAAGGACCAGAAGGTTATCATTGACAACATGGCAAAGAAAGTAATAAAGGAAAAAGGCGTAAAGATGCAGTACATGGTCGGAACAATGATTGAAGTTCCAAGGGCTGCTGTTACAGCTGATAAGATTGCCGCAGAAGCGGAATTCTTCTCATTCGGAACAAACGACCTTACCCAGACAGCGCTTGGCTTCAGCCGCGATGACGCGGGTAAGTTCACCAAAGCTTATATTGACAAGTTTATCTTTGAAAAGGACCCCTTCCAGACTCTTGATCAGGACGGCGTAGGCCTTCTTATGATAGACGCGGTTAACAAAGGAAAAGCCACAAGGCCCGGCATTAAGCTTGGCATCTGCGGCGAACACGGCGGAGACCCGGCATCTGTTGAATTCTGCCACAGAATCGGATTAAACTATGTTTCCTGCTCGCCTTACAGGGTTCCAATTGCAAGGCTTGCGGCTGCACAGGCAGGTATCAATTTTCCTGTTAAGAAAGCTGCGGCAAAGAAAACTGCAAAGAAGAAATAAGATAAATAATATGTAATAGAAAAAGGCGGGGCCGTAAGGCTCCGCCTTTTTTTTTAGTAACGGTTTTATGGTACGCATGGCCTTAAATGCAAATTACGGAGGTAAAGATGTCAAAGGACAGCATTGGTATCAAATTACTGTATTTGAATTCATTCATAGCCGGTCTGGTTACACTTATTATTGAAATTGCCGGTACAAGGATAATGGCGCCTTTTTTTGGAACAACCGTATTTACATGGTCGGCGTTGATTGGAGTCACGCTGTTATCACTGGCGGTGGGGTATTACGCCGGCGGTATTTTTGCCGAAAAAAATAACAGGCAGTGGGCGGTTTTTGCCGCGTCTTTAGCGGCAGGCGCGGTGACTGCAATAATAATGCTGTACAAAGATCCGGTGCTGAAACTTTCTGATTTGATGGGTGCAAAAGCCGGGGTGATTACAGCTTCTATTTTGCTTTTCTCTCCGGCGCTGTTCATACTTGGGGCAATATCGCCATTGTCGGTTAAGTTTGCATCTTCAAAGTTAGGCGCCGGAAAATCAGCCGGTATGATATTTGCGGTGTCCACTGCAGGCAGTTTTTTAGGAGCCATCCTTGCGGGATACTGGCTTATACCGCATTTTGGAATAAGAACTGTATTTATTATCTGTTCGGTATTGCCTGTTTTAACGGGGTTAGCCGGTATAGCGGTATTAAAAACAGATATAAAACCCGGGATTGTAACTTTATGCGCGGTACTTTTGGCAGGGCTGACAGGTTATGCGGTATCCGGAAAAAATTACGGTAAAAATATTAAAGTTGTATATGAAAAAGAGAATCATTTTGGAAGGATTCTTATAATCGATTCGCCGCAAAATATAAGGATTCTTATGGTGGACGGTACAATTCAGATGTATTATGACCTTAATAAAAAAGAATCAGGGGCAGAATACGTTGATTTACTTGAAAAAGGCGCTGATTTGGCGGGGCAAAAAAATACGGCGCTTGTAATAGGCGCGGGCGCAGGCGCGCTTACCGGAAAACTTGAAAAAAGGGGTATTCATACAGATAACGTTGAAATAGATAAAGATATTGCTTTTGCGGCAAAAGAATATTTTGGCAGCACATCTGAATTTATTATTGAAGACGGCAGAAGATACATACGCCGCTGCGGCAAAACCTATGACATGATATTTTTTGATGTATTTAAGGGGTATTCCATCTGCCCGTACATGGCAACAAAAGAGAGTTTTCAGGAAGCAAAAAATATACTGAATCAGGGCGGCGTTCTGTCGATGAACATAGTGGCCGAAGCTCCGGGGCCGTCAGGTATTCATGGAAACACCGTAAATTTGGTATATTCAACAATGAAAAGTGTCTTTAAAGATGTTAAAATATCGGTGATGACTGAAGGCAATTTTGCCAACTATGTTTTTTACGCGTCGGACAGCGGTATTAATTATGGTGATACTGTTAAACTGCAGGGTAAACATGCTGTTTTAACTGATGACAAAAACAATATGGAAAACATTTATTCATCTGTTATAGAAAAATGGCGCGACAGCAATAAAAAGCTTTTGGGCAGCAGGTTTATGCTGTAAATAATTAAGGAGGGCAAAATGGATATTGAACGCAAAAATACAGGTGATGAAAAACTTACTAAAATAAGAAGCGTTAATGAGGAATTTGAAATAGCGGATACTTTTATTATGATAAGAAGCAGGGATATTGACGCGGCCCCTCTTGGGAAAGTTATGTTTAAAGAGGTAAAAAGTATACTTATTAAACCGGCAGGGACATTATACGACGGGGAAGTTAAATTTGAACTTATTTCGGGAGATGAGCTTAAGTTTGCGGTAAAAAAGTATCAGCAGGAAGATTTTGAATTGTTAAAAAAGCAGATAGGGAAATAATTTTTAAGCGGGAAAAAGCAAAGTTGTTATAGTGAAAAACCATATAAAAGCCTGCCGGGTAAGCGGATAATTGATATTTTCATGGCTCCGCGAAAATTATAAATAATTATTTTGTTAAAATTGACTTTTAATATTTTATAATGTATAAATCAGTCAAGGGGAAATAATCTAAAAACATCTGCTAAAACTCCTTTATTAAAAGTTATAAAAGGGGGCAGTTATGGAGAATGTATCAAAAGAACACATCAATGAAATGGTGACCACTCTGTATGAATCCTGGAAAGGTTCTTTAATCACGGCGGGGCTAAATTCCGGTATTTTCGCGTCTATGAATTATAATAATCCAGTAACTATTGATTTCCTGGCTGAAAAAATGAACTATGACAGGGAAAAACTTGATAAATGGTTTTATTTTTGTTCAAGCGCCGGGCTTGTAAGCAGAATGGATGGCGGATATATTTTATCGCCTAAATGTCATACTTTTATGCCGGATTCCCCGTTTAAGGATATTGTAGGATTTATGAGGTTAAATGACTTCTTCATGCGGTCAGTTGTTGAAGCGCAGCACAGTTTTAAAAAGGGAAACAGCCTTGATAAACTGACTGAGGGCAAAATAACAAGGAATTATCAGCCAAGCGTCAGCGATAATTTATCACTTGAATTAATTGAGTATTTTAAGCAGTATAATATGGGCGGCGATGACACAGTGCTTGATGTGGGGTGCGGGATTGGGGCCTTTGCGAGGACTGTCCTTAAAAACATACCGACACTTAGAATAACCGGGCTTGATCCAAATCTTTTTGCTATTGAATGGGGGCGCAAAGAAAACAGGGAAAAAGGACTGGGAGAAAAACTTAAGATGGTCGTTGGCGACGCGGTTGATGATATAGGTGAATTTGCGGACAAATCATTTGACTGGGTTATAGCGGTAAACCTTTTTCATTTTTTTCCCGTGCAGCACAGATTAAAACTTATGGAAAATATGATAAGAATAGCAAATAAAGGGGTTTTCTTTACGGAAACAGTAATTGAAAAATCCAAGCTGGCAATTGCGGCAGACCCTTTAATGGCGCTGTTATGGAATGATTATACGGGCTTTTTCAGGGAAGAGGATGTGGATAATATTAACAATAAATTAATTGCAGGGCATCCGGAAGTAAAAGCGGTAAAACATCTGATTCTTCAGAATTCCACGTATCTTATGACATTTATTAAATAACATAAAAGGAAGCGTTTATGAAGCAGAGGAAAATTTTGTTTCCGGTTGTGGATAATATTTTAAGCTCCGGAATCAGGCATGGGGATGATATACAAAGAATACGCCTGATCCGCCAGGTGAATGGTTTAAACCTTTTTTTTATATTTATTGCCTCAAGCGTGACGATTATATTTACAATTATCACATCTTCACCTGAACTTAAAATAATTCAGGGTTTAGCCACCATATTATACGCCGCCAGCTTGTACATAAATTCAAAAGGAAACCTTAAACTTGCTTCAAATATGACGATGTATGTATTTGAAGTGCATATTTTTGGAGTGATGCTGCTTACTAATGGATGGAACAGCGCCGCAATAACGCTGATTATACTATATCCGCTTATGGCAGCACTGCTGGAAGTGCCCATAAAACGGCATTTATTCATAGGCCTTGGGCAGGCGGCTGTATTGTTTATAATTTATAGGTTTATCCCGGGGCTGGATGCTTATCTTGTTTATAAAAGTAATATCGGACCGGATGCGGTGTTTGTGTTAAGCCTGATGGCTGTCACTTATACACCAATCATGGCGGCTGTAATAATAACCATAATATTTAAGGAAAATATTCTGGCAAGAAAAAAACAGAAGGAAATGCTTGTGGAAATATCAGATGTTAACAGGCAGCTTGAAATTTACGCGACACAGTTAAAAGATGAAACCCAGAAACTTAAAGCGGAAGTCAGTATTGCGAAAAAGATACAGACAATGGTTCTGCCTTCGTTAGAGGAAATAAAAGAGATAAAAGAACTTGATATTGCCTGCATAATGAGGACGGCGACAGAAGTCGGCGGCGACTATTACGACATTATAAAAATTGACGGAACAATTACAATAGGTATTGGGGATGTAACCGGACACGGGCTGTCAAGCGGGCTGATTATGCTTATGGCGCAGACCGCTGTAAGGACGCTGGCAGAAATGAAGGTGAAGGAACCCAGCCTATATCTGTCTTTGTTGAATAAAATATTATACGCCAATATCAGCAGGATAAAAGAAGACAGAAGCATGACTATGATAATAATTACTTATGTCAATAACAGGTATTATATCTCGGGTCAGCATGAATCTGTGATTATATGCAGGAAAAACGGCGAAATTGAAGTCATTGACACAATGGATAATGGTTTTTATGTGGGAATGACCCTTGATGTACCGGATATATATAAAAACATGGAACTTGTCCTTGAAAAAGACGATGTTATGTTTCTTTATTCTGACGGCGTCACAGAGGCGGAAAACATTAGAAAAGAGCAGTTTGGGATATCCAACCTGTGCGACACATTAAAGAAGTACCATAATTTAACCGCGGAAAAAATTAAAGATAAGTTCATGAAAGATCTGTACAACTTTATGGGAGAGACAGAAATATATGACGATATAACGCTTGTGGTAATAAAACAGAAATAAGGGAGGTATAAAAAATGAAAATTGGAGATTATCTGGAAATTCCGGAAACAAAAAAAGTAATTCTGCTAAAGCTGACGCACGCGGACCTGCTTAAGATATGGAAAAGGTGCGGGTTAACCGCCAATTACGGGGCAAGTTATCTGGCATCATCATGCCCGGAAAAGAAAGATGTTATGAATTCGGTTTCAATGATAATTAATGAACTTCTGGAAAATGCCGCAAAGTATTCGGATGAGGAAATGGGATGTATAGAACTTACAATAACACTTTCCGGAGATTCGGCAATTTTGCAGGTGGATAACATAATTGACGAGCAGAGATATATGATTTTTAAGAAGTTTGCCGACAAAATAGCAAACTGTGATGACGTAAATTCCATGTATATGGAAAAACTGCAGTCTTTCGGTGAAGATGACAGCATGAAATCGGGAATAGGGCTGCTGACAGTATTAAGTTTTTTTAATCCAAAAATGGGTTTTATGTTTCAGCCTCTTAAGGAAGCGAATAAATACAGGGTGTCGGTTCAGGCCGCAATGCCTATAGAGGGGGCGGCATCATGCAGATAAAGGGAGAAGACTATTCAATTGTATTTGATGACAAGCTAAATACCGTTAATTTCAGCGGCTCCCTTCGCCTTGAAAACATGGGGGAATATAAGTCAATAGAGCAGTTTCTTCTTGATGTGCATGAATTGAACCTTCCGTTTTTAAACCTGGATTTTAAAGCGGTTGATTTTCTTAACAGTTCCGGGATTGCAATGCTTTGCAGATTTATTATGGATGTAAAAAAACAGGACAAAATGCCTGTTATTGTCACGGGAAATGACGATATTTTATGGCAAAAGAAGTCATTTGCCAATTTAAAACTGCTCTGGGATAAAGTGGAAGTAAAATTCGGAAGGGCGCAGTAAACAAAAGGGGTAAAATTGTGGGTGATGAGGAAAATATTAAAAAGCCGGATGAATTGCGCGATGAACTGGAAGAGTTAAAAAAAGAGAATGAGGACCTTAAACTGCTTTATGATACTATTGTAAAGCACGCTACGACACTTGAAAACGACCTTGAAAAAAAACTGCGTGAAATTACGGTAATGTCGGTGACCGATTCCCTTACGAATATATTTAACCGCAGGAAATTTACGGACAGCCTTCTTTTTGAAGTGAAAGGCGCTTTAAAAAACAGCACCCCTCTTGCGCTTATCATATTTGACATAGATAATTTTAAGCAGATAAATGATAAATACGGCCATGATTACGGTGATTTTGTCCTTGTGACGTCGGTAAGCATAATAAAAAAAGTGCTTTTGAAAAATTCTATTTTTGCCAGGTGGGGCGGCGATGAATTTACAATTCTGCTGCCGGGAACCAATGCCGCGCAGGCGGTAAAAATAGCGGAAGCGGCGCGGGAAGAACTTCATAATCACTATCTGAATATTCACAGGGAAGTATCGTGCAGTTTTGGCGTGACGGAACTGCTTTCAACTGACAATATTAAAAGTTTCATAGTAAGGGCTGATAACGCGCTGTATGACGCTAAGAATAACGGCCGCAACAGCGTTAAATGTTTTTTATAACAGGATTATAATTACAAGGAAAACAGATGGCTTGACATATCACTAAAATGGTAGTAATCTTATATTGAAATAAAAGATGAATCAAAAGGCTTTTTGCCTGACGGTGAATCTTCGGTTATTAAATTTATTGTGCTGAGTTGAAAGGGTTAAAACCCGACTGCAAAGGCAAGATAATAGTTAATCTTATTTATATTATCCCCGCGCTTTCGGTGCGGGGATTTTTTTTTAGTATAAAAAGGAGGAAGTTATGGAAACCAGAATTGCTGTTGTAAGCATAATTGTTGAAGAAGCAAAGGTGTCAGAGGAACTAAATGCCATAATTCATGAATATAGAAGTTATATTATAGGCCGGATGGGTATTCCATATCAGAAACATAATCTTGCGGTTATAAGTATAGTGATGGATGCGCCAAATGACATTATAAGCGCTTTTTCCGGAAAGGTTGGAATGCTGCCTGATGTGACGGCTAAAACCGCTTATTCAAGGGTGTTAAGTGATACAGAAGTTAAAAAATAAAATAAACGGTTAAATGACCGCGCGGAGGTATTAATTATGTATAACGTAAAATCCAAAGACGCAAACGAATTTATAGATGATGCTGAAGTTCTTGAGTCTGTTGCGCAGGCAAAAATACTTGTTAAGGATAAGAATGCAATTGAAACGATTCTTGAAAAAGCCGAAACCTGCAAAGGGTTAACGCACAGGGAAGCCGCCGTTTTGCTTGAAGTTGACGATGATGAAACCCTTGAAAAAATGTATAAGTCCGCGAAGAAAATAAAAGAAAAAATATACGGCAACAGGATAGTTTTGTTTGCGCCCCTTTATCTTTCAAATTACTGCGTGAATAACTGCAAATATTGCGGCTATAAATGTACCAATAAGATAGACCGGCTTCAGCTGTCACAGCAGCAGCTGCGCGAAGAAATTATAGCGCTTGAAGGAATGGGGCATAAACGGCTGCTTTTGGAAGTGGGAGAGGATGATGAAAAATGCCCGATAGATTATGTGCTTGAATGCATAAAGACAATTTACGCCGAAAAATTTGAAAATGGTTCTATAAGAAGGGTTAATATAGACATTGCAGCCACAACCGCGGAAAATTACAAAAAGTTAAAGGACGCGGGAATAGGCACATACCTGCTTTTTCAGGAAACGTATCATAAGCCCACTTATCTTGCTATGCATAAAGGGCCCAAACAGAATTATGAATGGCACACGGAAGCCATGGACAGGGCAATGATAGAAGGCGGTATAGATGACGCAGGCATAGGCGTGCTTTATGGGCTTTATGACTACCATTACGATACCGTGGCTTTAATAATGCATGCGGAGCATATGGAAGCTGCCGCGGGTGTCGGGCCTCATACAATATCTTTTCCAAGATTATTACCTGCGGAAGGAATTGATTATAAAAGTTTTCCATATCTGGTAAAGGACAGGGATTTTAAAAAATTAGTAGCTGTAACCCGCCTGGCAGTACCTTATACCGGTATGATACTTACCACAAGAGAAAGCGCTGAATTCCGCAAGGAACTTCTGGATGTGGGATTCTCTCAGATGAGTGCGGGTTCAATAGTCGGGGTGGGCGGATACGCAAAGCGCGTTAAGGAAGAGAGCAACAATGAAAAGCCGCAGTTTGATGTTGCTGACCACAGAAAACCTATGGATGTTATAAAGGGGCTTGTAAAAGACGGGTATATTCCAAGCTACTGTACTGCATGCTATCGCGAGGGAAGAACCGGCGACCGTTTTATGCCGCTGGCAAAATCCGGGCAGATTGGAAACTTCTGCCATCCAAACGCGCTTTTGACATTTGAAGAATACCTTAAAGACTACGCGGATGATGAACTTAAGGAAATGGGAAGAAAAATGGTGGACAGGGAAATACAGAACGTGCCGGATAAGACAAGAAGGGAAAAAGCGCTTGCCTATCTTGAACGTATCCGCAAAGGCGAAAGGGATCTGAGATTCTAAAAAACATGAAGAATAATATTAAGCATACGTTATTACTTGCAGTGTTTCTGTTATTGTCAGCCGCTTATCCGGTTTATGCCTCTGATTTGTTCAGCGTGTTACCATGGAACGGATATACAGGCGCGGTTTCGCTGACTTTTGATGACGGAGACCCCATTCATTTGGACCTTGCGATACCCGAAATGCAGAAACGCGGATTAAAAGGAACGTTTTTTCTGATTGCCGGAAATACTTCAAGGCAGGAAGAGTGGAAAAAAGCAGCGCGGGACGGAATGGAAATAGGAAATCATTCAATGAACCACAGGCGGGCAGCGGAACTTTCAGCTGATGATGAAATTACGGAAGTTGACTCTGCCGGAGAAATATTGAAAGAATTATCGGGACAGCCTGTTATTACATTTGCTTATCCGTTTGTTGAAATAACTGACGGGCTTAAGGCAAGAATAGAAAAAAACTGCATTGCCGCAAGGGGCGGATATGGGCAGTATAATTATAATTCTGAATCGCAGCCGGATTGGCTTAATATATCCAGCCGGACAACGATGACGGATTATGATATTGAAAAATATAAAAGCTGGATTGATCAGGCAATGTATTCGGGGGCGTGGACTGTGTTTATGATACACGCGGTGGAAGGGTCTGACTGGTACCAGCCGGTTCCAAAAAAAACATTCCTGGGAATTCTGGATTATCTTAAAGAAAATGAAAAAGACCTTTGGATTGCCCCGTTTGGGGAAGTGGCCGCTTATTGGAAAGCTCAGAAAATTCTTGAAAACGCGAAAGTAATAAAAGTAAATAATAATTACTATTTAAAGTGGAGTAAATCTAAAATTTTTCCATGCGGAGTTATTGTTAAAGTAAAGGTTTATGGCGATAAATTTATTATTTCTCAGGATGGCAGTGAATTAAAACAGATATCACCGGGGGTCTATCCCGTAATGTTTGATAGCGGAAATCTGGAGTTTCGTAGATTAAAAATGTTGAAAAAGACAGGGCGTGTAATAGAACCTGAATCCCTTGTTTTAAACGGCAAAATATAGCGGATAAGATTTATACTAAACGCCATACTTGATTTTATCGGGAAATTTCTGTGTTTTTTGGGTTGTGGGCCGTTTAATAATACTCTTATTTTTAAAGCCTTTTCTGCGGTTTGCTTGATTTGTATTAGTATGTTATAATACTTATAATTTGACCGTTCAACAAATAATCGGCAGGGCAATAATTGTTTTTTTGTTTTAATAAAAGGAGGAGTAATGCGCGGATTTTTTACGGATTTACCCCGAAAAATACAGGAAATTTTTACAATAAATCTGCCGGCAAAAAAAATAATAAATGAACAGCCTCTAAGGGCTGAACTTTTCAGTATGGATCAGTTTGAACTGCATGCCAAATTTCTGGCAGAGAAACATGATGTAAGCCTGAAAAAAACCCGGGAAAAACTCCTTATCCGCCTGAAAGATAATGAACAGATACTGCTGCGTACAAATAAAATGCTTAATGAAGCGGATAAAGCAAAAAATACCATTACTCCTGCCGGAGAATGGATTCTGGATAATTATTACCTTATAGAAGAACAGATACGCCTTGCGCAGAAATTCTTCCCAAAAGTATACAGCCGCGAACTTCCCGGCTTGTCTTCAGGGCCTATGTCCGGTTATCCAAGGGTTTATGATATTGCAATGGAAATAGTATCGCATGGCGACGGCCGTATTGACGTTAAGGGTTTAACCGCGTTTATTTCATCTTATCAGACAATAAAAAAATTGAAACTTGGAGAGTTATGGGCAATTCCCATTATGCTGCGGCTTGCTCTTATAGAAAATCTAAGGCGTGTTTCTGTTTACATGATGGTTACGCAGGTGGACAGGGATAAGGCGGATTACTGGGCAAACAGAATTCTGGAAGTGGCGGTTAAAGATACTGATAATTATATTCACGAGATAGCGGCAATGGCAAAAGATAATCCCCCCATGTCGGACTCTTTTGTGTCGGAATTTGTAAGGCGGCTTCAGGGGCAGAGCGCGAACATTGATCTTCCTTTAAACTGGCTGGAAAAGAAACTGTCAGAGCAGGGCGAAACAGTGGAAAGGCTGATACGATCAACCAGCCGTAAACAGGCGGCTAATCAGGTTTCTATTGCTAATACTATAGAAAGTTTAAGGCTGCTGGAAGGCACCGACTGGCATGAATTTGTTGAAGCGCTAAGCGCTGTTGAAGAGGTTTTAAGAAAAGACCCGTATGGTGTTTACGGCACAATGTCTTTTGAAACCCGAGATGCATACCGTCATGTCATTGAAAAGTTGGCAAACAAGAGCAGGCTTACAGAAGAAGATGTGGCTTTACGGGCTTTGCAGATTGCGTCTCTGGCGGCGGCAGATAATAAGGGTAAAGATGCATCCGCGCATATAGGGTATTATCTTATTGACAAAGGGTTAAAACAGCTTTATAGCGAGCTGAAAATAAGGTTTCCTATAAGCGCGCTTTTACAGGCCAAAAAGACGGCATTGTCAATGTCATTATATACGGGGTCTATTGTATTATTTACATGTATCGGTTTAGCGGCAGGTTTGTTTTTAGCGGGCATATTAGGGCTGCGCGGCTGGCTGAATTACGCTATTCTTTCAATACCCCTTCTTTTTGTCACAAGCCAGACAGTTGTTTCCATTATTAACTGGATATCCACTATTATCGTAAAACCAAATAATCTGCCAAAAATGGATTTTTCTAAAGCAATAACAGCCGGCGCGCATACGCTTGTAGTTGTGCCCACGCTGCTTAATAACAGGCAGGGGATTGAATCGCTTATAGAAAATCTGGAAGTCAGCTACCTTGCGAATAAAGATCCGCAAATAAGTTTTGCACTTCTGACTGATTTTAAAGATGCCCTGCAGGAAAACATGCCGGAAGATGAATCGCTTCTGTCTTTTGTAATCGAAGGGGTAGAAACGTTAAACAACAAATATCCGGGCAAAGACGCTGAAATATTCTATTTTTTTCACAGGAACCGTAAATGGAATCCGCGTGAAAAGTTGTGGATGGCATATGAAAGAAAAAGGGGAAAACTTTCCGAACTTAACATGCTTCTTAGGGGCAATGGCAAAGATAAATTCAGTGTTATAAAAGGTGATGTACAGCACCTGCAGGACGTAAAATATGTAATTACGCTGGATACAGATACAAGAATGCCAAGAGATGCGGTGAAAAACCTGGTGTCTATTATCTGCCATCCGCTTAACAAACCCGTGTATGATGAAGAAAAGAAACGCGTGGTATCCGGATACGGAATTCTTCAGCCAAGGGTGGAAGCCGGCTATCCGGGGGAAAATCCATCCGCTTTTGTGAAAATTTTTGGCGGCGAAACAGGCATTGACCCGTATACAAAAGCCGTTTCAGATGTTTATCAGGACCTGTTTTTTGAAGGTTCATTTATAGGAAAAGGCCTTTATGAAGTCGATGCTTTTGAAAAATGTTTAAAAGACCGGCTGCCGGAAAATCTGATACTTAGCCATGATATGCTTGAAGGGTGTTATGCCCGCTGTGCCCTTGTGACCGAAGTTGAACTGCATGAAAAGTACCCTACGGCATATTTAAAGGATGTCAGCCGCAGGCGCCGCTGGATACGCGGCGACTGGCAGATAACACAATGGCTGTTTTCAACAGTTCCCGGTTTTAACGGTAAAAAAGTAAAAAATCCGCTGTCTTTTTTATCGCAGTGGAAAATACTTGATAACTTAAGGCGCAGCCTTGTTCCTGTCTCTGTTTTTATAATATTTTTATCCGGATGGATAATGTTTAAATCTTCGTGGCCATGGACTATATACATTATACTGCTTTCAGGCCTGCCTATACCGGTAAAATTGATGTATGACGCGGGAAGAAAACCGGAAGGCATAAGCATGGAATCCCATATGTCGGCATTATCTGCTTCGTTAACAAACCGAGGCCTGCAGTTTTTGCTTTCTTTTGTATTTATAGTGTATGAAGCCTATTACAATATCGCAGCCGTGGTTACCACTTTCTGGCGTAAGTTTATCACGCGCAGTAAGCTGCTGGAATGGAATACTTTCGCGGAAACGGAACTTGCGGGAAATATTACCGCGTTTGATTACGTCAGAAAAATGATTGCGGCTCCGTTTGCGGCGTTGTTATGCGCCGCATCGGGATGCGTAAAATCGGACCTGCCTGCGGTTATGATATTGATTTCATGGATGGCTTCTCCTTTAGTTGCTTATATTATAAGCAGGCCGGTTTCATTACGCCGCGACGTACTGTCCGCGTCAAAGAAACTCTTTTTAAGGATGTGCGCAAGAAAAACGTGGAGATTCTTTGAAGAATTTGTGACCGCCCGAGACAATTTTTTGCCGCCGGATAATTTCCAGGAAGAACCATTGGGCATGCCCGCGCGCAGGACTTCTCCCACAAACATTGGGCTGTCTCTTTTGTCCAATCTCACGGCATATGATTTTGGCTACATTTCAATGGCGGTAATGCTTGACAGGACAAAGAAAACACTGGGCACCATGAACGCGATGGAAAAATACAGGGGTCATTTTTACAATTGGTACAGCACAGAGACCTTAAAACCCCTGCTTCCGCTGTATATTTCTTCAGTTGACAGCGGCAATCTTACAGGCAATTTACTTGTTATGCGTTCGGGAATTCTGGAAATGCGCGGGGAAAAGATTATTTCTTTTAAAATAATTGACGGCCTTTTGGATACGCTTAATTTAATCGTGGAAAGTTTTAAGGAGCCGGTAAAAAACACGTCTGCCGCATCCAGGGAAACCGCTGTAAGAATAGAAGCAAGGCTTAAGCGGATGGGTGATAAACTTTTATCTGTGCCTGAAACACTTCCGGAATTGCACATGCTGATACGCCATTTGTCAGCCGAGTGTTCCAAAATGATAATTGACCTTGATTTTATGGGGCTTGTAAAAACCAAGAAATGGGGCATGGCTTTTGAAAAACATTGTTATCACTGCCTTGAAGATATGGTATATATGGCGCCATGGCTGCAGCTTCCTACGGAAATACCGGGCATGTGGGATAAAGATGAAGAAAAGCAGAACGAAATGCGCGCTATTTTACGGGAAGAATTAAGGCATCTTGAAACGATACCTGTTCTTAACGATGCGGCAAGGCTGGAATTAAAACTTATTCCGTTAATAGATAAAATTCTTAACTCTTCTGAATACAGTAATGATGAAAAAACATGGTTTATGGCTCTTAAAGACGCGGTATCACGCGCGGGGACAAGGGCGTATGAACGGATAGCTATAATTGAAGAACTGGCGCTTTCCTGCGGTGAAATGTCAAATGTTGAATATGATTTTCTTTATAATAAGTCCAAACATTTGTTTCATATAGGATATAACGCGGGTGAAAGAAAAACTGATGCTTCGTGCTATGACCTTTTAGCGTCGGAATCTCGCCTGGCAAGTTATATTGCCATTGCTCAGGGAAGCGTTCCTCAGGAACACTGGTTTATGCTTGGAAGGCTGCTGTCAAAACGCGG
Source organism: Candidatus Goldiibacteriota bacterium HGW-Goldbacteria-1 (assembly GCA_002839855.1). NCBI lineage: Bacteria > Candidatus Goldiibacteriota > Candidatus Goldiibacteriota bacterium HGW-Goldbacteria-1. Next base: position 283,718 of record PGYV01000002.1, read on the forward strand.
CGGAGATCCGGTTTTGGTATCGTGGGGCGGTTCTATGTTTGAATACCTGATGCCGCTTCTTATAATGCCGGATTACGAAGGTACGCTTCTTAACAGGACTTATAAAGCCATAGTGGGAAGGCAGATAGACTACGCAAGGCGCAATGAAGTGCCATGGGGCATATCAGAATCAGGATATAATAAAGTTGATGTTACCATGGCTTATCAGTACCGTTCATTTGGCGTGCCGGATTCTGGCTTTAAAAGGGGATTGGCAGAAGACCTTGTAATTGCCCCATACGCGTCTGCAATGGCTTTAATGGTGGAACCGGAAAAAGCATGTGAAAATCTGGAACTTTTGAAAGATAACGGATTTGAAGGGGATTATGGTTTCTATGAAGCCATAGATTACACGCCGGCGCGCCTTGCCACGGATGAAAATTACTCGGTGGTAAAATCATATATGGCGCATCATCATGGTATGTCGTTTTTATCTTTCGCTTATGTCCTTTTAAACAGGCCTATGCAAAGGCGTTTTTTGGCTGATCCAATGTTTAAGGCCACAGAACTTCTGCTGCAGGAAAGGGTTCCTGTGGATGTGCCTTTTCTTTATGACACAGAAGTCACAGGGCCGCTTAGGCAGGTGGAAGAAAGGGAAGCTTTACTGCGTGTATTTACAAATCCGGATACTCCTACGCCGGAAATACACCTTTTATCAAACGGAAAATACAGCGTTATGGTTACAAACGCCGGCGCCGGGTACAGCAGATGGAAAAATATCGCGGTAACCAGATGGCGTGAAGACGCGGCTTTGGATAATGAAGGCACATTTGTGTACTTAAGGGATGTTAAGACCGGGGATTTTTGGTCTGCCGCGCACCAGCCGACACTGAAAAAATCAAAAAATTACGAAGCGGTTTTTTCGCAATCACGCGCGGAATTTAAAAGGCGTGATTTTAATATTGACACGCATACAGAGATAGTTGTGTCGCCGGAAGATGACGTGGAATTACGCAGAATCAACATAACCAACAGGTCGCGCGATAAACGCCGGATAGAGTTTACCAGCTACGCGGAAGCGGTGCTTAATTATCCTGAAGCGGATCAGGCACACAGCGCTTTCAGCAATCTCTTTATACAAACGGAAGTTATTAAACCTTATCAGGCTATAATCTGCGGCAGAAGGCCGCGTTCTGAAAATGAAGCGTATCCTTTTATACTTCATCTTATGGCTGTTCATGGCAATTCAACAACGCCCGCTTCATACGAAACTGACCGAAGTAAATTTATAGGGCGCTGCGGTACGACGGCAGACCCCGCGGCAATGCACGATAAGGGAGTCCTATCGGGTACTCAAGGGGCGGTAATTGACCCTGTGCTAAGCATACGAGGCTGTGTGGAACTTGATTCCCAGGAATCGGCTGTGATTGATTATGTTACGGCAGTATGCGGCAGTATGGAAGACGCAAAAAAACTGATTGAAAAATACAGGGACCGTAACCTTGCGGACAGGGTTTTTAATCTGTCCTGGACACACGGGCAGGTGGCGCTGCAGCAGATAAACGCGACAGAAGCGGAAGCGCAGCTTTATGGGCGCCTTGCCGGCGCTATTGTATATGCCAATCCGGCGTGGCGCGCGGCCGCAAGTGTACTTAAAAAGAACCTTAGGGGGCAGCCGGATTTATGGGGGTACAGTATTTCAGGCGACCTGCCTATAGTTCTGGTGCGCGTGGAAGACCCGGAAAATCTTGATATAATCGACCGGCTTATTCAGGCGCATTCATATTGGCGTATGAAAGGTTTAAGGGTGGATCTTATTATATGGAACGAGGATCATTCAGTCTATAGGGATGATATGAGCGAGAAGATAAACAGCCTTATATCCAAGAACGGTCCGGGCATGTCAAACCAGCCCGGAGGAATATTTTTAAGGCGCGCCGATCAGATGTCCGAAGAGGACAAAATACTTATGCAGGCCGTGGCGCGGATAATAATTACAGACAGGGGCGGAACACTGGCTGAACAGATAGAACGCATGTCGCACATAAGGCCGCAGCGGCCGCAGTTAAACGTAACTAAAAGGTTTGGTATTGAAAAAGAAGATGAAGGTATCAGCGAGCGTAAAGACCTTGAATATTTTAACGGACTGGGCGGGTTTACCCGCGACGGCAGAGAGTATGTCATTAATACAGCGCCCGGCAGAAGAACGCCGGCGCCATGGGCAAATGTGCTGGCAAATAAAAACTTTGGAACGGTAATATCAGAAAGCGGAAGCGCCTATACCTGGAGCGAGAATGCACACGAGTTCCGCCTGACCCCATGGAAAAATGACCCTGTTACCGATACCTGCGGAGAAGCAATGTACATCAGGGATGAGGAATCCGGGCGTTTTTGGTCGCCTACACCGCTTCCCGCGTCGGGAAAAACAGGATATGTATCGCGCCATGGTTTTGGTTACAGTGTTTTCGAACATAGAGAAAACGGGATAGAATCGGAACTGACTGTTTTTGTCTCTCTTGAACATCCTGTAAAGTTTTCTGTTTTAAAAATAAAAAATCATTCCGGGCGCAGGCGCAGTTTGTCAGCCACATCATACAATGAACTGGTAATGGGCACGCACAGGGATAAATATCACATGCATATTATTACAGAGGTTGACCCTAAAAGCGGCGCTATGCTTGCGTACAACCATTACAATAAGGAATTTCCGGACAGGGTTGTATTTCTTGATACAAGCGAGACCGCCCGTTTTGTAACAGGAGACAGGCACGAGTTTTTGGGAAGAAACGGGTCTATGGGTTCGCCGGCTGCAATGTATAAAGACAGGCTGTCGGGTAAAACCGGCGCGGGATATGACCCCTGTGTAAGCGCGCAGGTTAAATTTGAATTAAATGATAATGAAGAAAAGGAAATAGTATTTCTATTTGGTTCAGGCAAAAGCCCTGACGAGGCGCGTGAAATACTTCAGAGCTATAACGGTTCAGCATTGGTGCATAAAGAACTTGAAAATGTATGGGAACACTGGAAAAGAAGCCTTGGCGTAATTTATGTTGAAACACCGGATAATTCCGTTAATTTTCTTGTGAACGGCTGGCTTCAGTATCAGGTAATAAGCTGCCGTTTGTGGGGGCGCAGCGGTTATTATCAGTCAGGCGGCGCTTATGGTTTCAGGGATCAGCTGCAGGATGTTATGGCGCTTATGCATTCTCATCCGGAAATGATAAGGGAACAGCTGCTTACTTTTGCCTCTCATCAGTTTACAGAAGGTGATGTTCAGCACTGGTGGCATCCGCCGTCAGGAAGGGGCGTCAGAACAAAGTGTTCTGATGACTATTTATGGCTGCCTTTGGTTGCTTCTGTATATGTTATGGAAATCGGAGATACGGGAGTATTAAATGAAAAAGTGCGTTTTCTGTATGGGCCGCAGGTAAATCCCGATGACGAGTCATATTACGGCATGCCGGGGATATCAGAAAACCGGGGAACTCTTTATGAACATTGTGTTGCGGCAGTCAGGCACGCTTTAAGATACGGAATACACGGGCTTCCGCTTATTGGCAGCGGAGACTGGAATGATGGCATGAATCTGGTTGGTAAAGACGGAAAAGGCGAAAGTGTCTGGCTGGCATTCTTTCTGCATAAGGTACTTATGTCTATGTCGCAAATGGCAAAGCAGCACGGGGATGAAACTTTTTCCGATGAATGCCTTGAAGAAGCCGCAAAGCTTTCTAAAAATATAGATAAAAACGCGTGGGATGGAAAGTGGTATCTGCGGGCTTATTTTGACAATGGAGAGCCGCTGGGTTCTTCGTTAAATACAGAGTGCCGTATAGATTCTATTCCGCAGTCATGGGCCGTTATTTCCGGTGCGGCAGATCCGGCAAGGGCAAAAGAAGCAATGGACAGCGTGGATAAACTGCTTGTTGACAGGCAGGGCATGCTGATAAAACTTTTTACCCCGCCTTTTGATAAAACTTTAAATAATCCGGGGTATATAAAAGGCTATGTGCCGGGCGTAAGGGAAAATGGGGGGCAGTATACACACGCTGCTGTGTGGTCTGTAATGGCATTTGCCGCGTTAAAAGACAGATCACGGGCGTGGGAACTGTTGAATTTAATAAACCCCATCAGGCACAGCGATACGGCAGAAAAATCCGCCTTATATAAGGTGGAACCATTTGTTATGGCCGCTGATGTGTACGGTGTTGAATCTAACACGGGCCGCGGCGGCTGGACCTGGTACACGGGTTCTGCTTCGTGGATGTATCAGCTTATTGTCAAGAATCTGCTGGGAATTCAGCTTAAAGTTGACCGGTTATATTTTGAACCGTGCCTTCCGAAAGACTGGCAGTCATTTAAGGTTCATTACCGTTTCCGGGAAACTTTTTATCACATATCACTGCAAAGGTCGGGGGCAGAAGATAAAGTAATATCGGTAACTGTTGACGGCAACGCGCATCAGGATTTATCCATCCCGCTTGTTGATGACAGAATAGAACATACGGTGGAAGTGGTAATAGGGTGAACTTAGTTACAAGTTACAAGTTACAAGTTACAAGTTACAAGTTACAAGTTACAAGTGGCAAGTTACAAGTTACAGTAATAACTTAAAAAAATAGATGACTAAAGTTATATGCGATTATGTTTAGCTGTTTTAATTGATGCGTGTATCATGGCTGCTATTTCGTCAGCTTCTTTGTATAGAACTGTTACACTAGACTCTATTACTAAAGCTGATTCAACTAATAATTCAAACCAATGCTTGCTTTCATCAATTTCTTCGGCAACAATGCCCAGCTTTGCGATAAATTCAGCAGTAGAACGTGCTTTTTTAGCGGCACGGTAATTAGCCGACACCGACGTTGCGCTTCTTAAAAGTTGATTGCCTAACGATTTATAAATATGATCATAAGGAAAGTTTTTTACAAGTTTTATGACATCAACTGCAAATTTCTTTGTCCTGTTTTTTAACTGATCTTTTTCATTAAGTTGTAACTTGTCACCTGTTACTTGCAACTTTATATCCCCACTTTCCAATGCTCTCTGTCCAGGCTTCTGTACTGAATGGCTTCCGCAATGTGGGTGGATGTAATATCCTCCGCGCCTTCTAAATCCGCTATTGTCCGTGATACTTTTAAGACACGGTCGTAGGCACGGGCGGATAGCCCTAAATTCTCTATTGCTGTTTTTAATAATGCCTGCGATTCGTTATCCAGCTGGCAGAACTTTCTTGTGTGCCTTGGGCCCATGTGGGCGTTAAAGAAAACTCCGGATTTTTCAAACCTTTTTTCCTGGGCTTTACGCGCTGCGTTTACGCGCTGCCGTATTGACGCTGAAGTTTCCGCCTCTGCTTTTGACGCCAGTTCGTTATATTCCACTACCGGGACTTCCACATGAATGTCAATTCTGTCCAGAAGCGGGCCGGATATTTTGGACATATATTTTTCACGCTGAGCCGGCGTGCAGGAACAGCTTTTGGTAGGGTGCGTGGAATATCCGCAGGGGCAGGGGTTCATTGCGGCAAACAATACAAACCTTGCCGGATAAGTTATAGAAACAGCCGCGCGTGAAATTGTCACATGCCCGTCCTCTAACGGCTGCCTTAAAACTTCCAGCACGTTTCTGTTAAATTCAGGCAGCTCATCAAGGAATAAAACGCCGTTATGCGAAAGCGACACTTCGCCGGGTCGAGGTACGGCGCCGCCGCCTATTAACCCGGCGTCAGAAATTGTATGGTGCGGTGAGCGGAATGGGCGTGTGGCAATAAGCGCGGTTTTTTCGCGCATGTATCCGGATACGCTGTGTATTTTAGTTGTTTCAATTGCTTCGGTTAAATTCATTTCCGGCAGGATAGTGGGGAACCTGCGGGCAAGCATTGTCTTGCCGGAACCGGGAGGCCCTATTAAAATTATGTTATGTCCGCCGGCGGCGGCTATTTCCATTGACCGCTTAACGTGCTGCTGGCCTTTAACCTCTGAAAAATCAATGTGATAAACTGAAGCCCTGGAAAAAACTTCTGTGATGTCTATTTCGTGCGCGTCAAGGGTAATTTCCCCGTTTAAAAAGTCAAATACCTGCCTGAAGTGTTTTACCGCAAATACATCAATTCCTTCCACCACAGCTGATTCATCGGCGTTGGCAAAGGGGACGATAATGCCTTTATAACCAAGGTTCTTTGCAAGCAGCGACATTGACAATGCGCCTTTGACAGAGTTAATAGAGCCGTCAAGCGACAACTCGCCGGTTATCATGTAGTTTTCAAGTTTAGCGGTGTTTAAGGTGCCGCAGGCGGCTAAAATGCCTATGGCTATGGGCAGGTCAAACGAAGGCCCTTCTTTTTTGCGGTCAGCAGGGGATAAATTCAGGGTAATTTTCTGGTTGGGGGGAAACTCTATCATGGAATTGGTAATGGCCGACTTCACCCTGTCTTTGCTTTCTTTGACGGAAGTATCGGGAAGGCCGACAATTGAAAAACCCGGAATTCCAAAGGTCATGTCTGTTTCTACTTCCACTTCATAAGCGTCAATGCCTAAAATAGATGCGGATTTAACTTTGCTTAACACAATAATCACCTGTAACTGCGCCGCATGCGGCCCAGCCCCTCTATGTTTTTATAACTGAATCTTAAATTATTATTCTATCCAGAAAGATATTACTTCCAGATTTTTGTTTGCCTGGCGCAGCCTGTTGCATAAAACACGCACAAGTATGTCAATTACTTTTAACGCTGTCTGCGGATATTTCTGCCTTAAAATCAGGTAGTTGGTGCGGGAAATTGAAATTACCACGGAATCGCCCGCGGTTTTTGCAGCGGCAGAACGGGGCATTCCGTCTAAAAGCGCCATTTCGCCGAAAAATTCCCCGGGATTAAGCACCGCTATGGTGTTTTCCTGGCCTTTAATTTTTTTTGTTATTTTTACCGAACCGGATTTTAATATGTACATTTTATCTCCGGGCCCTTCTTCCGGAAAAATGGTTTCATTTGGTTTAAGATTTTCTTCAGCGCATACGCTGTTTAAAGCTTCTATATCCTGCGGGGTTAAATCTTTAAAACCTTTTGATCCTGACAGAAAGTCAGCTGTTCCCATATAAAGTACCCTCCTATAATTAATCTTTAATTTTTATAGAATATCACGCGGTATAAACAATGGCAACTGCAAAATATAAAGAAATATCAGTAGAAACTGCGTGTGATTTTGGGCGGCGGGGGATTGTCGTCTTTTTTAGGCACCATTGGTTTTATGGGTTCTTCCGGTTTTACAGTTATCTGCCGGTTTGTAACCGCGGCTTCATTGAATTCAGGCATGGAATCAGTGGGTACAGGCGCGTCTGACCCCACAGCTTTTATTATTGTTTCCCGGTATGCTTCCGGCGGAAAATAAGTGTTATTCTGTGCGGGCGATGCTGAAGGGGGCTGCGGGGTTTCAAACAATGAAGGGCCTTCAAGTGATATAACCTGTATGGATGGTTCCAGCATAAAGCTGTTATTAACATGTGCGGACTCTTCAAAAGTGGGAAGTTCTACAACCTGCGGGCCGCTGTCAATTACCTGAAAATCATGCGTGTTCACGGTGGGGGGGATAACAGGCGGCGGGATAACAGGCGCGACCTGCATTGCAGCGGCTGATTCTGCGGCCATACGGGCAGCCTGTTCCTGTTTTATTTTCTCGCCAAGTTTTTTCATATATTCACTTCTATCATCTTCTGATTCGGCAGTGGTGTTAATAACCGGGGCAGCCACAGGCGGCACAACAACTGCCTTAACCTCCGGCGGTGTTTTAATTTCGTGTTTTTCTTCCTGTGGTTTTATATATCTGCTGAATAATTTCTGCACTTCTTCATAGGGTATCTTTTTTAAATCGGCAATACGCGAAATGCAGTCGTCCACAATTGCCCCGGATTCCTGAATACGTATTTGCGTGGTGAATTCAGCAATTGCCTTATCTGTATTGCCCCTGTTCTGATAAATCTGGGCAAGCATATAATGCGCGTTGGAATAAGCAGGGTCAAGTTCCACTGCTTTTTTGTAAGCTTTTACAGCCGTATCCGGATTTTCCATTTTGTCATATAGAAGCCCGATAGTGTTATATAGTTTGGCGTTTTTGGGATTAAGATACGCGGCGCGTTCAAGGGCTTTAATTGCCAGCATGTAATTTTCTTTGTGCTGGTAGGCATAACCAAGGTTTATATACGCGCTTATATAGTTGTTATCAATTGAAAGCGCCTGGTTAAAAGAAGCGACAGCTTTGTCGTACATATGCTGTTCAAGATAAGCCATTCCAAGGTCATGCATTGTTTTTGCTTTATTCATATTTTTCTTTGCGGCTTCTTCAAGCTTCTTTATGGCATCATCCATTTCGCCGCCTTTAATAAAGGCGTCAATTCCAAGGTGATAAAGCCGTTCGCTGTAAGCGGGATTAAGGTCGCCGGCTTTTTTGAAATTTATAAGCGCGTCCGCGTAACGGCCCATATCGTAAAGCAGGTTGCCCATGTTGTTGTATAACAGGGCGGCATCGGGGTTGTTTTCAACGCCTTTCTGATATACGAAAAGGGAATCGCTGTACTTGCCCTGGCGGGCAAATAAAAGTCCAAGGCTGTTATACGCCTCTGTGTGTTTGGGATTGGTGTTTATAAGTTTCTTAAAAAGCGCATAGGCGTTTTTATACTGGCGCATATCAGAAAATATGAAACCCAGGTTAAAAAGGGCGTCTTCATCAGCCGGATCCATTTTCAGGATCTTTTCAAACTCTTTTATTGCTTTGTCGTTTTCGTTTTTGTTTTCATATTCAAGGCCTTTTTTCAGAAATTCCTGTTTCTTTTCTTCTTCTGATTTAAAGAGCGCCATTGAAATAACCCTGTAAGTTACGCATTAGTAATTCATTAAAACGCCGGCGCCTATTACAAGCCCGCTGAAATCAAAAGCAATATCGTTTTCGGATGCATTTATGACAGTATCAGTTTCAATATATGTACCTTTTGCTTTCATCGTAGGCAGGTTAGCTATTCTATAACCGGCTGTTATTCCTGCAGAGATAGCGGTATTTATCATGTAGTCAAGCCTAAGGTCAAAGTCAGCGGCAAAGCATGAACCATAAATTTCTGACCTTTTCGGAACATTGGCTGTTCCGCCCACGTTTTCTTCAAACGTACCGTTTGCCCAGGCGTAGCCCGCGTAAGCGCCCGCTGAAATTATAAAATCAAGGTCAGTCAGGTAATAACTGTAAGTTAAACCGGCCATTACCGGAAGCAGTGAAACATCAATTTTATTCAAAGTACCTGTGCCTTCCGCGAAAGCTTTGATAAATTCAACTCTTGGGCCGGCTGACAAACACTGAAGAATTTTGATTCCAAAATCAACGCCCACTAAAAGCGCTGATTTAATCTGCTGAATATTGGAATTTGATGCAAACTTATTATAGTCAGCCATATTTAGGGTTGTATATCCCGCGAAAAAACGGACATCGCCAAAATAAATAGACTTGCTTGCTTCGTCAGGAAGGGCGGGGGATGTTTCCGGCTGTTCTGCTCCTTTTGTATCAAGTTCTTCCGCTTCTTCCGCGGCTTCGGCTTCTTCTGCGGAAGGTTTTGTATCTTCAACACTTACTTTTCCGGATTGAATATCCGCGTCAACAGGAAGTGTTTCTGCGGCAAAAATCGCTGCAGGAATAAAAAAAAGTAATAAGGCGGCTAAAAGTATTGCATATCTTTTCATGTTGTACCCCCACAATTTTTATTTATATTATTATAACATTAAAGACAGGTGAAAATCAAAAGTAAAAATATAAAAGCGGCAGGGTGTTTATCACGCTCTGCCGCTTTTATATGAAGGGTAATTTATGTAACTGTTAAAACCTTATATTTAATCCAACGCCTGCAAGAAAACCGGTATAGTTAACCTTTAATTTATCGCCGGCAAGGGATGTAAGCTGTTCATCGGCGCTTATAAGCACGTCTCCTGAAATAGGGTCTTTAACTTCATTTGTTACGTTAACATTTTCAATTAATGCGTACCTGTATCCGGCGTTTACAGTAAGGTTTATCATGGGCAGTATGTTCCATTCAATTGCAGCCGCGGCGTCTGCCATAAAACCGCCGCCGTCATATGGGACGGCATAGCTGATTTCCGGAATTGAAGTGCTGCTATTGGTTATTTTTGTCTGGTCAAGCCCGAATGCAAAACCGTAACCTGCGTAACCGCCTATGGTTATGGACACGGGGATAAAGCCAAGGTCCACATTGGCTGAAGCGCCAAATTCAACAGGCACAAGTATTGAAGAAACGGTATTCTTCTGTGTAACAAAATATGAAGGGTCCGGGTCATAGACATAACTGATGGTATTGGTTACCGGCAGTACATATTGAAGCCCTGCTCGCGGCCCGACGTTAAGGGCGGGTAAAAGCGACATTCCAAAATCCACATTTACAAATATGGAATCGCCGAACCTCTTTACGTCAGAAGGAAGATTTTGTTCCTGTGCATCAGTTTTGGCAATTTCCCAGCCGTTATTCATCTGGTCCATGTTGGCATACGCGTAACCGGCGCTTACGCCCGCGTTCATAAGAGAAAAAGAAGGTACGGCAAAAACGGTAAAAACAAATAGTGCAAGAAAAAGTTTTTTCATTTAATCCTCCTGTTTTTATTTTGTATAGAATAAATATATCAATCATAATTTTATAAGTCAAGTGGCATCAAAAATTAAAATTTTACGGCTAAATTTAAAAGCTTTATTTTATGTTTGATATTGACTTGCCTTTATTTAAGTGGTATATTTTAAAAGTTTTTCAGGTTGCCGGGTAGCCAAATTGGTAAGGCATCAGTCTCTGAATCTGAAGATTGTTGGTTCGAGCCCAGCCCCGGCAGCCAAAAACAAAAAGCCCCTGTAAAGGGGCTTTTTGTTTTTATACGGGCGAGAAACAAAAACGCCGCTGACAAAAGTCAGAAAAGCGGGCAGTGGGCGGGCGTCAGGCGCGAGGTAAAATTACTATTTTCTTTTAATCCATATTTGTTGTAGAATTATTCATCACTTATCGGAGGTAATATAATGGGTAATATTATTGACGGAAAAGCACTTGCGGCAAAGATAAAGGCGGAAATAAAAGAGGCGGTATCAGGCTTAAATTCAAAGCCCGGACTTGCGGTAATACAGGTGGGGGATGACCCTGCTTCAAAAGTATATGTGGGCGGCAAGGAAAAGGACGCGCTTGAAGTCGGATTTCATTCGGAAATTCACAGGCTTCCTGCTGATTCAAAACAGGAAACAGTTATAGAATTGGTTAAGAATCTTAATGAAAAAAAAGAGATTAACGGCATCCTTGTTCAGCTGCCGCTTCCCAAGCACCTTAATGAAGAACTTATTACAAATTCTATAGACCCGCTGAAAGATGTTGACGGTTTTACTTATAACAGCGCCGGCAGGCTGTTTACAGGAAGTAAATGCCTTGTCGCGTGCACGCCAAGCGGATGTATAGAGATGATAAAAAGCGCGGGCTGCGAAATTAAAGGAAAAAATGCGGTTGTAATAGGCAGAAGTAATATTGTGGGCAAACCAATGGCGATACTTTTGCTGCAGGAACACGCAACAGTTACCATCTGCCATTCACGGACACAGGATCTGGCTTCAATTACTTCCAAAGCGGATATTCTTGTTGCCGCTATCGGCAAAACAAAGTTTGTAAAATCGGATATGGTAAAGCAGGGGGCGGTTGTAATTGACGTCGGCATGAACAGGGATGAAAACGGAAAACTGTGCGGTGACGTGGATTTTGAAAATGTAAAAGATAAAGCATCGTTTATTACTCCGGTTCCGGGCGGGGTTGGTTTAATGACAAGGGCGATGTTAATGAAAAACACGCTTGAAGCATATAAAATGCAGTTAACGGGAGGGTAATAAATATGAAAAAAACAGCGGTATATCCAGGGACTTTTGATCCGGTAACTAACGGGCATATAGATATAATAAAAAGGGCTTCTAAGATGTTTGACAGTGTAATAATTGCTGTTTCTGAAAGTAAGCATAAAAAACCGCTTTTTAGCCTTGAAGAAAGGGTGAAAATGACAAAAAGCGCGGTAAAAGGAATAAAGGGTATAACTGTAGAGACCTATTCAGGCCTTTTGGCGGATTATCTAAAAACCACCGGCAGAAACGTGGTAATAAGGGGTATAAGGGTAATTTCTGACTTTGAATACGAGTTTCAGCTGGCGCTTTTAAATAAAAAACTTAATCCGGACGCGGAAATGATATATCTGATGCCGGACGAGAAATATCTTTACATTTCATCGTCTGCGGTAAAAGAAATAGCGGTTTATGGCGGAAAAACAGAATTGTTTGTGCCTGCACATGTTTCAAAAGCCCTTAAATCTAAAACTAAAAAGGCATAAATTTAAGGAATATTTATATTTTAAATAGAAATGTTATTATGCTTTTTATTGGATATTGCCTTGCGATGCGATAAAACCCTTGACTTTTAAGGGGTTTTAAATTATACTTTAAAAAAGCTTAAAAGGAGGGTACCATAAACATGACTAAAATTGAGATTGTTGACAAAATCGGTGAAAACATTGCGCTTCCAAAAAAGGACATTGAAAAAGTACTTGATCAGTTTGTGAAAATTGCTCAGGACGCATTACAGGAAGGCACAAAAATTTCAGTAACCGGCCTTGGTTCTTTTTCTGTTAAAGAAAGAAAAGGCAGGCTTGCAAGAAATCCTAAAACCGGGGAAAAGGTTGAAGTTCCGGCAAAGAAAGTTGTTAAGTTTAAACCCGGCAAAGAACTTGTTGAAGTGATGCTGGGAAAACCTCCGGCCGCACAATAAATAATTTAATAAATATAGGCGGCAGTATTTTGCTGTAATTTTTGTTTTGCCTGACGGGAAAGTATTTTCGCACGCTGTTGGGTTAGTTTATGAAATGCATAATATATTTAAGGAGATGTAAAAGTGGCGGCAAAAAAGGTTGTAAAAAAAACAGCTGTTAAAAAATCGGAAGAAAAACCAGTTAAAAAGACTGCTTCAAAAGCGGTTTCAAAAAAATCCGATAAGCCTGTTTTAAAAGCCAAGGAAAAAGCCGCCGTTAAAAAAACCGAAAAGCCAATTAAGAAAGAGGCTGTAAAAAATATAGCCGAGGAAAAACCGGAAAAAGCAATAAAACCTGCCGGAAAAAAGCTTTTGGCAAAACCTGCGGATAAAGAAAAGTTAACAGAAAAGAAAGTCATTAAAATTAAAAAAGCAAAAGCAGATATTCTTTCCGGCAAGACAATGTTAGAAGATGAAGAAAGTGAAGTGGAAGCCGCAAAATTTTACGCTCCTCAGGCAAAAAGTGATGAACTAAAAAAATACGAAGCTTCAATCGCCAAAGGCAGCATGCATGAAGGCGAACTTCCGGAGCGTTACTACGACAATAAACTTGTATTAATGGCACGAGACCCTTATTGGTGCTATGCGTACTGGGATATTTCACCCGAAGTGATGGCACAGAACACCCGTGCTGTTCAAGATGAATGGGGAAGGCACTGGCTTGTATTAAGGGTATATGATGTTACCGGGGTCAGTTTTGACGGGACGAATTCAAACAAATATATAGATATTTCCGTAACCGGGGACGCCAATAACTGGTATTTAAATGTATGGGAAGCCGGAAAAACATATCTTGTAGAACTTGGTTTTAAAACCACTGACGGCCATTTTATTTCAATAGCAAGATCCAATCAGGTTGGTACGCCGCTTGATGCTGTATCCACAATTGTTGAAGAGGAATGGATGTCGGTTGACGAGGATTTTGATGAAATCTTTAAACTGTCAGGCGGAGGCAAGAACACAATTGGCGCGTCTGAAAGGGCGGGGTTAAATCTTAACGAAACACTTTCATCGCAGGGCGGATCAGAAATTTACGGCAGCAATCAGGGAGTGCCCGGGGAAAAGAAACGCAAGTTTTTTCTTGTGGCTGACACAGAACTTATATTATACGGCGCAACAGAACCCGACGCAAAGCTTACAATAAAGGGCGAACTTGTAAAACTTGAAAGTGACGGTTCGTTTTCGGCAAGATACCACCTGCCGGACGGCGTGATGATTCTTCCCGTAGACGCGACATCCTATGACGGTGTTGATAATTTAAAAATAACATTTACCGTTGAAAGAAGCAAAAAGTAATTTATGAAAAAGGATCCTTCGGGATACTTAGCCCTAATATTGCACGCACACCTGCCTTTTGTAAGGCATCCTGAATACAATGACCCCCTGGAAGAAAACTGGTTTTTTGAAGCAATAACAGAAACCTATATACCTCTTATTAATACCTTCAATAAACTTATTGACGACGGTGTTGATTTCAGGATAACAATGTCACTTACCCCGCCTTTAATATCAATGATGCGCGATGAAATGCTTCAGCTGCGTTATTTAAAACACATAAACAGGCTTATAGAACTTATAGAAAAAGAAGTTACCAGAACGAAATTTGAACCACACTTTAACGAGACTGCAAAAATTTACAGGGAAAAATTTCATAATGCCAGGTTTGTCTTTGAAGAGAAATGCAAAATGGACCTTGTATCGGCTTTTGCAAAACTGCAGGAAGCCGGCAAACTTGAAATAATAACCTGCGGAGCCACGCACGGTTTTCTTCCGCTTGACCCCCAGAAACACGCGGCTAACGCGCAGGTAAAAGTGGCGGTTGACCATTATACGGAAACTTTTGGAAGACGGCCAAAGGGAATTTGGCTGCCGGAATGCGGTTATACGCCCGGCGATGATGAAATTCTAAAAAATAACGGCATAAGATATTTTATGGTGGATACGCACGGAATTCTGCACGGAAATCCACGGCCCAAGTACGGCGTCTTTGCACCGGTCTATTGCAAATCGGGGGTTGCGGCCTTCGGGCGCGATATGGAATCATCCAGGCAGGTCTGGAGCGCCAAATCGGGGTATCCAGGGGATTTTCGGTACAGAGAATTTTACCGCGATATAGGATATGACCTGGATTATGATTATATAAAACCTTATATACATGAAAGCGGAATAAGGGTTAACACAGGAATAAAATATCACAAGATAACCGGGGGCGTGGACCTTTCGGGGAAACAGCCGTATAATTATTATGATGCGCTTGAAGCTGCCGCCACGCATGCTGGCAATTTTATGTTCAACAGGGAAAAACAGGTGGAACATTTAAGGTCGGTAATGAAACGCAAGCCTGTAATTGTGGCGCCCTATGACGCGGAACTTTTTGGGCACTGGTGGTATGAAGGCCCTAATTTTATAGATTACCTTTTAAGAAAAATGCATTATGACCAGAACACCGTTGACACTATAACGCCTTCTGAATACCTTGAAAAATATCCTGAAAACCAGGTGGTAACGCCGGCCTTTTCAAGCTGGGGCGCCAAAGGTTATGCTGAATTCTGGCTAAATTCCACCAACGACTGGATATACAGGCATCTGCATAAGACATATGAAAAAATGCACGAACTGGCTGTAAAATACAAATTCAAACCAATAGACCCGATGACAGAGAGGTTATTAAAACAGGCGGCAAGGGAAGTGCTTCTGGCGCAGTCAAGCGACTGGGCGTTTATCATGAGAACGCAGACTATGGTTGAATACGCTGTTAAGCGCACAAAGAACCACATTATGCGTTTTTATAAGATAAACGAAATGCTGTTGTCTGAAAATATTGACGCGGAATACCTTATGGAAATAGAATTAAGGGATAATATCTTTCCTAATATTGATTGGACTTCGTTTGCGTAAGTAATTTTGTAAGTTAAATATAATTAACAAAAAACTTGACAAGAGTATCTTATTAATGTAATATTTAAGCAAGAACAGGACTTCAATCGACAGGTACCAGGGGGCGGTGGATACTATGGCGGCTAAAAAGAACGGTAATTCTACCGAAACGAAGGCGGATTATTTCAGGGTTTCATTAACACTTCCAAAAGAACTTGATGACTATCTGGAAAAGTTCGGGTCCGAAGCAAAGTCCAAAGGCGGTTTCAAGCTGGCCAAGACAACAATCATACGTTCCATGGTCAGGGCATTAATGCATTTAAAAGTGGATTTGCAGGGAGTTAAACAGGAAGAAGAACTTGAAAAAAGAATAGAAGCCGCATTTAAAAAGAACGGCAAGTAAACTGCCTTAATGCGCATCTTAAAACCGGTGCGCATATCTATGCGCTGGTATAACCATAAAATCCCTCATATAATCATATATATATCTAAAAAATTTACGGCATAAAAAATGCTTATATCATATCAACTTGGTTTAAATAAATGTAAGGGGTAAAAAATGAAAAAGTTGATAATAATAAGCTGCGCCTTGATTATGCTGTTTAATTGCACGGGATGCGCCACGCTTGCTTCCTATTTTGTTCCTGAAGAAAAAGATAATTATTTTGATTATCTGAACCCAATGTCGGGGTTTAATGAAATAGCAGCTAAACCGGTAAAAGCGGTTGCTGCCGGACTGAAAGAAAGAGCGAAAACTAAAAGCACCCCCGAAAATACTGTTCTGACAATTATTATGACTGCGGTAATAATTGCAGGTCCGATAATTGGCGCGACAATGGCGTATAAAGAGACGGAACCGCATGTACGTAATGGGGCATATATATTTGGGGTTATAGGCGCCGGACTTGGCCTTTTGGTAAGTTGTATTATTGACGCAGTGCTGTGGACTATAACGTCTTCAGATCAAGAACTTTAATAGGACCTATTGGTCTTATAGGTCCTATCAAGGTCAGTTCTATTGAAAAACCTTCCATATATGATATAATCTTTTCATGAAAAAAATATTATTTATTACAGTATTTATATTAACCGCCATGTTTACTGCGGTTTTTGCCTTAACTACAAAAGAACTTAAGCCGTCAGCGTGGGTTAATGATTACGCGGGCATAATGGATGAAGCGGGTAAGCAGAAGACAGAAGCGCTTATAAACCTGGTGCAGGCACAGTCCGGGGCGGAAATAGCTGTGGTCACGCTTAGTTCTCTTGAAGGCAATGATTTAAATGACTTCACAAACACGCTCTTTGAACAGTGGGGAGTCGGCAAAAAAGGCAAAGACAACGGTATAATGCTTTTGGTGGCGTTTAACGAAAGGCAGGTCCGCATTGAAACCGGCTACGGCCTTGAAGGCGCCATTCCTGACAGCAGGGCAGGCACAATAATAAGAGAGACAATTGCGCCGGCTTTTCGGCAGAATGATTATTCCGGCGGAATTTACGCTGCGGTGTATCAGCTTGCCGCAATTGCTGCGGCTGAAGCGGGCGTTGAATTAAACGTACAGGCGCCGACAGCATATTCCTCTCAGGGCACAACAAGGCAGCTGACTAAAGGCGAGAAAATACTTATGGTTATCTTTATGATAATAATGATTCCTGTTATAATAAAAAATCCCTGGATATTATTATATCTGTTAAGCAGCGGGCGCGGCGGCGGCTACAGCGGACGGGGCGGTTTTGGCGGCGGCTTTGGCGGTTTTGGAGGAGGAAGTTCCGGCGGCGGCGGCGCGTCGGGAGGATGGTAGTAAATATGCCGTATATGGATGAAATATACAGGAGGATACATGGATAAAAAAATTGAAAAGTTTATTAAAGAAGTAAAGACGGCGCTGGGAGAAAACCTGAAGTCTTTCATACTTTATGGCTCGGCGGCATCTAATGACAGTTACAAGACATCAGATATAAACACCCTTATTGTTGTTAAGGAATGTGATACCGTGACTTTAAAATCGCTCTCCGCGCCTTTTAAGAAATGGATAAAAACAGGAAATCCGGCTCCGCTTCTGTTTACGTATGACAGGATAAAATACGCGGATGATATTTTTCCGATGGAGTTTCTTGATATAAAAGAAAACCATGTAATGCTTTTTGGCGATGACATCTTCAAAAAGATGAAGATAAGGACGCAGCATCTAAGGCTTGAAATAGAGCGCGAAATGAAAGGCAGTATTCTGCGGTTAAGGCAGGCATATATTCTTACGGGCGGAAACAGCAGGGATGTAATAAAACTTATCAGGGGTTCTGTTTCCACGTTTGTTGTTATTTTTAAAGCCATATTAAGGCTGTACGGAAAAAAAGTACCTGCCAAGAAATGGGATATTATTATGAATATGCCCAAAAACTTTAAACTTAACCACAGTATTTTCGCGGACGCGCTGGCTTTAAAAGAAGGGCGGGAAACCGTGGCGGACGCGAATATGTTTTTCAGCACATACATGGCGGAAATAGAGAAAGTAAACCTGATAATAGACAGGTTTAAAAAATAAAAAACATAAGGAGAATATTAAGATGAAAAGCGGAATGAAGGTACTGGCGGTAGTCCTTGGCCTGGTGTTGCTTGTGGCTATGCTTTTTGGATCTGTTTACAACAAACTGGTTAAGTTTGACGAAGGCATAACAGCTGCATGGGCACAGGTGGAAAATGTCCTGCAGAGGCGCGGTGATTTAATTCCGAACCTTGTAAATACAGTTAAAGGCTACGCGAAGCACGAAAAAGAAATTTTTGAAAACGTGGCAGCTGCAAGGGCGGGGCTTGCCGGCGCAAGAACAGTTGATGAAAAGGCAAAAGCGGCAGGGGTTATGGATACGGCTATTTCAAGGCTTCTGGCTATCGCGGAAAATTATCCGCAGCTTAAAGCAAATGAAAGTTTTAATAAATTAATGGATGAACTTGCAGGATCTGAAAACAGGATAGCCGTTGAAAGAAAAAAGTACAATGATGTTGTTCAGGCGTATAACACAACTGTCAGGACGTTTCCGGCAAATATCATAGCCGGCATGTTTGGTTTCCAGAAAAAAGAAGTTTATTTTAAGGCGGAAGAAGCAAAAAAAGAAGTCCCGGCAGTAAACTTTAATTAATGTTTTACGGCTTATTTAAAAGTAAATTCGGCACGGGAGCAGTTGTCCTGTCTTTAAATGGCGCCCTTGTTGAGGTGTTTTTGCCGGATGCGGGTATTGAAAAGACGTTGAATAAGAAGTATCCCGGTGCTGTAAGAAAAAGTGTTAAAGAAGCCGCGATGCTGGAAAACTATTTTGCAGGTAATGATGAAAGTTTTAAAGGCATTAAAATTGATTTTTCAGGGCTGCCGTTATTTACCGTTAAGGTATTAAAGGCAATAAGAAATATACCGCGCGGTGAAACGGTGACTTATAAACAGGCAGCCGCCATGGCAGGCAATATTAAAGCCGCAAGGGCGGCAGGCAGCGCTTTGTCACGCAATCCTGTGCCGGTAATAATCCCGTGCCACAGGGTACTGGCAAAAAACGGGCTTGGCGGTTTTTCGGCGGGGATTAAATGGAAATTAAGGCTGCTTGAAATTGAAAAAAAGAAAATTAACCGGGAGATTTAAAAATGAAAAAAACTGTAAAAACTGTTCAGAAGAAAACGGTTTATAAGGCCGCCTGTGCGGACTGCGGCGCGCTTATACCTGAAGAACAGGTATGCGTAAAAGACGGAAAACATTATTGTGTTTCCTGCGCGGTCAATGAAAAACAGCCTTCCTTGTACGCGCCTAAAGGTTTTTTAAAAGTTATAGTTTATATTTTGTGCCTTAATCCGGTAATCGGTTTCCTGATAGGCACTTTGTATCATTCACAGCCGGATAAAACAAATAAGGCTTTTGCAAAGGTTTGCTATATTATCATGGCGATAGGGCTTGTGTTCTGCCTGTTTTTTCTTTTTTTAATGGCCGCGGCGGGTAGTTTTATGTCCGGCGCTGAAGGCGGGGCATACATACAGGAAGGATATTACTAAATAATGGAAATTAAAACTTCCGGGATTGTTTTAAAAAGGTTTGACAGGGCGGAAAATGACAATGTTACTTCTGTTTTTACGGAAGGCGCAGGCAAGATATACGTTGTTTCCAAAGGCACCAGAAAACCTGCCAGCCGTTTTAAAAATTCGCTGGAACTTTTCAGTTTAAGCGATTTTATGCTTACAAGAAAAAATCCTGATTCGCGTTATTTTACCCTTATACAGGCAAAGCCGCAGAACTCTTTTGCAGGCATAAGAAGCAGTTTAAAAAAAATCGCGCTTGCTTATTACATCATAGAACTTGTGGAAAAGTTTATGCAGCCGGAAGACGTCAATAATGAGATGTATGGCCTTGTTTTAAAGACACTGCTGGCGGTTGAAACCTGCGGGGTAAAAGAAGCGGCGGAGCACGGCGCAAGGTTCAAGGCCCAGCTTCTTAAATGCGCGGGGTTTAACCCGTCTGATGACGCGGAATTTCTGGATGCCCGCTGTGTTGAAACCTGCGTCAGAGAGCAGTTAAAAGAGATGGGCAGCGGTGATAATGGATGCTATTCGGATGCCCTTAATAACATACTGGATTCATACATTACGACAGTCCTTGAAGAAGAGCCTGAAAGCATGAAGTTTTACGGGAGCATAAAATGAACCGGAAGATTATTTATCTTATGGCGGCTGTGCTGTTTCTTTTTTCGGCGTGTGCTTCATTAAAAGGTTCGGGTGAGACTGCAAGGGCTTCCGGGCCGAACGCAAACGCAAGGGAAGCCGTGGTAAACGCGGCCAAGGATATGCTTAACAGAAGCTATCAGTATGGATCGCTGGACTGTTCCGGGCTTGCACAGAAAGCTTATTCTAAGGCCGGTATTAGCATTCCAAGGACAGCTTTATCGCAGTATTCAAAGTCAAAAAAAATCGGCAGGTCAAACCTTGAAAAAGGGGATCTGGTCTTCTTTAATACAAGCGGCGGCGGTGTGTCGCACGTGGGCGTATATATAGGCGGCGGTGTGTTTATTCACGCCCCCAAAACAGGCGACTCTGTAAGAAAAGACGAACTTGAAAACGTCTATTGGAAAAGAGTTTATATGGGCGCCGGACATTACTTTTAAGAGGTAATAATATGAGACTATTTAAAACAGCAGTCACAGGGGTTCTGGTTCTGGTTTTTATTATATCTTCGGGTATAATTAGCAGGGCTGAATTATATAATCTTGAAGTGCAGCAGGAAATTGAAAAAGAAGCTCAGCTTAAAGAAGCCGCAAAAAAGCCTGTAAAGAAAAAAGAGAAAAAGAAACCTAAATTGACGGGTGAAGCTGCCAAACGGGAAAAAATTGTAAACGCTGCCATGGCGCTTATAGGCCAGGATTACTGGCCGGGCGGGACAGGCAGCGAGGAAGATTATGGCTACGATTGTTCCGGGTTAACACAGCATGCTTATATGGCAGCGGGTATAGCCATTCCAAAGAAATCAACAGAACAATACAGAAAAGCAAATATCATACTGCAGAGGGAATTAAAAAGAGGGGATCTTGTATTTTTTAACACGCGTGGAACGGGTGTGAATCATGTGGGTGTTTATATAGGCGGAGGTATGTTTGTACACGCGCCGGGTATTGGCAAACAGATTCAGACAGCGGATTTAAATAAAAACTATTGGGGTTCCAGATTTTTTGGGGCGGGAAGATACATAAAATAAATTTACGCTGCGGGGGTTAAAATGGATTTGAAAAAATTAAAGAGCCGGGTTACCTTTATCAAACTGATGATATTTGTGGTTTTTGCCGTTGCCATCTTTTTTGCGGTCACTTCAAAGCCTAAACTTAGCCCTGAACTTGCCGCCAACCTTACAGAGGTGGTTTTTAAATCTTTCGGAGGCGAAAGGGCGGATTGGGCGTGGACACTTCTTGAAGATAATGGTTATGTAGCGGTGGGCGACACGGCTTCATATGGAGCCGGGCTTACGGATGTATATCTTATAAAGACAGATTATGACGGCAGCCTTTTATGGACAAGGACTTTTGGCGGCGCCGGAAAAGATAATGGGATAGCTGTTATAAAAGGGCATAAACAGGGTTATGTCATAGCGGGCGGCACCGGTACTGATACCGCGGGAGAGATGGACGCGTATATTGTAAGGACGGACAGCGACGGGGAAAAAGTCTGGGAAAAGACATTTGGCGGCGAAAACTATGACTTTGCTTATTCTGTAGCCAAAACACGCGACGGTAATTATGTGGCGGCGGGGTATTCAAGTTCTTTTAATACGGAAAAAAATTCTGACATTTACATTTTTAAGTTTGATGATAAAGGCAATAAGATATGGGATACAGTTTACGGCGGAGCCGGCTGGGACACGGCGTACAGCATAATTGAAACAAAAGACGGCGGGCTGATTTACACCGGATATATTGATAAGCAAAAAGAAGGCGAGACAGATATAATATTGATGAAAACAGACGCTGAAGGAAACTGCAGATGGGCAAGGACATACGGAGGCGTAAGAAAAGACGTGGGGACTAATGTCATAGAAACTAAAGACGGCGGTTATCTGATAACCGGAAAGTCCACGTCATATATAGGAAGAGGAATGGGATGGGATATAATAGCGCTTAAGACGGATGCAAAGGGCAACAGCCAGTGGGCGGCATTTCTGCCTGCAGCAGAGTCTGATGTGGGCTACAACGCCGTTGAAGAAAAAGGCGGTTATACGATAGCCGGTACAAAAAGGTGTTACGGAATATGTGACGCGAATGTTTACATTGCTAAAATTGACCTTAAGGGCAACACGCTCTCTTATAAGATTTACGCGGGCAGCAAGGATGATAATTGCAGCTCTATAATTAAAGATTCAAAGGGCGATTATGTCCTTGCTGGTACCACTTCTTCCGCCGGAAACCTAAGCGGCGATATATTCCTTATGAAAGTTGACCCGCAGGGAGTTAAAACCTGGTAAAGATGAAAATTCATACATTGGTATCAGAAGATTACGGGGAAAACACTTATATTCTGGAAACGGGTGATAATAAAGCTGTTGTAATAGACCCGGGAGCGGAATATCCGCAGATTTTATCTGTGCTACAGGAAAACAAACTTAATGTTGAATATGTCCTGCTTACTCACGGACATTACGACCATACAATAGCGGCGGAAAATTTCAATTCCGCCATCATTTACGCTCACGCCGAAGAAAAAGACCTGCTGGCAGCTCCTGCATACAATCTTTCCGCCTATACAGGACGGCAAATAAGTGTAAAAAACATTAATTATATAGAGGGTAATGAAGCACAGGTTAACGGCATGAAATTCTATCACACCCCCGGGCATACTTTAGGCTGCATGGTAATTCTTATCGGGGATATCCTTTTTTCAGGGGATACGCTTTTCTATGATACGGTGGGAAGGACAGACCTGCCGTCGGGGGATTCGAAAAAACTTCAAAACAGCTTAAAAGTATTTGATAAATTTGATAAGGATATAACTGTTTACCCGGGGCACGGCACACCATTTACGCTTAGGGATGCTTATAAAATAAACTATTTTTTAAAGTGATAAATTGCCGGCCAAACATACTGATTTATAATATAAAAAATCGTTCGTGATAAATAATTCCGGAAAATATATGTATAACAGGCAGTTGGAGGGAAAATGAATAAATACTTAATGATGATAATGTTTCTTTGTATTTTTTTAACTTCATGTCAGACTGCTCCGGTTATAGATAGTGCCAATTCAATGAAGGCAAATGAAACTAAAATGATTAATTCTTTAAGGTATTGTAAACAAGTATTTAGTAAAGGAACGGGGTTGCCGATTGATGAAACGGTATGGTATTTTGATATTGCAGCAGGTCCCAGAATTGGATTAGATGATTACTGGGAAGTTGGTGGTGTTGCAGGGCTTGGGCTTTCTTATTTGGGTGGTGATATAAAGCGCGAGCTTTTTAATGTGGGAGGTTTTTATACATCGGTGGATCTTAATCTGATTCTTCATATACAATATTTTCAATATGGTTTTTTATTGCTTTCAACATTGGAAATACCTGACAGTTTTAATATAACTGCTGAAGTTGGAATTTGTTCTGTAAATGGATTTAATTCAAAAAATTATGCCGGTGGAGATAGAATGCCGACATATTTTCTTCCGGTAAGTGCGGCATATTTTGATGCCGGAATAATAGTAACGCATAAAGTGGGTGAAATGTCGGATAAATACGAAACGGACACGTCAGCAACTTCGAAAACAATAGAAACAAAATATGATATTTTATTAGGTATAAGTTTAATGTACAGAAAAGAAATTTCTGACTGGAAACTGGATTCATTTATACCTGGCCTGCTTATTACTTATCACGCTGCGAATAACAGGATATTTAATAATCCTCCAAAATGAATTTTTAATGCGCGCCCGCAAAAAGGGGTTTTATAAAAATTATATGTCCTAAAAATTTTATTTTGGACAACTGCAACAGGGAATAGGAGTTTTATCCTGAAAAATCTTATAATTACCCGTTGACATAACCCTGAATATACAATATAATCAATTTACTCAAATGATTAAATGAGAATACACGCTTTAACATATTGACAAATTCCACGTTAGTTAATATAATTTATATAACAAAATATTTAAAAAACACAATCGTGGTCAAAATAAGTATTAGGGAAGGTTTGGATGACAAAAGAAGAATTCTACGAAGCTGTCAATCTGCTTGAGGCGGTTTATATTCAGTTTAATAACCGTACGCTTCGTTATAATTATATTGATGAAAAGCAGGGGATGAACCTCTTGAAAGTTGTGTCTGTTCTTAGAATTAGCCCTGAATATAAAGGTACTCCCGCCGAAGCTTTTCTAAATAAAGCGGTCTCTTTTTCAGGTCTAAAGGACTGCTCCAGGATTGATGCCGTATTTGAGATGATTAAAGAGATAAAAAAATACATAGAAGAAACAGCGGCCGGCAAAAGGCTGAAGAAAAAGAACTTCATATTCTGACGGAGATGGCTATGGATACCCAGGAATTCACGGAAAACCTTCAGACATGGCTTGAAATTTACAGGGATAATGACAAAGTGAATATCCCGTACGATGATAAAACTGAAGATCAGGTACGTTGGGAAAACGGCATGCTAAGGGTATGTTCCGCTTTCAGGGTGCCGGAAGCAATGGAAGCCACCCCCGCAAAAGAAGTGATAACCACGCTTATAGAAAAATCAAAATCAGGCGACAGAAAAGTGCTTGGTGAAGTTTATGAAAATGCCTGCCTTATAGAGAAGTTCTTGAAAGGCTTTGAAAGTAATTCTTAACAGTATCTAATCCGCATTAATCCCAAAAAATTGTACCCTTAAGTTTTTCGGAATATATATTAAAATATCCTGAATAATAAAATTTCTTCTTTATTAATACACTTACGGAATTATGCTTGCGTTTAATGCGTTGACAGAATGTTGTTTATGGATATAATCAAATTATACAAGGTAGGCCGGTAACTCAGCTGGTTAGAGTGCCATCCTCACACGATGGAAGTCGGCGGTTCAAATCCGTTCCGGCCTACCAGAAAAAAACATACGGGCTGTCAGCAAAGGGAAGTTTTAAGGCGAAACTTTTTTTGCTGACAGCCCTTTTTTTATCTCGTAATTGTATTTAAAAGGTATTTTATACGCTGGCCTTTAGCCCGCGGATTTTGAAATTTGTATTTGTAGATCTGATTGCCGCGCCTTTTAAGGCGCGTGTTTTTTTGATTTAAATACAACCTATAAAACCAACTGCCGCACATAATACCGAGCAATTTCATAATAGGCCAGGTATTAAAAAGGTGCGCCTACCGGAACAAGAGCGTTATTAAGAGCAACTGCCGCGGGCTAAAGACCCGCGTCTACCACGGCTAACCGCAAATACTTGACTTCCGCTAATGCTTATCTGCTTATAGGTTAAGGTGCTTTTTAAGATAATTATCTTGTTTTCCTATATTTATAATGATAAAATCGTATAAACATAAGGTTGTTTTTATGCCTTGCTGATGGCTCTGAATAGCGCTATTTATACGGAGGAAGTATGTCTTTGATTATTGTAGGTTCGATGGCTTATGACACAATTGCAACACCTTTTGAACGCCGCGAGCGCGTATTGGGCGGGGCGTGTACTTACGCGTCTTTGGCTGCCTGTAAATTCTCCAAACCCGGTATTGTCGGGGTAATAGGTGATGATTTTCAGGAAAAACACCTTAAAATGCTTGAGAATCGTGGCGTTGACATAACGGGAGTAAAGCGTGAAAAAGGAAAGTCTTTCTTCTGGGAAGGCGTTTATCATCTTGACATGAATACAAGGGACACGATAACCACGGAATTGAATGTGTTTGAAAAATTTGACCCTGTGCTGCCGGATTCATATGTGGATATGCCGTACCTTTTTTTGGCAAACATAGACCCCGCGCTTCAGCTTAAGGTCTTAAAACAGATGAAAAATGTAAAGTTCTCGGTGTGCGACACCATGAACCTGTGGATAGACATAAAAAGGGCTGAAGTGACAGAGGTATTTTCAAAGGTTACATGCGTGGTGCTGAACGATTCAGAGATAAGGCAGTTTACAAAAACCCCCAACCTGATACTGGCTGCAAGGGAAATAAGAAAGCTGGGGCCAAAGTACGTAATAATAAAAAAAGGCGAACATGGCGCATCTATTATTGGCCCCGAAGGAATGTATTTTTCAATACCGTCATATCCGGTGGAAAATGTAATTGACCCAACCGGCGCGGGCGATTCATTCGCGGGCGCTTTTATCGGGCACATTGCGGGTCAGGATAAAACAGATGAAACTGTTCTGAAAAAAGCCATGGTTTACGGCAACACAGTGGCCTCTTTTGCCGTGGAAGGGTTTGGAACAGACCGCCTTGCGGAAGCAGGTATGGATAAAATAGAAGACAGAATAAAAGAGTTAAGAAAAATAACTGACTTTTAAGTTTTATAAACTTAATATAAAATCCGGAGGAAGTAAAAATGATTGCTGACAGGATGAAAAAGGTACAGGCTTCAATCACGCTTGCAATTGACGCGAAGGCAAAACAGATGATAGCAGAAGGTGTTGACCTGGTGGGTTTTGGAGCCGGGGAGCCGGATTTTAACACCCCTGATAACATAAAGGTGGCGGGTATTAAGGCCATTGTGGACAACAAAACAAAGTACACGCCTTCTTCCGGTATGCCGGACCTGAAAAACCCGATAGCCAAAAAACTTCTTGAAGATAACAAACTTGAATACAAGCCTTCCAATATAATAGTGTCATGCGGCGCGAAACATTCGCTGTATAACATCTTTATGGCGGGAATTAATCCCGGCGATGAAGTCATTATATTTTCACCTTACTGGGTATCCTATGTGGAAATGGTCAATATGGCGCAGGGAATTCCCGTGCTTGTACAGCTTGATGAATCCAAAAAATTTGAAATTGATTTTGAACTTTTAAAATCAAAGATAACAAAAAACACAAAGATGATGATTATTAATTCGCCGTCAAATCCCACCGGCTGTGTGCTTTCAAAATCATCGCTTGAGAAACTGGCGGAAATCTGCCTGGCAAACAACATACTTATGATATCCGATGAAATATATGAAAAAAACCTTTATAACGGCAAAACACACATTTCCATCGCTTCGCTTTCAAAAGAGGCAAAGGCAAAAACAGTTGTGGTAAACGGCGTTTCCAAATCACACGCCATGACAGGGTGGAGGATAGGTTACATTGCCGCCGATGATATGGAACTTGTAAAGGCGATGGATAACATGCAGTCGCATTCCACTTCTAACCCGACCACTATTTCACAGATGGCGGCAATTGAAGCGTTAAAGACAGATTCCGCGATTGTAAATAAAATGGTGGCGGAATTTGATAAAAGAAGAAAGTACATTCTGCAGAGGGTGAACGCGATATCGGGGCTTACCTGCGTGGAACCGGAAGGCGCTTTTTATGTGTTTCCTAATTTCAGCAGCCTTGTAGGTAAAACTTTTAACGGAGTGAAGATAGAAAATTCCATGAACCTGGCTGACGCGCTTTTAACGTCCGCCAAGGTGGCGGTTGTTCCGGGTGTGGCGTTTGGAAGCGATGTGCATTTCAGAATGTCATACGCGACTTCAATGGAAAAGATTGAAAAAGGGCTGAACAGAATAGAAGAGTTTTTTAAAGGATAAAGATGAGCGGATATTTATGGTTAAAAGAGGTTAAATGCCCGGCGTGTGAAGCGCCGTTTAAGACCGCCAGAGTAAAGGCGTCTTCGCTTAAAGTAAAAGGAATTGATACGGATTTTCATAAAACATACGAAGATGTAAAGCCGATGTTATACGCGGTTACCGTGTGCCCGGAATGCAATTTTGCGGCGCGTAATGACGATTTTGACAAGGCCATGCTGGACTATCAGAAAGAAGTAATTCAGATAGCGCTTGCGGTTAAAGCGGCAAAAAAGAACGTGCGTTTTACGGAAACGTTTGAAACAAATACAGAAGACGCGGTAAAAAAACACCTTCTTGCGGTGACGTACGCGAAACACTTTAAGCCGGAAAATCCGAATACAATAGCCGGCCTGTACATGCATATCACCTGGATGTACAGGGAAGACGGCAATACGGATAAAGAAAAAGAATATATGATAAAAGCGCTGAAATATTACATTAAGACCTTTGAAAAGGGCACGTTTATTCCCGAAAAAATAGGCGAACCGGGAATAATTTATCTGATAGGCGAATTAAACAGGCTGCTTGGCAATAATAACGAAGCCGTGCAGTGGTTTTCAAGGGGTGTCAGGCACGACCATATAAGCAATTTCCCGAACATTGAACATCTTATCAGGGATGCGTGGGAAAAGATTACTGAAGAAAAAAGGAAACAATAATAGGGGCTTAAACCCGATATAACAGGAGGATTGCATGAAAATTTTAATGGTAACAGACACATACAGGCCAAGGGTAAACGGGGTTGTTACGTCAATTGATACATTTGCAAATGAATTCAGAAAACTTGGGCACGAAGCTCACATTGTGGCGCCGGAATTCCCGGCACAGAGAAAGACAGACCACCTTGCTGATGCGGAAGCAATGGAAAAGTTTGTCACAAGGATAAAATCACATTACCTTTTCTTTGACCCGGAAGACAGGCTGCCGAACCCTTACCTGCCTTCAGCAAGGATTAAAATCAAGAAAGAAATACTTGAGAGAAAATATGACATAATTCACACGCAGACTCCTTTTGCCCTTGGAATAGAGGCGATAAAATGGGCAAAAAAAATGGACTGCCCCATTGTGCAGACATATCACACCCTTTTTGAATCATACATTCACTATTTCAGGTTTATGCCAAGATGGATGTCCTTAAGGCTGGCAAAGGGAATAAGCAAATGGTACAGTCAGAAGATGGACTTGAATATTACGCCTTCCACACAGATGAAAGACCTGCTTTTACAGTATGGCGTAACCAAACCCGTGGAAGTTAACCCCACTGGTATTAAGATGGACAAGTTTAAAATATTTCATGGGGATGATTTCAGGAAAAAATTTGACATTCCCTCGGATACAATACTGTTCCTTTTTATGGGCAGGATAGGTCATGAAAAAAATATTCCTTTCCTTTTTAAAATGTTAAAAAGGGTATTGGCTGTTAAGCCCAATGTGAAGTTAATAGTTGCGGGAAAAGGGCCGGCAGAAGAAGAAGTTCACGAAGCGGCTAAAGCGGAAGGGGTAATTGACAACGTAATATTCCTTGGATATTTTGAACCGCAGGACTGGGTTAACTGCTACGCCGCGGCGGATCTTTTCACGTTCGCGTCAATTACAGAAACACAGGGGCTTGTGGTAACCGAAGCAATGGCGGTAGGCACTCCGGTTGTGGCTGTAGGTGAAATGGGTGTGGCTGAAGTTATGGCCGGAAACAAAGGCGGGCTTCTTGTTAAGCACGACCTGGATGAATTTACGGCAGCAGTCTTTAAGATGCTTGATGATAAGCAGTTATACGCGGAAAAGAAGAAAGAAGCGTTTGAATACGCTCAGTCCTGGTCCGCGGAAGCCATGGCAAAAAATATGCTTGGCCTGTATCAGAGGGCAATTGACGGGTACAAAAAGAAGAAATAACAGGTTCTTTACCAAACACCCGTTATTGTATGCTTAATTAAACAGAGGTTGAAAATTATAATATGAAAATAGCATTGGTTTCTGATACGTATTTTCCGCGCATTAACGGCGTTTCTGTTTCAATGGATAATTTCGCGGAAGAGTACAGGAAATTAGGGCATGAAGTTTACATTATCGCGCCGCTTTTTCCGGGGTATAAAGACAAAAATAAATATGTGATAAGGATTAAATCGCATCATATATTTTTTGACCCGCAGGACAGGCTTTCAAATCCGTTTTCCCTGTCCATGAGCAGAAAGATAAAAAAAGAGATTCTGGCCAGAAAATTTGATGTTTTTCATACCCAGACGCCTTTCGCGCTGGGGTTAAGCGCTATTTTCTGGGCAAAGCAGACAGGCTGCCCGGTGATTAACACGTATCACACGCTCTTTGAATCTTATGTCCATTACCTTAAATTCGTGCCGCAGATGATATCTATAAGCATGGCGCGCAGGATAAGCCGCTGGTACTGTAACAGGATGGACCTTGTAATTGCCCCCACAAGAAGGATGAAAACGCTTCTTGAAAGCTATAAGATAAGGGAGCGCATAGAAGTGGTGCCGACCGGCATTAAGATGAGCAAACCCATGAAGAATATATGCAAAATATTCTGTGAAAAATATCCGCAGATAAAAAAGGGTATTAACCTGCTTTACATGGGGCGGCTTGAAAAAGAAAAGAATATAGATTTCCTTTTTTACGCGCTTAAACGGCTTGTTAAAACAAATAAGGATATTAAACTGTTAATGGCAGGCAGCGGGTATGATGAAGCCCGATTAAAAGACCTTGTTAAAGTAATGGGAATAGAAAAACATGTAATTTTTCTTGGAACTTATACAAACCTACAGCGTCCGAATATACTGTCGCTTGCGGATATTTTTGTTTTTTCGTCCGTTACAGAGACGCAGGGGCTGGTTATACTGGAAGCGCTGTCAGCGGGAGTTCCCGTAGTTGCGGTAAAAAGGATGGGCGTGGCAGAGGTAATGGAAGGCAATAAAGGCGGCATTCTGACAGAACTTTCAATTGATAAATTTGTAGCCGCCGTAAATAAGATGATTACGGATAAAAAGTTTTACGCACAGAAGAAAAAGGAAGCACTGCTTCACGCGAAAGAATGGGAATCATCCGCGATGGCAAAAAAGATGTTATCGTTGTATAAAGAAACAATTGCGGAATATAAAAAGAGCCCTAAAACGAAAGGAGAATTATAATGAAAAATAGAAAAGTATTGCTTTGCTTAATGGCGGCGGTATTATCGGTTATGTTCTTTGCGTGTACAAAAGCGCCGGAAAAATATAAAGTTACAATAATAGAAAAGT
This sequence comes from Candidatus Goldiibacteriota bacterium HGW-Goldbacteria-1, assembly GCA_002839855.1. Taxonomy (NCBI): domain Bacteria; phylum Candidatus Goldiibacteriota; species Candidatus Goldiibacteriota bacterium HGW-Goldbacteria-1. The sequence continues at coordinate 314,911 of PGYV01000002.1, forward strand.
TTGATTCGCACTGCGGCTCGTGCACCCTTATGAACCCTATAATCGCGCAGGTGGAAAAAAAGTATAAAGGGCAGGTTAAGGTTATTAAATACGACCTTGGCATCCCCGAAGATTATGAGGCTTCAAAGAAGTATAATATTGACAGGATACCGGCGTTTATATTTCTTGATGAGGATGGCAATGAATTTTTCAGAAATGCCGGGGTAATGGACCTTGTTCAGATAGAAAATCAGCTAAAGCTTAAGGGTGTAACCGTAAAATGAGGGCAAATACTTCCCCCAGGCAGCCAAAATTTAAAGGGGCCGTGCCTAAAGGCGCGGCATCAGGTACTGCGGTCAGGAAGTTTGGCACGAAAAATCTTATAAAAAGCACAAAAGGAAAACAAAACTATGGCAGGTAAAAAAGTAATTGAGGGATTAGAGGAAACTTCCGCGGATAAAAAGAAAAACAATGAAATAGCAAAGCTGAAAAAGATTATAGCGGAAAAGAATATGGAAATAGAGACGCTTACCAAAATAAGCAAAACAATAGTATCGGGGCAGTATCTTGAAGAGATACTTCACCTTGTGGCCACATTAACCGCGCAGATGACGGATTCCAAGATTTGTTCCATAATGCTTGTGGATGAAGAAAAACAGGAGCTTAAGATAATAGCCACCCAGTCGCTTAGCAAAGAGTACAGGGATAAAAATCCGCTTAAAGTGGGCGAAGGAATATCCGGCTACGCTGTTCAGACAAAAAAGCCTATAGCCGTGTATGATATACAGGTTGAACCAAGGTATTTTTATAAGGAAATAATGAAAAAAGAGGGCATGAAATCAATGCTTGCAGTACCTATGGAAGTCCGCGGCAAGGTTATAGGGGTTATTGATGTTTACACCGTGGTTAAACACAAATATACGGCTGAAGAAATAAGCATATTAAGCGCGGTTGCCAACCAGGCGGCTATAAGCATTGATAATATGAACTTAAAGGAAGAAGCGTTAATGGCAAAAGAGGCGCTTGAAACCCGCAAGCTGATAGAACGCGCCAAGGGTGTTCTGATGAAAAACGGGAAGTTAACGGAAGATCAGGCACACAAAGCCATACATAAAAAGTCAATGGACTCCCGCAAGAGCATGAAAGAAATCGCCGAAGCCATCCTTCTGGCCTCGGAAATGCAGAAGTGATTAAGGCATAAACTATAAGCAGATAAGCAGTTAAACATAAGCGAAATATTATATAAAGGTTTGGCAGACGCACCTTTTAAGGCACGGTAGTTGTTTTTTTAGTGTTATTATTTAATGATTTGCAAACCGGATCAAATACACGCACCCTAAAGGGTGCGGCTACCAGAACGAAAAAAATCCCCCTTGAAAAAAGATAATTTAATGTTTGGTAGGCGCACCTTTTAAGGTGCGGCAGTTGTTTTTTTTAGTTTGATTATTTAATGATTTGCAAACCGTATCAAGAACGCGCGGGCTAAAGACCCGCGTCTACCAAAGCGAGAGAATTAAAGCAAAAACCTGCGGCGGTAAAAACGAAACGTCCGACCTTCCGACCTTCCGACCTTCCGAGCCTCCGAGCCTCCGAGCTGCCGAGCTGCCGAGCTGCCGAGCTGCCGAGCTGCCGAGCTGCCGAGCTGCCGTCTTAATCAGTAAACTTCAACTTGAATGTTTTGGATATTTTGTTATAATTTACCGATTGAAAAAAACTCCCGGATACAAAGGTGTAGACGGGCGTACTAAAATATCTTAGTCGGCACACCGGTGTGCCTGCGGCATTGCTGCTGCGGAAGAAAATTAATCTAATATGAAGCAGGAGGAACAAATGTCATACGTACAGAATGTTATTGAAATAGTAAAAAAACGCAATCCCAACGAACCGGAATTTTTACAGGCGGTAACAGAAGTTCTTGAATCGCTTGAACCTGTAATTGCAAAGAACAAGAAATATGAAGACCACAACATACTTGAAAGAATTGTAGAACCGGAAAGACAGATAATATTCAGGGTGCCATGGGTTGATGATAAAGGAAACGTACGCGTTAACCGCGGTTTCCGTTTTCAGTTTAACAGCGCTCTTGGGCCATACAAAGGCGGAATCCGCTTACATCCTTCAGTAAACGCTTCCATCCTTAAATTTTTAGGTTTTGAACAGGTATTCAAAAACTCGCTTACCACTTTGCCGATGGGCGGAGCCAAAGGCGGTTCTGATTTTGATCCCAAAGGCAAATCGGATAATGAAGTAATGCGTTTTGTACAGTCCTTTATGACGGAACTTTTCCGCCACATCGGGCCGGACACAGACGTTCCCGCAGGCGACATTGGAACAGGCGGACGTGAAATTGGTTATATGTTTGGACAGTACAAAAGGCTTGCCAATGAATTCACAGGCGTGCTTACAGGCAAAAACTTAAAATGGGGCGGCTCTTTAATACGCCCTGAAGCAACCGGATACGGCTGCGTTTATTTCGCGGAAGAAATGCTTAAGACAAAGAATGATTCCATTAAAGGCAAGACCTGCCTTGTTTCCGGTTCCGGCAACGTGGCGCAGTACACAGTAGAAAAAATTAATGATCTTGGCGGCAAGGCCGTAACGCTTTCTGATTCGGACGGCACAATTTATGACAAAGACGGAATCACGGCGGAAAAACTTGCGTTTGTTATGGAACTTAAGAATGTAAAACGCGGACGTATCAAAGAATACGCTGATAAGTACAAATGCGAATTTTTCGCGGGCAAAAGGCCGTGGGGAATTAAAGCGGACTGTGCTTTCCCAAGCGCGACACAGAACGAAGTTGATGTAAATGACGCGAAGGCCCTTATTGCCAACGGCTGCAAACTTGTAAGCGAAGGCGCGAACATGCCTTCCACACCGGAAGCAATTGAAGTTTATCTGTCAAACAAGATTCTTTACGGGCCGGGAAAAGCCGCAAACGCGGGCGGAGTTGCAACATCCGGCCTTGAAATGAGCCAGAATTCGCTCAGGCTTTCATGGACACGCGAAGAAGTAGACGTTAGGCTCCACAACATAATGATTGCTATTCACAAACAGTGCATTGACGCTTCCACACAGTACGGCCAGCCCGGTAACTACGTAATGGGCGCAAACATAGCCGGATTCGTAAAAGTGGCGGATTCAATGATAGAGCAGGGTGTAGTTTAGTATTAAAGGCTGTTATCAACTTAAGGGGGGCGGTTAAGCGCCCCCCTTAATATAAATCAGGCAGTAATTTGATCCGATATACAGGGAGGTCTTAATGTATAAAATTGTTGAAAAAAAAGCACTGACTAAAGATATTAAAATGCTGGCGGTTGAAGCGCCGGATGTGGTTTTTAACGCCAAAGCGGGCAACTTTTTTGTTGTTATTCCGGATGAAAAAGGCGAAAGAATTCCGCTTACAATTTATGACTGGAATAAAGAAACAGGGGTCTTATACATGATTTTCCAGGAAATAGGGTTATCAACCGTGAAACTTGGAAAATTAAATGTCGGCGATAATATTTACGCGGTGGCCGGGCCGTTTGGAAAGCACTTTCATTCAAAAAAATACGGAAAAGTGGCAGTGGTAGGCGGAGGGGTGGGCGTGCCCGCAATTTTTCCGATAGCGCGTCAGTTAAAAGAGGACGGCAATAAAGTCTCTTCTATTATAGGATACAGGACAAAAGACCTTGTGATACTTGAAGAAGAAATGAAGTCGGTTTCTGATGAACTTCTGCTTGCTACAAATGACGGTTCTGCCGGGCAGAAAGGCTTTGTTACCGATATTCTTAAAAATTTAATTGAAAGCGATAACAGGCCGGACCTTGTGGTGGCAGTAGGCCCCGTGGTCATGATGAAAGCGGTGTCTGACCTTACAAAAAATTACAATCTTCCCACTGTGGTCAGCTTAAACGCCATGATGGTTGATGCAACCGGAATGTGCGGCGGATGCAGGGTGACGGTAGGCGGGGAAGTTAAATTCGCGTGTGTGGACGGGCCGGATTTTGACGGGCATAAAGTTGATTTCAACCAGCTGACAAGCAGGCTTGCGGCTTATAAAGATGAAGAAAAAACATCGGCAGATCACCACTGCAGGCTTGATAATGGTATTAAGGAGGCTTTCGATGGCAGAAAATAATGTTCCAAAAGCTAAAAGGCCGCGCATCAAAGTAAGGCAGCAGGAATCCGCGGACAGGATAAAGAATTTTAACGAAGTGCCTTTTGGTTATAACGAAGAAGAAGCAATTGAAGAGGCGAACCGCTGCCTTCAGTGCAAGAACCCCACCTGTATTTCCGGTTGCCCGGTAAATATTAATATCAAGGAATTTATCAGGCAGATTACCATAAAGGATTTTAAGGGTGCAATTGATACCATAAAATTAGATTCCAGCCTGCCTGCTGTATGCGGAAGGGTTTGCCCGCAGGAAGAACAGTGCGAACACGCCTGCGTTATGCTTAAGACCAAAAATCCCATTAATATCGGCGCGCTGGAACGTTTTGCGGCAGACTGGGAAACACAGAATACAAAACCTGTGCCTGCGTCAATTAATAAAATTAAGGATAAAGACGGCAATCCAATTAAAATAGCCATTGCAGGCGCCGGGCCAGCCGGATTGACCGTAGCAGGGGACCTTGCAAAAATGGGTTATTCTCCTGTAGTGTTTGAAGCCATGCATCTTGCGGGCGGTGTTTTAATTTATGGTATTCCTGAATTCCGCCTGCCAAAGGCAATAGTTCAGGGCGAAGTGGATTATTTAAAGAGCCTGGGCGTTGAATTTAAATTGAACGTGGTGGTTGGAAAATCTTATACGGTTGAAGATGTATTTAAACTTGGATACAAAGCTCTTTTTGTCGGTGTAGGCGCAGGAACACCCATGTTTCTTGGGATTCCCGGCGAACAGGCAAAAGGTGTGTATTCGGCAAATGAATTTTTAACAAGAATAAACGCGATGAAAGCATACAGGTTTCCGGAATATGATACACCTGTTAAACTTGGAAAAAAAGTGGCGGTAGTGGGCGCCGGCAACGTGGCAATGGACGCGGCAAGATGGTCTTTAAGGCTGCCCGGTGTTGAAGAAGTTTACATAGTTTACAGGCGGTCAGAAGATGAAATGCCCGCAAGGATAGAAGAAAAAGAACGCGCAAAAGAGGAAGGCATTATCTTTAAACTTTTAACTAACCCGATAGCTGTCATGGAAAATGAACAGGGTTGGGTGAAATCCTTAAAATGCATAAAAATGGAGCTTGGCGAACCGGATGAATCGGGCAGAAGAAAACCGGTTGCTGTCGCGGGCTCTGATTTTGAAATAGAAGTGGATACCGTAATATCCGCGCTTGGAACCAAAGCAAATAAACTTATGACTTCTGATATTGCGGGGCTTAAACTTAATAAATGGGGATATATTGAAGCTGATCCGGAAACGGGCGCTACTTCGCTTCCCGGAATATTTGCAGGCGGAGATATTTCCACAGGGTCTTCAACTGTAATTGCGGCTATGGGCGCGGGAAAGAAAGCGGCAAAAGGGATAGATGCTTTTATCAAAGAAACGGTTTTAAAAAACTGATGAAGTTTTGTCAGTGAAGGCGGAGAGTAAATGGCAGAAGATTCAGTAATTGCGGTTGCGGCGGCAAATTTCGCGCATACTTTTCCTTCACAGGTATTAACTTATATAACCAAATGCGTGAAGCCGGGGCAGAATATAACCAGGCTTCAGACATACGGAATGGCTGACGGTAATGACAAACTTTTAAAGGCGCTTGATAAAATAAAGCCGTCCGCTTTAATAGGGGTAAGCATTGATGTTCCTGCCGCAATAGTGGCCGAATACAGGGCTAAAAAAGTTCCTGTTATCCTTATTGACGCAGAATGCGAAGGCGCGTCCACGGTGACAACCGATAATATGGCGGGCGGATATATAGCGGGCGCTTATCTTGCCAAACAGGGAAGAAAAAATATTGCAATGGTTTCCGGCCGCATGAATGTGGAAGGCGGCTTTAACGCGAAAAAACGTTATGCGGGTTTTTTGCAGGCGTTAAAAGAAAGCGGTGTTGAATTTAACCCGAAATTTCTTGCGGAAGTTATAAGTTATTCATATAGTGAAGGCACCGAAGCAATGCAGAAATTTATTAAAGACGGAATTCAGCCCGACGCGGTTTTTTGTGCCGCCGGCGATATGTGTGCAATGGGGATATTGAAATCAATAAGGGAACTTAAAATGGCAATTCCTGAAACTATCGCGCTTGTGGGTTACGATGATATAGACGCCGCAAAGACCTGCAAACCCGCACTTACCACAATAAGGCAGCCTATTGAAGAAATGGCGGTTAATGCCTATATGATGGCGGTTGATGAAGCAGAGGAATTAATTAAAAATCCGAAGAAGAAAATATTCAAACCGGAGCTGGTGAAAAGGGAAAGCGCGTGAATTAGAGGCTTGGAGGCTTGGAAGGTCGGAAGGTCGGCAATACAACGACGCGGAAATAGAAGAGCATAGCAGTTCGGGGAAATTAATCTAAAAAATCAGACTAAAAATAATCACACATAGTACTACTTTATACGTCATTATTGTTGGTTTATGGGTGTTTTGCAGTTAAGAAGAGTGTTTCACATAGTTGAACGCATAAAATTATTGACAAAACACTTTTGGCTGTGTTAAATTAGTTTCATTATTTGAGATATACAATTTCAGTTCTTCAACAGTCTAATGGTTTTTTGGGATTCTATGTGAAATAAATTACAATGATTTGATTTCTACTAACAATATGCTATAAATTAAATTGATCAACATACTATTCTGCACAAGGAGGCATTATGAGTCAGGGAAAAACTGTCCTAAAAGAAAAGAAAAAAGTCAGTGATTTTATTGATACAAAAAAGTTGGACGCAATCATCGCAAGCTACGATGGGAAACAGGGGAAATTGCTTGGTATTCTGGAACAGGCACAGGAAGCGGTAAAATACAAATACCTTCCTGAAGAGGTTTTAAATTACATCGCGTTAAAAACAGGTGTTCCATTATCAAGGCTGTATAGTGTCATAACCTTTTACGCGTTCTTTAATATGAAACCGCAGGGCGACCATACTATTATTGTCTGCAGGGGGACAGCGTGCCATACCAAAGGGTCTAAAAGCCTGCTTGATGACCTTGCGTCGCGTTTTGGCTGTCAGGATAAAATTGAAGGCGGCGAACCTTCCTTTACCACGGATGATAATAAATTTACGGTGAGGACAGTGGCGTGTTTTGGACAGTGCGCGCTGGCACCGGTAGTATCAATAGACGGCATAATTTACAGCAATGTCACAAATTCCGAACTTTCCAGGCTTCTGGGTAAAGTTACTAAAGGGGGCAAAAAATGAAAATAACCGATATCAATTCGCTTAACGCTGTCAAATCCGCGGGAATGAAAAAGATACAGCCTAATACCCCCATGATATCCGTGGGAATGGGAACGTGCGGTGTTGGGAATGGTGCCGATAAATTATTTGAAGCTTTTGGAAGCGCTATAAATAAGAAAAAGGCGCCTATTAAACTTAACCAGACAGGCTGTTTTGGATTCTGCGCGGCAGAACCCCTGGTAAATGTCTACATACCGGGAATGCCGCTGGTAATTTTAAGCAAAGTTACTTTGAAAGATGTGGCTTCAATTGTGGACAGTGTGGCTAAGGGAAATATGCCCCTGAAAAAAGCGCTGTGTAAAGTGGAAGAGTGGGATTTTTTAACATCAAAAATAGAATACGGCAAAGACCTTATGGAAGTTCCGTCATGGGATGAAATTCCTTTTTTCAAAGGGCAGAAAAAACTTGTCCTTCGTGACGCGGGAATAATTAATCCTACCGACATAGAGGAGTACATTGCGGTAGGCGGATATCAGGCCTTGTTTAAAGCACTTACAAAAATGACACCTGATACAGTACTTGAAGAAGTAAGAAAGTCAAAGCTGCGCGGCCGCGGCGGCGCGGGTTTCCCGGTTGCCAAAAAATGGGAAATTATGAAGAATGTGCAGGCTGAAGAAAAGTTTATAATATGTAATGCGGACGAGGGCGACCCCGGCGCTTACATGAACAGAAACGAAATAGAAAGCGACCCTCATGCCCTTATTGAAGGCATGATTATAGGCGCTTATGTTATGGGCGCTTCCAAAGGCGTTGTTTATATCAGGGCTGAATATCCGCTGGCTGTAGAGCGTTTAAAAGCGGCTGTAAAGCAGTGCAAAGCGCTTGGCATAATGGGAGAAAACATATTCGGCACCAAATTTTCTTTTGACCTTGAATACGTTGAAGGGGCGGGCGCTTTTGTATGCGGCGAAGAAACGGCCCTTATGTCATCAATAGAAGGAAAGGCAGGCAGGTCCAAACCAAGGCCGCCATTTCCGGCGCAGAAAGGCCTTTGGGGAAAACCGACAAGTATCAACAACGTGGAATCGTGGTGCAATATCCCGCTTATTATTAACAGGGGCGGGGATTTCTTCGCGCAGACCGGCACTGACAAATCTTCCGGGACAAAAGTATTTTCGCTTGTGGGAAAAATAAATAACACAGGCCTTGTAGAGCTGCCGCTGGGCACGCCGCTTGAAAATATAATTTACCAGATGGGCGAAGGCGCGGGAAAAAATAAAGTGATTAAAGCGGTACAGACCGGCGGGCCTTCCGGCGGATGTATTCCTGTTGAATTGTTTAACACGCCCGTGGATTATGAATCACTTGCTTCAATCGGCGCCATTATGGGGTCTGGCGGAATGGTGGTAATGGACCAGGATAACTGCATGGTTGACGTGGCAAGATATTTTGTTGAATTCACTTCATCTGAATCGTGCGGAAAATGCACCGCCTGCAGGGAAGGGCTGTCTCAGTCGCTTAATATCTTAAACAGGATAACAAGGGGAAGCGGTAAACTGGAAGATTTGGAAACGCTTGAAAAACTTGCCTATGTTATTAAAGAATCATCGCTTTGCGGGCTTGGGCAGACAAGCGCGAATCCGGTTCTTACAACACTTAAGTATTTTAAAAACGAGTACATATCACACATTCTTGAAAACAGGTGTAAAGCGGGTGTATGTGAAGATTTATTTATGGCGCTGTGCGAGAACAGCTGCCCGCTTCACATGAACATACCGGCATATCTGCAGATGTTAAAAGAAGGAAGGCTGGAAGAAGCTTTTGAATCAACGCTTCGCGACAATCCGCTTCCGGGCACAATGGGCAGAATATGCCATTTCCACTGTAAGATGAGATGCCGCAGGGATTCGGTTGATGAATCTGTGGCACAGGGCGAAATACACCGTTATCTTGCGGACACAATGTATAAAATGGGAAAAGAAAAACAGATTTACGCTAAACTTGTAAAAGAAATGCTGCCAAAAACCGGCAAAAAAGTGGCAATAGCGGGCGCGGGCCCTGCCGGTATTACGCTTGCTTACTACCTTGCAAGGCTTGGCCATTCAGTTACCGTATATGACCCGCATAAAGAACCGGGCGGAATTCTGCAGTATGGAATTCCGGCTTATAGATTACCCAAAGATATACTGCAGAAAGAAATAGAAATGGTTAAAAAATTCGGAGTTAAGTTTGTTATGAATACGCTGGTGGGAAAAGACATTTCAACAAAAGCGCTGCTTAAATCAAATGACATTGTTTACATGGCTTATGGCGCGCAGAAAGAGTCAGCACTTGATATTCCGGGAGCGAATTTGAACGGCGTACTTGCCGGGTATCATTTCCTGGAAGATTTCGCGCAGGGTAAAAAGGTTAAAGTGGGCAAAAAAGTTGTGGTGATAGGCGCGGGCAATGTGGCAATTGACGCGGCAAGGACAGCGTTAAGGCTTGGCGCGGATGTAACCATAGTTTACAGAAGGGACAGAAATGAAATGCCGGCAAACATCCATGAAATAGAGGATGCGGAAGCGGAAAATATAAAGTTTAAACTTTTATCAGGGCCCAAAAGTATCATAGCGGGGCCGGGTAAAACTGTAGCCGGGCTTGAAATCGAAAAGATGAAACTTGGCGGAATTGACAAATCCGGACGCCGCAAGCCGGTTCCAACCGGGGAATTTGAGACAATAAAATGCGACACAGTGATACTTGCAGTCGGTGAAAAAGTTGACCCCGCAGCCGCGCGGGAATTTGGCGTGGAAGCAAACAAAGACGGCACTTTAAAAGTTGATCCTTTCAATTATAAAACCGCAAATACAAAAGTATTTGCCGGCGGCGATGCAGTAACAGGGCCTGCAACCGCTGCAGAAGCAATGGGTACCGCAAAAACAGCGGCAGGCGCAATTGACCTTGCGCTTATGGGCGAGAACAGGTTTGAAAAATTGTTCTGTGAATTTGTATATAAAAATGAAGTTCCGCTGAAACCCGAAGGCGGAAGAAACACCAAAACAAAGAAGGTTCCGGCCAAAGAAAGGGTAAGGAATTTTCAGGAAATACTCTCCGGATATTCGGGCGAGCAGGCAAAACGAGAAGCAGTACGCTGCTTAAGGTGCGACGTTAAGTCGTGCCAGAAACAATAAGGAGGCCGGCCATGGAAAACAACAAAGTATCAATTAAAGTAAACGGCAAAGATTATACTGTGGAAAAGGGGCTTACAATTGTTAAAGCCTGTAAGAAAATAGGAATTGATATTCCCACATTATGCTATCTTGAAGATGTTTCAAAGAACGCGTCATGCGGAATCTGCGTGGTAGAAATTAAGGGCGCCAAATCCCTTATCAGGTCATGCATTACCGAAGTGACACAGGGCATGGAAATTCTGACATCAAGCCCCAAGGTAATGGAAGCGCGCAGGACAAATCTGGAACTTATTCTTGCTAACCATCCGGATGACTGTTTAAACTGCGCAAGGAATGGGAATTGTGAACTTCAGGCTATGTCATACACGCTTGGAATAGACGGCACAAGCAGGTTTGTTAAAACAAAAAATGACGAACCTTTTGACGAGACTTCTCCGTCATTAATCAGGGATCCCAATAAATGCATCCTTTGCGGAAGGTGTGTGACAGTATGCGCGGATATGCAGACTGTTTATGCTATTGATTTTTCAAAGAGGGGCTTAAAAACAAAAGTTTCAACGTATATGGAAAAAGGCCTTGGAAATATAGCATGCACAAACTGCGGCCAGTGCGCCATTGTATGCCCAACCGGCGCCATTGTTGAAAAAGACGATACGCGCGCGGTATGGAAAGAACTGCAGGATCCGGAAAAAGTTGTTCTGGTACAGACGGCTCCCGCTATCAGGGTTGGTATCGGCGAGGCAATGGGAATGGGCGAAGGCGCCCTTGTAACGGGACAGATGGTATCCGCATTGCGCAGGCTGGGTTTCAGCAAGGTATTTGACACGGATTTTGCGGCCGATTTAACCATCCTTGAAGAAGGCCACGAGCTTATTAAAAGGCTTACAAAAGGCGGCACACTTCCTATGATGACATCATGCTCGCCGGGATGGATAAAATTCTTTGAACATTTTTATCCGGAGCAGCTTGCGCACTTGTCAACATGCAAATCGCCGCAGCAGATGTTTGGCGCGCTTGCGAAAAGTTTTTACGCGCAGAAGATGGGGATTGACCCAAGAAAAGTTGTGGTTGTATCAATAATGCCGTGCACGGCCAAGAAGTATGAAGCCAAAAGGGAAGAAATGGCAGGCGCGCTTAATTTCTGGAAGGATAAAATGGAACTTTCAAAAGATGATAAATTTTATGATATCGATTATGTCCTTACCACAAGGGAGCTTGCAAGAATGTTTAAGCAGGCAGGGGTGCATTTTTCCACGCTTCCCGAAGAGGAATTTGATTCGCCCCTTGGCGCTTCAACAGGTGCCGCGGTTATATTCGGCGCGACAGGCGGCGTAATGGAAGCGGCAGTAAGGACCGCGTATGAAGTTGTGGTGGGTAAACCGCTGCCAAGCCTTGATCTTAAAGTTGTCAGGGGTTTTGAAGGTATAAAGGAAGCGGAACTTGATTTAAACGGAACAAAGATTAAAGTGGCTGTGGCGCATACGCTTGGAAATGCCAGAAAACTTCTTGACCAGATAAAGGACGGCAAATCGCCTTACGCGTTTATTGAAGTTATGACATGCCCCGGCGGATGCTTGGGCGGCGGCGGACAGCCGATACCAACCACCTGGGAGATAAGGCAGAAAAGGGCGGATTCAATTTATGCCGAAGACAGGAAAAAGGGTTTAAGAAAATCACATGATAACCCCGAAGTAAAAGCGCTGTATGACGAGTTCCTAAAAGAACCGCTTGGGCACCTGTCGCATGAACTGCTTCACACCCATTACGTAAAAAGGGGAATATTTGTTTAAATTACTCTGATAAGATACTATAAGTTTTAAAACAACCGCGGGTTTAATTATCCGCGGTTGTTTTTTTTATATAAAAAATATGTTTTCTTTATTGCGCAGGTTATGTAAACTGACAGTACAACAGATTAAAAATCAGATATAAAAAAGGGTTTATGGACAAAAAACAGCTGATTAAAAAACGCATGCTTAAAACAAGCATTAACTTCTCCTGCAGGCAGTGCGGCGCCTGCTGCAGCGTGGGTTTTATTTATTTAAAAAGAGGCGAGAGTGAAAAGATAGCCGCACATCTGAAAATGCAGGTAAAAGAATTTAAAGAGAAATATACAAAATGGTTTGTCTGGCAGGGCAGGGCTTTAAAATGGGATGAGGCAGGAGCGTGTGTTTTTTTAAAGAATAACAAATGTTCTGTCTATAATGTAAGGCCATTCCAGTGCGCCTCTTTCCCTTTATGGCCGCGCCTTATGAAAAACAAAAAAGACCTTGCCGCCGCAAAAAAATACTGCAAAGGGTTATAGATAAGTAACAGGTTATTAACAACTGTCAGCTAACAAGTTTCAACTGACAACTTAATACTTGCTATTTGCAACCTGTAACTTGTTAGTTGTTAACTGTTAGTTGTTCTTAATTTTATTCCAGAAGAAATTAATATGTTCTGACATCAGATTTTCTATTACATCTGTTTTCTTTTTGTAAAATTTAAGGACGTTATATTCCGTAAGCATGCCTATCAGCGTGTAGAAGTATTCAAACGCAAGAAGCTTGGGGTCAAGGGTTTTAATAAGCCTTTTTTTAATAAGCATCCTGAAGATGTTTTCATAATATTTTATCCTCATCTTATGAAAATCAATGGACAGGATTTCAAATGCCTTCACATCGCGGTACTGTTCCATTGTGACTATACGCCAGACGCGCGCCATTAAAGGCTGTTCCATTACCTGACGGAATTCAAGCAGGCAGCTGTTAAGCAGGTCATAGCCGCTGCCGCCGTTTAAGATGCGGGTCATGTCAGTCTCGGAGAGCCTTGTCGCGTTGATATTTTCGGCAAAATAAAAATATATCTCGCTTAGCAGTTCTTCTTTATTTGTGAAGTGGTGGTACAGGGAACTTTCTTTCAGCCCGGCTGATGAAGTGATATCCCTTATGGATACGCAGCTGAAACCGTCTTTTGAAAATAATTCAACCGCGGTCTCAAATATTCTCTCTTTTGTACCGCGTCCTTTGGGTGTAATGCTTTTTTCGGATAAAATTTCAGTCATTTTTTTCTCCTTATTTAATACATTGCATGTACCGGAGCATACTAACTGTGCGGTAAAAAAAAGTCAAATTAAAATTATTATTGACAAAGAATAGGGCAGGGTGTATAACAATTTACGAAAGTTTTTGATATTTTTTTTATTGCTCTTTTAGACTAATATTAACTCACTTAAAGAAAACTTTTTTTTGCAGGGTCAAGTGAACGATTTCACAAAGTAATGGATTAAACTAACAACATGGTTTTTTAAAGTGTTTTAAGGTGAATTATTTCACAAGAATATATTTTATTATATGGAGGTATTAAGAATGACGATAGGGAAACAAGTGATAGAACTTGATTCAAATCTTCAAAGTTTCATTGAAAAATGGAAAGACAGGCCGGGCAGCGAAATCATGATACTGCATAAAGTTCAGGAGATTTACGGCTATGTCCCCAGGGAAGTTGCAATGGAAGTTTCCAGAACAATCGGGATTCCGCTTGCAAAGATTTATGGAATTATAACTTTTTATCACCTGTTCAAACTGAAAAAACCGGGCAAGAATCAGATTTCGGTATGCATGGGTACGGCGTGTTATTTAAAGGGCGGCAATGACATCATCACTGAACTTGAACAGCTGCTTGATGTTGGTGTTAACGCCACCAGCCCGGACGGGCTTTTTTCGCTTGAACTGGTACGCTGCGTGGGATGCTGCGGGCTTGCGCCTGTTATGCTTGTAAACGGGAAAGTATACGGCAATCTTAAGAAGAATCAGCTTGCCGGAATATTCGCGGAATTCAGACCGGAGGAGGCAAAATAATGGCTAAAATGGAAAAAGGCGACCTTGCTAAATTCAGGAACACTTATAAAAATGAAAGCAAAGGCGAAATAATGATATCTATGGGAACCTGCGGAATAGCGGCGGGCGCTTCGGATGTATTTAAAGAAATGGAAGAGACATTAAAAGCAAACGGAATCACAAATGTAAAGCTGGAAAAAACAGGGTGCCTTGGAATGTGTTTCTGCGAACCTAACCTTGCGGTAAGGGTTGAAGGCATGCCGGAAATATTTTACGGCAATGTGGATGAAACGGTTGCCCATTCAATAATAACCGAACATGTAATGAAAAAACAGATTTTGAAAAGCAACGTGATATTCATGCCGACAAAGGATACAGGCAAGAATATATTCAAAGCAGCGGAGGCCGACAAATGAACAGGAAATATTTTTTTATATGGGAACCTGAAAAGACAAAACAAAATCAGATGTATAACGCTTTTTCAAAGGTAATCAATGAAAAAGGATTACAGGAAAAAACAGAAGTGATAAAAAGCCTGTTTTTAGGGCTTACGGCGGACAAACCGATAGTAAGAATTATGCCTGAAGGCACAATTTATAAAGGGTTCACGGAAGCTGATGTAGAAGGTATTGTAGAGAATGCGCTTAACGGAAAAACCAGTAATTTTTTATTTGACTGCGGAAACAAAAATTCCGGCGTACCTGAAGCTGACCAGCAGAGCAAACAGTTTAAAATAGTATTAAGAAACGTGGGTTATATTAACCCTGAATCAATAGACGATTATATCCGGCGCGGCGGATACAGCGGCGTGGAAAAAGCAATATTTGAAATGACGCCGGACAAACTTATAACGGAAGTTAAGGCTTCCGGTTTAAGGGGGCGCGGCGGCGCGGGTTTCCCGACAGGATTAAAGTGGGAACTTACAAGGCGTGAAAAAGACCCTGTTAAGTATGTAATCTGTAACGCGGACGAAGGTGACCCGGGCGCGTACATGGATAGAAGCATAATGGAAGGCGACCCGCACAATCTTATAGAAGGAATGATACTTGGCGGCTATGCAATCGGCAGCAGCCAGGGATACATTTATATCAGGGCGGAATACCCGCTTGCAATTGAAAGGCTTGAAAAAGCCCTTGCAGCAGCAAGGGAAAAAGGGCTTCTTGGAAATAATATCCTTGGTTCTGACTTCAGTTTTGATATTGAATTAAGATGGGGCGCTGGAGCGTTTGTATGCGGCGAAGAAACCGCTTTAATCGCATCTGTGGAAGGCAAAAGGGGAAACCCAAGGCCAAGGCCGCCGTTTCCTTCAGTTTCAGGGCTTTGGAACAAACCAACATTTATAAATAATGTTGAAACATGGGCAAACATTCCCGTTATTGCCGAAAAAGGCGGGGCTTGGTTCGCGTCTATCGGGACGGAAAAGTCCAAAGGCACCAAGGTATTTGCCGTTACAGGAAAAGTAAGAAACCCGGGGCTTGTGGAAGTTCCCATGGGCACAACCATAAGGGAAATAGTTTATGACATCTGCGGCGGAATAAGCGGCGATAAGAAATACAAAGCTGTTCAGACCGGCGGGCCTTCCGGCGGCGTTATTCCGGAACAGTTCCTTGACATGCAGGTGGACTACGAGACGCTGCAGTCAATCGGCTCAATCATGGGTTCCGGCGGGCTTATCGTAATGGACGAAGATGACTGTATGGTGGACGTAAATAAGTTCTATCTTCAGTTCTCTGTTGATGAATCCTGCGGAAAATGTTCGCCCTGCAGAATTGGCGGCAAGCAGATTCTTGAAATTCTGGAAAAGATAACAAAAGGAAACGGAGAAGTAAAAGATATTGAAAAAATTAACAGCATAAGCATGGCGATGCAGAAGGCCTCATTATGCGCCCTTGGGCAGACCACGCCGAATCCGGTGCTGTCTTCGCTGAAATATTTCAATGATGAATATATGACACATATTAAAGACAAAAAATGCCCAACAGGCAAATGTAAAGACCTTGTACAATACACCATCATCAGCGATAAGTGCATTGGCTGCGGGCTTTGCGCGCAGAAATGCCCTGTAACCTGTATAAGCGGTGAAAAGAGAAAGCCATACCTGATAGACCAGTCAAAATGCATAAAGTGCGGCGAGTGCTTCGCGGTATGCAAATTCAGCGCCGTGAGCAGAGGCTAAGGAGGAAACACCATGATACAGGAAATTCAGACGGGAAAAAGGATAGAAGTTATAATTAACGGCCAGAAGATACAGGTTTTTGAAGGTGTTTCAATACTTGAAGCCGCGTTAAAAGCAAATGTTAAGATACCCACGCTTTGCAAGCACCCCGATATTGAAGCCACAGCTTCATGCGGAATATGCGTGGTAAAGGTAAAGAATAACAGAAAACTTTTAAGGGCATGCTGCACAAAAGTGGAGCCCGGCATGGAAATAACCACCCATGACGGCGAACTTTTTGAAGTAAGAAAAAACGTGCTTGACCTTATCTTGTCAACGCATCCCAATGAATGTTTAACCTGCTTAAGAAACCGCAACTGTGAACTTCAGACCCTTGCGGAAGAGTTTGGCATAAGGCAGCAGCCTTACAAAGCAATGGTAAGGGAGCTTCCGCATGATACTTCCACAAAAGCGGTTGTCCTTGACCCAAGAAAATGCGTCGGCTGCGGAAGGTGCGTATCTGTATGTCAGAACATACAGACTGTGCACGCGCTTGAATTTTTAGACAGGGGGATAGAAACAAGAATGGCGCCGGCAGGTGACATTAAACTTGCCGAAAGCCCGTGTATAAAGTGCGGTCAGTGTTCCGCTCACTGCCCGGTAGGCGCGCTTGTGGAATTTGATGAAGTGTCTAAAGTATGGGAAGCGTTAAGGAATCCGGAACTTCACTGCGTGGCACAGATAGCGCCCGCTGTAAGGGTGGCTTTTGGCGAAGGTTTTGGAATGGACCCCGGCGAAATTGTGACAAAAAAGATGTACGCTTTATTAAGAAAACTTGGCTTCAAAGCTGCTTTTGACACCAACTTCGCGGCCGATTTGACAATAATGGAAGAAGCGTCTGAATTTGTAAAGAAATACACAACAGACAAAAAAGCGCTTCCGCTTATCACTTCGTGCTGCCCTGCGTGGGTTGATTTCCTTGAAAAGTATTATCCGGATTTAATAGAGCATTTCTCCACCTGCAAATCGCCGCATGAAATGTTAGGCGCGCTTGCAAAGACATATTACGCGCAGAAAATAGGCGTTGACCCTTCAAAAGTATTTGTTGTTTCAATAATGCCGTGCACAGCCAAAAAGTATGAAGTTCAGCGCTGCGAAGAGATGAGATCCAGCGGATTCCAGGACGTTGATATTTCGCTTACCACAAGGGAATTTGTCCGCATGACAAAATCCAGCGGAATAGACTTTAAAACGCTTGAACCGGAAGAAGTTGATTCGCTGCTTGGCACATACACAGGCGCCGGCACCATATTCGGCGCAACAGGCGGTGTTATGGAAGCGGCATTAAGGACAGCGTATTTCTTTGTCACGGGCAAGAACCTTGGAAATATAGACGTGGAAGCCGTGCGCGGATTAAAAGGCGTAAAAACAGGTGTTGTTGATGTTGCCGGAAATAAGGTAAATGTTGCGGTGGCACACGGAACAGGTAATGTAAGGATTGTGCTTGATGAAATAAGAAAGGCAAAAAAAGAAGGCAAGCCAATGCCTTATGACTTCATTGAAGTCATGGCGTGCGAAGGCGGATGTATAGCAGGCGGAGGCCAGCCGTACATGGTAACGAATGAAATAAGGAAAAAGAGGACAGCCGGTATATACAAGGATGACAATCAGTCAGAAATCAGGGTATCGCATGATAACCCGGATATTAAAAAACTGTATGACGAATTCCTTGAAAAACCGTTAAGCCACAAGTCACACAAACTGCTGCACACAAAGTACACACCAAGGCCGCTTTACTACAAATAAATTCTGTAATATAAAAAGGGCGGCTTAACAGCCGCCCTTTTTTTTTGCTAATAAATTATTTTATAAATATTATCCAAACAAAATTAACAACCGTTACGTAGGATCTAAAATATTTAAAGATACAATTTGCGGAGGTGAAAATGATTTATGAAACCATTTTTGATATTAGTAATAAAAGTTTAGGTCAAATATTACTTGATAATTGGATGCCATTGGTTATACCTTTGGTTTTATTTTCCGCAGGTATTATATCGTTTTTTTTGCACAAAAAAAATAGAAAAATCTTTCACTTTGCTTATATAGGATTTACTTTGTTTTTGATGATATCAGCATACTACTCATTATTTAATGAATATTTCAATTTAAAAAACGCATTGATTAGTGGGAAGTGTAAAGTAGTCGAAGGTATCATAACAGATTTCAAACCAATGCCTTATAACGGTCATCAACAGGAAGAAATCACAGTACAAGGAGTAACATTTAATTTTTCAGATTTTTCAATGACTTCAAGTTATCGAAATACTGTTTCGCACGGAGGATTGCTTAAGTCTGGCGTAAAGGTCCGTATTTATTATTCAAATCCATCAAAAATTGCAAAAGTAGAAATTGCTAAATAATAAACACATAACAATTATGGTTCAACAAAAAAATCGGATATTTTTATATGTTAAGAGAACAGTTCGCCTGAAAATGGCAAGGAGCACTAAAAAAACAGCTACAAATAATATTTTTGTACTTAACGGATATAGTTGCCAAATTTTAAAGTTATTTGTAACCGGAGAATCTGTTCTATGAAATTTTGAAGAAATCGGAGGCAATCAAAAATTATTGGTTCAACTGCTAAGCGGCTAAGAAATAGAAATTACTATTAATTTTGTTCTTTTTTTGTGCTTATAAGTTTTGTAAAAAAGAAAAAATAGTGATATACTACTAAATTAGTGATATAATATTATTATAAATTTCAACGGTTTGATTAAATAAATTAAGGCCGGTGATAAATGCGTAAAGAAAAAGACTTTATAGGGGAAGTACAGATTCCGGATGGTGCGCTTTATGGCATTAATGCCGCAAGGGCGCTGGAAAATTTTGGTAATTTCGATGAAAGCGCAGACCCTGTATTCATAAAATCATTCTTAATGGTTAAAAAGGCTTGCGCGCTTGCAAGTAATGAAAACGGATACCTGTCGGATATAAAAACCAAAATGATAACCGATGCTGTAGATCTCCTGTTAACCGGTGATGATAACGGCAGTGTAGTTGTTAACCCTTTATCGGGCGGTGCGGGTACGCCTTTGAATATGAATATAAACGAACTTATAGCAAATAAAGCGCTTGTACTTGCCGGACATAAGCCGGGGGATTATCACATCTTAAGCCCGGTGGATGATGTCAATCTGCACCAGTCCACTAATGACACATATCCTTCCGCTTTTAAAGTGGCGGTAATGTTTTATTTAAAAGAGCTGGAGCCCGCGCTTGCATCCCTGCAGGAATCTTTGCAGGAAAAAGAAAAAGAGTATTGCGACATCGTCAAGCTTGGCAGGACAGAACTTATGGACGCGCTGCCTATGACCGTGGGTATGCAATTTTCGGCTTACGCGGAGTGCATAGCGCGTGACCGCTGGCGGGTGTTTAAGGCAAATGAAAGGATAAAAACTTTAAATCTTGGCGGCACGGCAATAGGCACGGGTTTTAACGCGCCGCAGAAATACATATTCTCGGCCATCACAAAACTTCGTGAGATTACCGGGCTTAATATCAGCAGGGCTGAAAATCTTGTGGATGCCACCCAGAATCTTGACACCGTGGTTGAAACCATGGCTATTATAAAGACGGCAGCTGTCAACCTTATGAAAATTGCGGGCGATTTAAGGCTGCAGTCCGGCGGCCCGGACGGCGGCATAGGGGAATTCATTCTGCCCGCGGTTCAGGAAGGTTCATCAATTATGCCGGGTAAGGTAAACCCTGTAATACCCGAATTTGTCCAGCAGGTCTCTATGCTTATTATGGGTAATGACGCAGTCATTTCCACTGCCGCGTCACAGGGCAACTTTGAACTTAACCAGTTTTACCCGCTTGTGGCAGCTTTAAGTTTAAAAAATTTACGGATGCTTACCCATTCGGTAAAGGTGTTTGACCGGAGTTGTATCAAAGGGTTAACACTGAACAGGGAAAAAATTGCGTCAAATTTATCATCTTCGGTCGCGGTTTTGACATACCTTAGCCAGTACATAGGCCATGATAAAGCGGCGGGTTTTTACCTTAGGTATAAGAACGGCGAAAAAGACATAAAAAAGATGGTTACAGAGTCCGGAATAATGGATGCAAATACCTACGATGAACTTGTAAATTCCAACAGGTTTAAAATGACGGGTCTAAAGGACGGCGATAAATGAACCGGACACCGGTGGCTAACAGGTTACAAATAGGCATTTTTGGAAGGCGCAATGCTGGTAAATCCAGCCTTATTAACGCCCTTACAGGGCAGAATACAGCCATTGTTGACACCACCCCCGGTACTACCACTGATCCGGTAGGAAAGGCGATGGAAATAGCCGGTATAGGCCCTGTGTTCATTTACGACACCGCAGGGATAGATGATGAAGGTGATTTGGGTTTAAAGAGGGTGGCAAGAACCAAAGAAGTTATCCACAAAATAAATCTGGCAATTGTTGTGACCACGTTTTCCACATTTGATAAACTTGAACTTGACCTGATAGATGAACTTAAAAAATCAACTGATGTAATAGTAGTTTTCAACAAAATAGACGTTGATGTAAAGGATGAACTAAAAGAAAATACCATAAAACAAAAGGAAATATCCTGTGTTTCTTTAAGTTGTACAACAGGAAAAAATATTGAAGAATTAAGAAAATTATTGGTGCAGACAGGGTCAAAAATACATGTGGAAAACTCCACCATAATTGGAGACCTGGTAAAGCAGGGCGATGTTGTAATGCTTGTTGTGCCAATTGACCTTGGCGCCCCTAAAGGCAGGCTTATTCTGCCGCAGGTTCAGGTCATAAGGGACCTTCTGGATAATGATACGGTTACAGTTACGGTTAAAGAAAGAGAGCTTGCCCATGCTTTGTCGGTTCTTAAAAACCCTCCGGCGCTGGTCATCTGCGACTCTCAGGTAATACTTAAAGTGTCGGGCGATGTGCCGGATTCAGTTCCACTTACCACCTTCTCCATACTGTTCTCGCGGTTAAAGGGGGACTTTAAGGAATTTGTTAACGGCACAAGGCATATAGATAAACTTAAGGACGGCGACAGGGTATTAATTATGGAAGCCTGCACGCATCACGCCCAGTCAGATGATATAGGAAGGGTAAAGATACCACGGTGGATAAGGCAGTACACCGGCAAAAATCTGGAATTTGATACTGTGGCAGGGCCGTATATGGATAAAGACCTGTCAAAGTATAACCTTATAATTTCCTGCGGCGCGTGCATGATAAACCGCAAAGAGATGCTGTCCAGAATAGATTCATCCAAAACAGTATCAATCCCCATAACCAATTACGGGATGGCGATATCATTTACGCAGGGTGTGTTTGAACGGGTTGTAAAACCTTTTAAAGTATTATAAATCTGTTTTTGCGGGAAAAGAAGTATTAAAATTGTCTTGGTGCATTTGAATTTATCTCTGGTAAACGCGGGTCTTCAGCCCGCGGCAGTTGAATTTGTTTTTGTAGGTATAGCGCATGAATGCGGGCGTTGCCATGGCATTCACGCTGTCCGGTAATAATTGAAAGTATCATTATAAAGGAGCGGTAAAATGGAAGAGTTAATTAACAGGTTGAAAAGCGGCGCTTACACAAAAGAGGATCTTGTCACGGCGCTTAATATAGCGGATGAAGAAAAGTTTATGCCTTTGTTTAACCTTGCAGAGCAGATATGTGAAGAGTATTTTGGTAAAGGCGTCTTTATAAGGGGCATTATTGAATACTCTAATAAGTGCAGGAAGAACTGCAATTATTGCGGCATAAGGCGCGGCAATGAAAAGGTCTTAAGGTATCTGATTAAGCCCGAAGAGATATTTAAAGTTGTGGAAAAGTTAAAAACTCAGGGCGTAATGACGGTTGTGTTGCAGGGCGGCGAAGATGCGGATTCTGACCCTATGCTGCTTGATGTCATAAAACAAATCCGGTCGGCTTATGATATGGCTGTCACAATTTCCATAGGCGAGCGTCCGTTTGAAGTTTACAAGCAGTTTAAAGAAGCCGGCGCGGACAGGTTCCTTTTAAGAATAGAAACCACCAATCCCGTACTTTTTAAAGAACTGCATCCCGATGATGACCTGGAATATAGAAAAAAGTGCCTTCTTTGGCTTAAGGAGCTTGGTTATCAGGTAGGGACAGGGATAATGACTGGTTTGCCGGGTCAGACAATGGAAATGATAGCGGATGACCTTTTGTATTTTAAGGAACTTCAGCCTGCTATGGTGGGAATAGGCCCTTTCTTACCGCATAAGGACACTCCCTTTGGCGGCGAAGAGTCCAAAGGAGTCTTTCTTACTTTGAAGACGCTTGCGCTTATAAGGATTATGCTTAAAAATGTAAATCTGCCCGCTACAACGGCAATGGGCACTTCTGATAAAGACGGCAGAAAAATGGCTATGATGTACGGCGCTAATGTATTCATGCCAAACTATACGCCGGCGCCTTACAGGGAAAGCTATCTTTTGTATGACAATAAAATATGCGTAAAAGAAGACTGCAGTAATCTGTGCGCCGGCTCTATCATCAAATCTGCCGGCAAGTTTGTGGCTCAGGGCAGGGGAGATTATAAGAGTTTTTAGCTTTTGATACGGGGTTTGAATCCTTTAACAAAGAGACGCAATAACTTGCGTCTCTTTTTAGTAATTGTTTATGTCTGGTATGGTTGTTACTAATGTAGAGACGTACCATGGTACGTCTCGTAGTTAAAAGCGAGGCGTAATATATTACGCCTCTACGATAAAATTCAAAATCGTATTTAAATTAACGGCGGGGTGCGGAATACAAATCCGTATTTGCGGCGAATAAAAAAATTAAGGAATATATGCGGACAATGGATAAAAAAATAAAAGTTATCATAAGTTTGGTCTCCATATATTTGCTTTGGAGCACCACTTATATAGCCATAAAATACGCTATTACCGGAGTGCCTCCGCTTTTAATGTGCGGCATAAGGTTCATAATTGCCGGATTAATAACCTATCTTTATCTTATCATTCGTGGAGAAAAGCATCCGTCTTTGAAAGACTGGGGTGC
Source organism: Candidatus Goldiibacteriota bacterium HGW-Goldbacteria-1 (assembly GCA_002839855.1). Lineage (NCBI taxonomy): Bacteria > Candidatus Goldiibacteriota > Candidatus Goldiibacteriota bacterium HGW-Goldbacteria-1. Next base: position 338,424 of record PGYV01000002.1, read on the forward strand.
TTGTGCTGTTTCCGGATTTCTGATGTTTGCTATGGGTACCGGTTTTGTTGCCCTTGCTATGAAGACTGTCGGGTCGGGCCTGTGCGCGGTTGCAATAGCTGCTGTCACAATCTGGGCATGTATCTTTGGGCCGTATTTTGGAAGGAAAGCATCAAAAGTGGAATGGATAGGCGTGGCGCTTGGCATGGCAGGTATTGTTCTGCTGAATTTCGAGAATGATTTTAAGGGGAATTTTATGGGGGCGTTATTTTTATTAATTGCCGCCCCTGCATGGGCGATGGGTTCTTTTGCGGGTAAAAAACTTGAAGCGCCAAAGGGGCTTATGGGTAATGCGCTTGCCATGACAGCGGGCGGAGCGCTTACATTACTGCTTGGATTCATTTCCGGTGAACGGCTTATGGCTGTTCCTTCCGCAGTGTCTGTAACAGCTATTCTTTATCTTGTCGTTTTTGGTTCTCTTGTGGGATTTACCGCTTATATGTATTTATTTGAACATACCAGCCCCGCGCTTGCCACAAGCTATTCTTTTGTTAACCCGGTAGGGGCTGTTATTATCGGGGTGGTTTTTGGCAAAGAAATTATAAACGCCCATGGCTTTGCGGCAATGGCGCTTATAACTTTAGGGGTTATCTTTATAACCTTGGGGCACAAAGACAGGGATAAAGTAAAGGCATAATCCCCGTATTTTGTGTTAGAATAAAAAAATGGGTGATAAAAATGGCTGAACATTTTTCTACAGTGACATATCTGGATAACATAAACGCGCGCGCGGTGGACGAACATATTCTTTTCCGCATGGGCTACAAAAAGGGTATTACGGAATTGGGCGGGGAAGAGCTTATAAAAATAACCGAAACAATAGAGCATGGCAGGCGTTTGTGTGAATTAAAAGGCGCCTATGGCAGGTACCTGATAAACCATAATGATTTTGCAAGGGTTCAGCTGGATTCAGGCGCGCTATTTGAAAGCGGCAAGCTTGCGGAACTTTTAAGGGACAGCACAGAGGTTGTTTTAATGGCGGCAACTGCCGGCGCGGAAGTTGTTGAAGTTACAAGAAATGAAATTCAGGCGGGTAACGGGGCAAAAGGCATTATTCTGGACGCAACGGCATCAGAAACCGCGGACAGTGCCCTTGACTGGATGCAGGATTTTATAAATAAGAAGCTTCAGCGCGAAGGCAGGGTTACAACAAGGCGTTTCAGCCCGGGATACGGGGATTTACCGCTTTCAGCGCAGAAAATAATTTTTGATTCTCTTGGGCTTGCAAAGATAGGGGTTTCCATCACGGACAGGTTTCTTCTTGTTCCGGAAAAATCCGTCCTTGCCATCGCCGGTATCCAGCCGGTAAAGTAGTTTCCGGCAGACCGTAGCTGTTATTCGTAGCGGTTATTCCGTAATATTAAATTTACACGGCTTAAAATTTTTGATAAAATATAAAAATTGATTTTAGGTTTTATAATAATTTGACAAGCGGCGGAGGGTATTTTGGAAAAAAACAGGATTATTAAAATTATTTCTATGATAACAGGTTTTACTTTAATTTTTATCGGGCAGTCAATGATGTACGGAAAAGCACACGTCTGGCCCGGCGCTTTATTCTTTCTGCTTTCTTTTATACCTTTTTTTGTGGTATTAAAAGCTGATAAGGGGGCGGAGCTTATTGGCGCTCTTCCTTTTTTAAAAGATATTTCTGAAAAACCCGTCAGAAATGAAATAATTGGGTTTGTTATATTTTTTATAGCCGCGGCTTATTTCAGGTTCCATAATCTGGACACTGTGCCTTTGGGATCCTTCCGCGATGAGGGGAAGGCCGCTAAAGATGCAATGGACATAATAAGAAATGTAATACCGCACGGGGCTGATTCTACACTGCCCATATATATAAGGGCAATAACTGACAATCCGGCTTTATATAATTTTTTTATGGGAGCGCTTTTTCCGATAGTCGGTGAAGGAATAGTGGGTGCAAGGGCTGCAACAGCGGTCGGCGGCCTTCTTGCGGCCGTGTCGTTTTATTTTCTTATCCGTTATATGTTTGGATGGCGCGCCGCGGTTTTAGGAGGGCTTCTGTTCGCGGTAGGCAGTTATCCCGTAATATACAGCAGGCTTGTATATCATGCTTCTTTTGCCATGCTGCCATACATGTTTACCATGTTTTTTGCGCTAAAAGTTTATAACGAAAGAAAACTGCCGGATTTTATTCTTCTGGGACTTTCAATGGGATTGGCTATACAGACTTATCAGGCGGCGCGAATAATTCCTTTCGCCTATGCGGCTATGCTTGCTGTCTGCGTTTTTACAGACAGGGGTTTTATAAAGGCGAATTTCAAACAATTGCTTATTACGCTGTCTGTATTGATGCTGGTTCTTTTGCCGTTAATTATTTATATATTTGAAAATCTTAATTCTTACATGATGAGGCCGGGCGGGCTTTTTCTTTTTTCCGAACAAAATCACAGGCATTGGACTTCTGTGAATCCGGTATTGACTTACCTTGAAAGCCTGAAAAGAGCTGTGTTTATGTATAATCACAGGGGCGGCATATCAATGGTATTAGGCAATTTTGACAGCGTTCCCATGGTGGATTTTCTTTCGGGTATCTTTGCGGCGGCAGGATTTATGCTGCTTCTTACCGGCCTGTTTCTTGGCAACGCGCGTTCTTTCTTTTTCCTGGGCATGTTTTTCATCTTTATTCAGGGTTCCGCTCTTTTTATAGAAGCCCCGCATGCAACCAGGGGGGTAATGGCCATGCCTATGGTATTTATATTCGCGGCAGCGGCAATAGCAGCCCTTTCTAAAGTGTTCTATGAAAATGCGGGAAAAATATCAAAATTTATTTTTCTGCTGATCGCGGGAATACTTTTACTGATAATTGCCGTGGACAATTATGAACGTATCTTTGAAAGATTCGGAAAACATAAACTTGCATACCGTTCTTTTGAAGCTGAAAAAAGAGAAGCCGCGGAATATGTTGTAAATTTAGGTGACAACTGGCAGGCGATTATGACCCCGTTTTTTATGCACGGTGAGAGGGGAGAAACACCGGATGTAATGATAGTGTTTATGAATAAGGGCAAGGATAATTATGAAAAGATTACATTAGGGCATAATTTTCCGGTTAATCCCAAGCCGGGTATGAATTATATTTATATTCTTGAAAGGGATTATTTTACAATGCTTGACGCGCTTCAGGCGTATTATCCCGGGGGAGAGCGCATAGAATTTAAGGAAAAATATAATAAAGAGAATGTGACTTCTTTTATCGCTTACAAGGTTCCATATGAAGAAGCGGTTAAAGGCATGTCATATAAGCCTGAAAGGGGGCTTACCGTTTCTTATTATACAGGGGCAGATTGCGGGACAGGGGAGCTGCTTGATGAAAGAATAGAACCTATTATATTTCAGGATTGGGCGTTTTATCCCAAGAATATAAGATTTTTTACCGCGTGCTGGGATGGAAAGATAAGGATAGACACTGCCGGCAGATACTTTTTTGACGTCAAAACAGGCGAAAATAAACAATTGTTTATAGATAATAAACTTATTCTTACAGGCAACCAGTCAAGGGCGGAAGTTGTACTTTCCAAAGGGATGCATGATATTCACGCGTCTTTCAGAAATAATGGCAGCCTTTGGTTCTGTTTATGGTGGGTAAAACCCAATACCGGCAGTTTGGAACTTGTCCCCATGGATAATTTTTACCCGAAAAAGTAGGCCGTTTAAAGGCGCAAACCGTAGCTTTAAAACAGAGACGCAGTATATTGCGTCTCTGTTTTTTTTTAGGCCGCCCGGAGAATTAAATCCGAGAAAATATAACATTTATGTTCATATCATCCCAATTTGACACCTTAAATCATTTGCAGGTGTGCGGTTATTTGTCTGTACGTCTGCAGAAAAAATCATCTGTAATTCAATTTTACGGCCCTATGCCGGTGTACATTTTTCCACTATGAAATAAGTCTATATATAGCCGAAAGGGGGCGTTATAACATTTGAAAAATTTGTGTATGGTTAGTGTGTTCTGATTATTGGCAGAAGACAGATATTTAATAGAACAAAAAAATAGCGGGAGAATGCATGTTAAATGAATGTAATTGGCCCTTTGGCAGATTAAAAAAGCAGCTTACATTATTATATGTGATTTCATTTACGTTATTTTTAAACGCGGCGTCATATAGCGCCACAATAATAGACCTTAAAACCGCCGGTACTTTTGGAGTGCTTTCAAGCACTTTTACCTGTAATGCAGGCGTATCAGTTATTACGGGCGATGTTGGCTACACAACCTTATCCATACCGGGAAATCACACGGCCACCGGGGATACTTATGTACCTGCTCCTCCTCAATCAGGAATAGATCAGGGTGCTGCACTTGCTGACCTGAATAATGAAGCATGCACCTTTTCTTTTGCAGCCGGGGCTGTTGATTTATCAGCGGATATTACACACGGTCCTGTCGGGATTTATACACCGGGGGTCTATTGTGTTGCCGGAGCAATGACTATTGGCGGCGGATCAACTATTATTCTTGATGGAAAAGGAAATTATATTTTCAGGTCTTCAGGCGCTTTTAATACAACGGCCGGATCAACAATCGTACTGACAGGCGGGGCAGAGGCGTGTGATGTGTTCTGGGTTCCGGTTCAGGCTACAACCCTTGGTGCAAATAGCACTTTTATAGGGACGGTAATTGATGATGCGGGTATTACGGCAGGGAATCTGGTTACCTGGACAGGAAGAGCATTGGCTTTTGGCGGAACTGTTACATTAGATACTGATAGTATTACGGTGCCTGTCTGTGAAGCCGCAGAGACACCTACAGCTACTATAACTGTGTCAGAAACAATAACTGCAACTGTTACCGGAACAGCTACTACGACAGTAACTGAAACTGCCACTGAAACGATAACTGAGACAGTAACTGAAACGGCTACCGAGACGGTAACTGAAACATGTACCGAGACAGTGACTGAAACGATAACTGAAACAGCAACTCTAACGATTACGGCAACTGTAACTGAGACAGGTACTGAGACAGTGACTGAAACGGCTACTGAAACAGCTACTGAAACAGTAACCGAGACAGGTACTGAGACAGTAACAGAAACGATAACTCCAACGACCACGGTGACTATAACTGAAACGG